>DULR01000001.1 GCA_012840245.1 Clostridiaceae bacterium
AAAATATTTGTTTCTAAGTGAATTTTTATGTAAAATCAAAGTACATGACAAGGTGTCCGGATGTATCCGGTTTTATTGTCCGGATACTCCCGGAAATACTGTCCGAATAATCCGGAATACGCATCCAGAAGATTTTTTAAACCCTGTGGCGTATCCAGGGCAACGATTTTCCCTTTATTCATAATGGCTATCCGGTCACATAGCTCGTCTGCTTCATAGAGATAGTGGGTTGTCAATACAATGGTCTTCCCATGCTCTTTAAGTCTCCTGATCAGATCTCTCAGCGCCCTTGCGCCCAAAGGATCAAGTCCAATGGTGGGCTCATCCATGAACAGGATCTCAGCATCATTCATAAGCCCTCTGGCAATCTGAAGGCGTTGAATCATTCCCTTGGAATAGGTTTCGACCAGGGCATCTGCTTTGTCATTCAAGCCTACGATTTCAAGGACCTGGTTTATCCTCTTTTTCGCTTCCGCTCCCGGGATGTGATAAAGATTTGCGAAATACTGAAGATTGTCTCTGCCCGACAAACGGCGGTAAACTCCCATTTCGCCGCCGAATATAAAATTGATCCTGCTCCTTATTTTCTTCTCTTCACCAAAGGTGTTGTATCCAAGCACCCTGCAGACTCCTGAAGTGGGCGCAAGCAGTGTTATCAGCATCTTGATGGTGGTTGTTTTGCCCGCTCCGTTTTCACCAAGGATCCCGAATATTTCTCCTCTCTTTACATCAAAGGTAATTCCATCGACTGCGGTGGTAACGGTTCTCTTTTTGCGTATGAATCCCTTGGTCTTTATGTAGTCCCTTTTAAGATTTTCAACATAGATCACCTGTTCCATAGAAGCTCCCCCTAAGTCTTTAACTTTACATTCACCTGGCGTTACTTTAGAATTATATTTAAGTCCAGATCAGTAATAAAGTGAAATTTTACTTCCGAAGGAGATCCGTATGGCAACCTATTGTGCAGGTGTATTGATTTCAGAGCTCAGAAAGAAGAGGGGAATAACTCAGGAAAAGCTGGCTGAAGGATTATGTGACAGAAGGACGATATCATATATCGAAAATGGCAGCATATCTCCCGGCAAGTATTTGTTCGAACAGCTGATGCAAAGGCTTGGAGTAGATCCGAAACGGTTTTCCAGCTATATTGCCAGCAGGGAAGAGATGTATTTCGATGAAATGAGGAACAGGATCGCTCAGCTATTCAGGGAGAATAAGACAGACGAGATCCTGGATCTTTTGGAATCCATGGAGAAGAATAAATCATTCAAAAATAACAAGTATATCCTTCAGTATATACTGAAGACTCGCGCATGGATCGTTGCCGGCGGCATGGACTGGCATAACGCTCATGATTTAGAGCTTGTGCTTCTTTTGGATAAGGCGATACATCTGACTTTAGAAAACTTCGATATCAAGCATATGGATTCTGATCTATATACCGTCATTGAGATCGATATTATCAGGATGTACGGGCTTTGGAATCTTTTCACAGATAAAAAGGAAGAGGCTCTGAGGATCTTCACCCAGCTTGACTCGATAATACAGACAGGCTATATATTTTCTGAAGATATATCAGATGCCCATGCTTCACTCCTGGTAGCACTGGCAAAATGCTACCGTTGGCTGGAACGTTACGAGGAAGCTCTTTCTACAAGCGAAAGAGGCCTGGATCTGTGTGCTGAAACTCAGAGCTATCGAAGCCTTCCCTGGCAATTATATCAGAAGGCCAGCGCTCTTTATCGGCTGGGCAGGAAGGATGAAGCCCTTGCCGCTTTCGATGATGGGATCATTATTGCAAGGAATTATAAAGAATTTGAGATGATGGAATTTATGCAGCAAAGGAAGGAAGATATACTTAGCGGTAAATTTTAGCTTAATTGCAGTGAACAAAAAATATTATTGACTGTTTTATAAAAAGCTATTAATGTATAATGGTTAGGTCATTTTTCAATGATGCAATCAAGACTTAAGGATTGCATTATTTTTATGCCACAGACCGATTAGAAAGAGGATTACATCAATATGAGGAAGGCATCAATCGAAACGAATCTTACTGAGGGCAGTGTTGCCAGGCTTCTTATACAGTTTGCGCTGCCTTTTATGCTGTCAAATCTTATACAGAGCCTTTATAACGTTGCTGACATGCTGATAGTCGGTAATTATTCGGGCACTGCAGCCATATCCGGGGTCAATATAGGCGGACAGATAACGCTTCTTCTAACCAATCTGATCATTGGCCTTACTGCCGGCGGAACCGTCATCATCGGCCAGTACCTGGGCTCCGGTGACAGGAAAGGCGTCAAGGAAACCATCGGCACACTGCTGACTTTTCTTCTGGTCGTCGGTGTGGCCTTTACCGTTATCATGCTGATACTTTCAAATGAAGTACTCAGGCTTATGAAGACACCTGATGAGGCCTGGCAGCAGGCAAGGGATTACCTTGATGTCACCCTGCTGGGCACGGTATTTATTTTCGGGTATAACGCATTTTCGGCTATTATGAGAGGTTTCGGCGACAGCAGAAGACCACTGATTTTTGTAACCATAGCATGCGCGATAAATGTGGTTCTGGATATCCTGTTCGTCGGAGTATACGGAATGGAAGCCAAAGGCGCGGCAATAGCGACTGTCATATCTCAGGCCATAAGCATGATCCTGTGTATTATATACCTGAAAAGAAGTGATTTTGCATTTGATTTCAGGCTCCGTTCTTTCAAATTCTATAAAGAACGTTTTGTGAAGATAATCCAGATAGGTCTGCCGCTTTCGATACAGAACGTGATCGTAAATTTTTCGTTCCTCGTCCTTACCACTATAGCCAACAGTATGGGCGTTAACGCGTCTGCAGCAGTGGGCATCGTAGGCAAATACAACGGTTTTGCCATATTGCCTGCCATTGCGGTGGGGTCGTCAGTTTCAGCCATGGTTGCGCAGAACATGGGAGCAGGGAAGGTGGACAGGGCCAAAAAGACCTTCTATACAGGCTTTGCTCTTGCTTTTTCGATAACATCGATAGTGTTCGTCATAACGCAGTTGTTCCCTCAGCAGATCCTTTCAATTTTCGATGACGATCCCAATACCATCTCAGCGGGAGTGGAGTATATCAGGACTTTTTCCTTCGACTACCTCATCGTGCCTGCCACATTCTGCTTAAACGGCCTTATAACCGGTACGGGTCATACTTTCATATCTTCGGTATGCGGAATACTGTCTTCGATAGGTTTCCGCGTTCCGATGGCGGTGATCTTCGGGTCGGTCCTGCAGAAAGGTTTGTGGGGTCTGGGACTTGCGGCTCCTACCGCCAGCCTGGCCGCCGGTTTGATCATGTTTGTATATTATGCCACAGGAAAATGGAAAAAGAGTATGATCGTCAGGCACTGACGATGATCACTATATGACATAATCCCAGACCGGCAGTATCCTGCTTAAGAACTGCTTCGTCCTGTCCTCACGGGGCCTTGAGAAGATCTCATCAGGCGAACCTTCTTCGATAACCACTCCGCCATCCATGAATACGATATGGTTTGCGACATCCCGGGCAAAAGACATCTCGTGGGTCACAACCACCATGGTCACGCCTTCACGGGCAAGCTGCTTCATGACTGCAAGCACTTCTCCGGTCAATTCGGGATCAAGGGCAGATGTAGGCTCATCGAACAGTATGACATCAGGGTTGACGGCAATGGCCCGGGCAATGGCTACGCGCTGCTGCTGACCTCCCGAAAGCTTTGAGGGATAGTAGTTTTCCCGGTCCGAAAGTCCAACCTTACTGAGGGCTTTTTTTGCGATCTCAATGGCTTCGGGTTTAGGCACCTTACGCGCTGTGATAAGACCTTCGGTGACATTTTCAAGGGCGGTTTTGTTATTGAACAGATTGTAATTCTGGAACACAAAAGCCGTCCTTTTTCGTATCCTCGATATATCAGCCGGGGAAGCGGTCCTGATATTCACGCGAAGGTCATCGAAGAATATCTCTCCTTTATCTGCCCGCTCCAGGAAATTGATGCAGCGAAGGAGAGTAGTCTTTCCCGAGCCGCTCGGCCCCAGGATGACGATCACATCGCCCTTTTTTACCCTGATGCTGACACCTTTCAGGACTTCGTTGTTATTGAAGGATTTATGGATATTTTTAAGCTCAAGCATAATACAACTTCCTACTTTCTTTATGTTTCGCCAATAAGTCTGTTCATCAGACTGCTTTTGCTGCCGATCCTGTAAGGGTCTTATATGACCCGATCCGCTTTTCGACCAGCGCGAAAAGAGCCTGTATGACCGAGCACAGAAGGATATAAATTATCAGGATATCCAGATAGGATTCTATGTAGTTGTAACCGTAGGAAGCTGCGATCTTTGCGATGGATGTAACTTCCTTCACGGTCATCATGAATGCAAGGGAGGTTCCCTTGATCAGATTGATGGTGAGGTTGCAGATATTGGGCAGCGCTGAAACCATAGCCTGAGGTATTATGATCCTGGTATAAGCCTGTACAGCAGACATGCCGATGGAGAGCGCGGCTTCCAGTTGGCCTTTGTTTACGGTAAGCAGCGCTGACCGGAATATCTCGGAAAGCCCGGCGCAGGTGTTCAAAGAGAACACTATATAGGCGTAGATCACAGGATTCATATCGAATATGTTTATATCCCAGCTGAGACTCTTGATCATCGCATTGAGCCAGCTGGGGAGCAGGCTGTAGATGATCAGGATCTGCAGAACTACAGGTGTGCCCCTGATAAAAGAAACATATGCGGAAACTACTTGCTTAACGATCCTGATATTGTATATCCTTGATATTGCCATGAAAAATGCGATTGGTGCTGATACCAGTAATGCGACGGCAGTTATGCTCAAGGTTACGGGGACACCGGTCAGGGCCAGAAAAAACGTATCGATCATGTATCTGATATTGAGATCCACAAGGCACACCTCCTATTCAGCGATACTTCTTTTCCCTCTGGACAGGGATTTTTCGATATAGCCAAAGGACTTTTCAATTATCAGGGTAAGGGTCCAGTATATAAGCGCAAGCGCCATATATGTTTCCAGAGCGTAGGCTCCGAAATTTTTGGATATGATCAAATTTCCCTTGCCCATGATATCAATGAGCCCTATCGTAAAAGCCAGAGAGCCATCCTTCATAAGGTTGATCAATACATTGCTGAAATTGGGCAAGGCTACTGCGGTCGCCTGGGGCAGCATGATCCTGTAGAAGGCCTGGAAGGGACTTAAACCGATGCTGACTGCTGCTTCCCATTGGCCTTTGTCGATGGATTCATAGGCTGACCGCATTATCTCGGACATGACCGCTCCAAAAAGCAGGGTAAAGGTCACAAGAACGAATATGCCTTTTTCGATGGCATTGATGTCAAGACCTATGGTTGAAAGAAGCAGCTCCGGAAGCCCATAGTATACGATAAACAGAAGCACGATGGGTGGAGTGCATCTCATCACAGCGATATATGCATCTGCCAGGATCCCTGAGACTTTTCGGCCTCTGACTTTGGCCCTTGCCAGGACAAATCCCAGCAAGGATCCAAAGAAAACAGAGCCTGCAAACATCATCAAAGTTACCGGCAAAAAAGGAAGCAAATCAAATAACACTTCAGGAATAAACAGGAATCTGAATGGTCTCATAGCGATCTGCCTTCTTTACTTTCAGTATCATTCGGAGATATATTGGAAAATGTCCTCGTTGAAGTATTTCTGCGACAATTCTGAGATTTTTCCTTCTTCTCTGAGTTGCTCGATGGCTTTATCATAGGCATCGGCCAAAGCCTGATCGTTTTTGTTGAACAGAGGATATGTAGGAATTGCCCTGTATGGCACATAAGCGAGCTTGTCGGCAAGGTGGCGGTATGGAGCGTCATCGGCCAGAACATTCTTCTCATAGCTCAGCTTGATGTCAAAATATGCATCATATCTGCCTTCAAGGACCCATGTGTATGCATCGGAAACATTGAAAGCCTCAGAAGCAACCAGGATCACCTGATTATCTGGATTTGCCTTGTTGTATTCCTCAACTATCGTCCACTGAGCGTTCTGCGGAGCGATCGGAACGAGCTTTCCGCTGAATCTGGCAAAAGACTGCATATCCCTGATCTTGTCGGAATCCTCGGCTCTGAAGGTGAGGCCTATTATGCTGGCTGCAATATAATTTTTGGGGTATATGTATTTTTTCGCACGCTCCTCTGTAAACCATGCGCCTTTAACGCCTATATTGTATTTTCCAGATTCTACTCCGATCAGAAGATCGTCATCGGAGGTGGGTACAAAGGTGAACCTATACTGGGGAAGCAGTTCATCGACTGCTTTCAGCACCTGCACCTCGAAACCGTCTGACTCACCGTTGTCATTCACAAAATCGTAGGGTACGTAAGTCTGTGTATGGGCTACGCGTATTTCAACAACTTCGTTTGAAGAATCCTTTTGGACTGAAGAAGCAGTGTCCGCAGGGTCGGCCGGGGAACCTGTCGACGGGGCCGATTTCCCGCAGGAGGCTGCTCCTGCAGATATGGTCAATACTAAGACAAGAATCATTATTTTACGAATAAATGACATGATCGTTTCCTCCTTTTTATTTTAAATCCGGGATGACAGGCTTTTTGAAAGACTTTTAGCCTTTTTTCTGACCCAATCCAGACGATCAAGGTCAATATCCCCGGGAACAGTGCAATCGGCTCCCAATATGATGCCGATCGTGCCCGATTCCCTGAGCAGTTTTTCTGTGAAATCTTCGATCTCTTCCTTGCTTCCGGAATACAAAACTCCGCTTGCTGTGTTGTCAAATCCGCCTATGACAGCTCTTCCGCCAAACAGTCTTTTGCCTTCGGCAAGGCTTATGCCTTCCACATTCACTGCCCAGTTGAATACCTTTGCATGATAATCAAAGTAAAAGCTTAAGTCATTTCGGCTTCCTCTATATCCACAAATGTGCAGTATGTTATATTCACTGGCTTTGTTAGCGCTTTCAAGCACAAGGAGCTCTCCCGGAGCGATGACTTCTTTGTAAAGCTCAGGGGTGATGCGGTTATCCTGGACGTTTTGGACGCTTAAATAGATCCCGTCAGCTTTTCCGTCAGTGATGACCTTCAGTGACAGAGTGGCAAGATCCTCTGCGATGGTATCCAACGCGTGTTTGACAGCATCTTTGTTTTCCAGTAAGAGATCAGCCAGGATCGTGTTTCCTTTATCGCCAAAGCGCAGTTTGAAAAATGTGGCCGGTGCGAAGATATTGTAAAATGTAAGGACTTCAGATCCGAAAGAATCAGTCAGAGTCCTGACCAGTTCGACCTGCTTTACTATCCATGGGTGTTCAGGTCCGAGAGGCTTTAATTTCAGCAAATCCTCCGGGCTTTCAAAATCGGACAGTATCGGGTTTGGATATTCAAAAAAGCCATCGCTCATAAGCTTGACAAAATCAGGCTTGAATTCTGCGACAAACTTATTGTGGCCTTCGATGTTTTTCCGGATAACGTCCGGGTTTTTAAGTCCCTGCGAAAATTCGTCTTCATTTGCGAAATGGAACCAAAAACCCACTGGGACCCTTTCTACGGGTTTATTGTTAAATGCATCTAATACCAATTGTCTTTTTGACATGTTAATATCTCCTTTACGTTTTTTTTTATGGGGAACTACAGTTTAGCGGCAACAGATCTCATGTCTGCTTCTGTCACTTAAGTAACTGCAATTGACATGGTTCCTTTTCATAGAAGAACTCCTTTCCTAAAGCAAAGTAATCCTATAGGAATAGTATATGTACACAAAGGTAACATGGTTGCATAGATTTGTCAATTATTTTTATAAAACATATAGGAATAGTACGGAACGCAGCTTCAGAAAGATCCAATGGCAGAGATTGGATTAAAGGGAAAAGTGATCGATCCTGATGAGATCCAGGGGATCCTGAGTGAAAAAGGCTATGAATGTGAAGTTAAGGTTAAGATGCTTGACGTTGACAGTATGGCGGAGCTTGAGGCTTATATTGAAGCAATCCGAAACCGCTGAGAAAACCTGACCTGACGGGAGATGAATGTAATGGATCAGAAGGAGCTTGAATCGTATTTTAGTTCTTTGGACCGTTCATTTTTCATTGTTGATAATTAAAATATAACTTGCCTATTCAAAGCTATCAGCAAAGACATTTTTATATAATAAATCAATATGTTTCTACCTGTCCTCAAATTGACGTTTATCGATATGACGCATATAATAGTCATATCGATATTTTTAGATTTGAGGTGATTGTTTGTCAGATTATTCTGAATATTCCAAAGTATTTAAAGCGCTGGGAGATACTAAAAGAGCCATGATCGTGGATATGCTCTCCTGCGGAGAGCTATGCGCATGCATGATCCTGGAGAGATTCGATATGTCCCAATCCACGCTGTCTCATCACATGAAGATCCTGTGTGAATGCGGTCTGGTGAAGGGCAGAGAACAAGGCAAATGGACTTATTATTCATTAGATGAAGATACTGTCAGCGAAATAAAGCAATTTCTCTGTAGAATTACCTCAGATAAAGAAAATTGCATGTGTAAGGATTCAGACTGCTGCAAAGGATGTGATGGGAATGAGTAAAAGGAAGTTTTGCTGCTGTTCGTCCGGTAGTTGCTGTAATACAAAATTAATAACACCATACGATAAAAAAGATGAATGGGTAACGGGAGAAATTAGTACACCAAAAGGAAGAGTGCCTGTAGTTTCGACAAATCTTAGCATCAAAGATATATTAGGAGCCTGGAAGGTACGCTGGGGAATAGGCAGAATGAACACCAATCGAAATTTTGAGGTTGGCGTTATTGTTTAAGAAGAATAATGTGGTATAATATGTTGGTTATTATTGAAGCGAATATTGATTGATAAAGCTACTGGAGATTTTAAAGTGAAAAAGAGATTGCTTTTTTTATGTATTTTTCTGGATATAGCAGCTGTCGGTCTGATACCTGTGAATGCTTTATTATGTGACATGCCTGAGTATGTGACCATAATTGTTTCATTGATTGCGATCGTATCTGCGGTATTGTTCATCGAAAGAAACCAGAACAGAAAGGTTGCAAAAACCATCATCGGGATTCTGACAGTCATAGCAGTGGTCCTGTCGGTTTTGGGCAGCTACTGCAATCCATACTGGAACAGCATAACATTCCGATCAAATGTAAATATCATCACCAAACCATATACTCAGCTGTTGAGTTCAGATGAAGCCATCAAAGATCTTGATAACACGATGAAAACCATACGGAAGCTTCATCCTGTGTTTCTGAACGGAACACCTGAATATATCACACGGCAGTATGAGGAAGTAAAAGCCAGGATAGAAGAAAGCGATTACATAAGTGTAAATGATCTGGCAGGCGAAATCGAATCGATCCTTTCGATCCTCAGAGACGGGCATACATATGTTCGCGGTGTTTATGATGAAAAAATAATGAAGTATTATCGCAAATGGGCCAATGACGGGTATGAGATAACAGCAGTAAACGGCATCCAGTTTAATGAGTTTTTTGAGCAAAAGAGCAGTTTATACAGTTATGAAACGCCTTCCTGGGGGCATAGACTGCTGCTTGACGATATTCTCACTGGAGCCGGGATCGATTATTTGGGACTGGATCTTGCAAATGGTATTGAGTATACGCTGATCTCGGAAGATGGCAAGGTGCGCACAGAAACCTGCTATCCGGATGACTTCATTCCATGGACTGAGTATTATGATTTATATAAAAGCTATTATGAAGATACGACAGAAAAAAGCTTCGTGAGCTATGAGATCGATGAAGAAAACAGCATAGCGATACTCAGACTGGATGAGTGCAATTATAACAGTGAATACATCGATTGCCTGAGGTCAATGTTCGCAGAGATCAGAGATAAGAGGATAGAAAATGTTGCGGTCGATTTAAGGTATAACGGCGGAGGAAGCAGCCTGGTAGCAGATGAATTCTTCAGATATCTTGATATCGACAGCTACAAGGTATCGTCCATCGGCTGGAGACTGGGCTTTTTGTATCTTAACCTGGGAAGCGGGACTTCTGCCAATAAAAAGTATGATGATCTGCTGTTCAGAGGAGATCTCTATCTTTTGACATCGACCCGCACATTCAGCTCAGCCATGATGTTTGCACAATATGTGAAGGACAATGGCCTTGGGACCATTATAGGAGAAGCTCCGGGGAACAACCCTAACGGCTATGGAGAGGTCGCAGGCTTTATACTGCCTAACTCCCAATTATTCATGCAAGTATCGACGAAACGGTTTTACAGGGCAGACAAGGAATGCACCGACGAACTGGTTTACCCGGATATCGAATGCAGCAGTCACGCAGCCATGGAGGAATTGTACAGGGTAATAAAAGAAAATTGAAATCATGCAGGAAAAGTAAGTTTTTCGTAATGCTTGTAAAGCGCATGGAACTTTCCGCTGTAGCTTTTGTGCCAGGGCTTTTTCTTGCCGCAAAAGTGCAGGAATACCGTGTTTCTTATGACAAAGTCCATATCGCATGCGTTGTTTGATATCATTTTATAATATTTATAGTATCTGGTGTCATAGTTATACAATTTCTCATCGATGCTTTTGATCTGCCTGGAGTAGAGTGTATTAATGATGTCCTGGTCGGGCATGATGAGTTTCAGCCGGTTTTTCTCGATGAAAGAGTATATTGCTTTTTCATCGATTAATTTTCTCTGCAGGTCCAGATTCATAAGCAAAACGCCTGAATTGAAGTATGCCTCGATCTTGTACGGATAGAGCCGGATACGGTTTATTTCCTTGACCGCCAGTACATTGTGGAATGAAGCAGCGTAAAGGTACCCGTCCAGGTCGGTTTCATAGAGCCTGCGGACGGGGTTGATGACCAGGATATCAGGGTCCAGATACAGGATGCGATCCATTTCTTCAGGCAGGAATTTGAAAGCCAAAAGCCTGTAGTACATTTCTTTGGTATAATGGAAGACAACAGGAGCGTTATCGAAATATCGGCTGTCGATTTTAATTTCGAACAGTCTTTGTCCGTGACTTTCAACGAAAGATACCAGGTCTGATACCTCTTCCTCTTTGATGCTGGAATGCATTAGATATATATGGAAGTCTTCCGACGGATTATTCAAAAACAGCGATTTGAGCATCACCTTCAAGGGCCGGATATATTTGAAATCCAAAGTTACAAGCAAGTTTATCTGCATTTGTCATCCCTCGTTAGATTTCAGTATCGCATTTTCAGTCGGCAACGGATCAGCTTCGGCTGAAGAGTAGTCCTCTATTTTATTTACTATGTAACCAGCCGCTGATATAACAAACGCGCTTATGGTATCTACGATTATATCCTTCATGGTATCTGAAAGCGCTTCTTTACCGATGAGCGGCGTACCGTTCTCAAGCATGTATTTCTGCATGTTCAGAGACAGCAGGCTGTCAACGGTGTATTCATAAATCTCCCATATGGCCCCTGCTGCTACGGCAAAGCAGAAGGCAAACAGGGAGACAAAGAACGGACTTAATTTGACAAACACATTATCGGTATTATTGATGATACTGATGAGCGAAAAGCCCAGAGCGCCAAGCATGGCACCGCTGAAGGCGTGCAATATGGTGTCCCAGAAAGGGATAAGGTAATAGAAGCTCCTGACTTCTCCAAGATAGATGGCGCAGTAAAGGAAGATAAAATAAAGCACGTACATGTAATTGGGTATGCTGATTGACCATTTTCGCTCAATAAACGTTGGGACCATCATTACTACAAGACCAAGAATGCATTGGATGAGCATCAGCATATAATCGCTCTTTACATGTTCATGGCTTTCTGCGCCGGAAATACCCGATGGTGACAGGATAAGCATAAAGATTATGTAGATTATGGAAGCGATCAGAGTAATAAAAAGAAATATGCCGATTATTTTCTTCCAGTCCCAGTTCTTAATCTCTTTCCACCTCATGATTACCTCCGATATGCCCGGGATCTTAACCGTTGGTTATAACATCATAGGTCCTTTTGATCTGATTTTCAGGATCATTCTCAGCTTAATCTTAATGTCAGAACATAAACTGAAGATAAACTCCCAAATCCCCTGCCTGTGAAAGACTATGGCCCAATAAATTGATATGAACGGGCAGGGGGAATTATTTAATTTATTTTCAATTTATATTTCTGACATAAAATATCCTGAGTATTGCTGCCATGCAAGATTTGATTTTGCAGGTTCATATGTGGAAGATAAGTATACGACAATATTATTGATCGCCAGGCTCAGGAAGCATAGAATTGACATTGATAAAATTCTAAAGGAAAGGTTACAACGAGATGAAAAGATACTGGAAATATGTTAAGCCATATTTGTCCTCATTTATCATAGGGCCCATCCTTATGATCGTGGAAGTCATAGGCGAAGTCATGATGCCTTATCTGCTGAGCAATATCATTGATAAGGGTGTTGACGATGGCAGGGGTGTTACATTTATCATAGCAATGGGCATAACGATGATATTTACGGCGTTATTCATGATGACTGGCGGGGTTGGCGGAGCATGGTTTGCCATAAAGGCCTCCTCAGGATTTGCCAATGATCTCAGGAAGGATATGTTCAGGCAGATCCAGAAGTTCTCCTTCAAAAATATCGATCAGTATAACACCGGTTCTTTGATAACAAGGCTGACGAATGATGTCACACAGGTGCAGAACATGATACAGATGCTGCTGAGGATGGCCTTAAGAGCTCCAGGCATGCTTATCGGCGCGCTTATAATGGCTTTCGCAATGAATCCCAAACTGGCACTGGTGATCCTTTGCGTTATGCCTTTGCTGGCAACTGCCATCTTCATAATTATGAAAACCGCCTTTCCCAGGTTCACGGCCATGCAGAAGAAGCTTGACGCGCTTAATACCACCACTCAGGAGAACCTGACGAACATAAGGGTCGTAAAATCATTTGTCAGGGAACGTCATGAGGAAGACAAATTCAGAAAAGCCAATACGGATCTTAAGGAAAGCGCTTTGCGTGCGGTCAATGTCGTTATCTTTGCTATGCCTGTAATGTTCTTTGCAATGAATATCACGACTCTTGCAGTCGTCTGGTTCGGCGGCAATCAGATAATTGCCGGAAGCATGACTACCGGTACCCTGAGCGCATTTGTGAATTATGTTGTGCAGATCC
Source organism: Clostridiaceae bacterium (assembly GCA_012840245.1). Lineage (GTDB taxonomy): Bacteria > Bacillota > Clostridia > DSM-8532 > DSM-8532 > DTU059. Next base: position 13,146 of record DULR01000001.1, read on the forward strand.
TCATATCACTTATGATGGTATCCATAATTATTCTCAACAGCTCCAGGACGCTTGCATCTTTAAAACGCATAGACGAAGTCCTTCGTACCGAAATAGATCTGACCGATGATGATGCCATGAATAAGGGCGTTACTGTCAGGCACGGAAAAATCGAGTTCAGAGATGTATACTTCAAGTACTATAAAAACAATGAGAAATGGGTCCTGGAGAATATCAACCTTGTGATCAACCCTGGCGAGACTGTCGGTATAATAGGCTCTACCGGCAGCGGCAAATCCAGCCTTGTACAGCTGATCCCAAGATTATATGATGCGGACCGTGGAGAAGTGCTGGTCGATGACGTGAATGTCAGGGACTATTCGCTTCATGACCTTCGAAACGGAGTTGGCATAGTGCTCCAGAAGAATGTACTATTTTCGGGCACCATCAGGGAAAATCTCAAATGGGGCAATAAGGATGCAAGTGATGAAGAGATATATAAATGGGCAGAAAGCGCACAGGCCCATGGATTCATCTCTTCGTTCCCCGAAGGGTATGAGACCGGGCTCGGTCAGGGTGGAGTAAACGTATCTGGCGGACAGAAGCAAAGATTGTGCATCGCCAGAACGCTGTTGAAAAGGCCTAAGATCCTGATCCTGGATGACAGCACCAGCGCAGTTGATACGGCGACCGAGGCAAAGATCAGGGAAAGCTTCAGAAGCGAGCTTGAAGGAACAACGAAGATCATCATTGCGCAGAGGATCTCATCAGTAATAGATGCTGACAGAATCATAGTCCTCGATGACGGAAAGATCGTTGGCATGGGTACCCACGTGGAACTGATGCAAAACTGCGAGACCTATTCTGAAATCTACTACTCGCAGATGGATAAGAAGGAGACAGCATAATGAGTCGTATCAGTGAAAAAAGAAAAGAAGAACTGCTTCGCAGATATGGAAATAAATCCAGTAATGCCGGGCCGGGAGGAAGGAGACCCGGAGGTTTCGGAGGGCCTCCCGGAAGACATCGCGGATTGGGCGGCGGTAAACCCAAAAACGTATCGGTGACTATTAACAGACTGCTGGCATATATAGGCCGGGACAAGGTAAAGATACTGTTCGTTTTTGCCTGCGTATTGGGCGGTAGCCTGGCAAGTCTCGCCGGTAGCTATATTTTGCGCCCTGTCATCAATAACCTTGTATCTCCTGATCAGACTGCAGAGGAAAAGATAAAAAATCTTATGATCGGCCTGCTTACTATGGCAGCGATATACGTTGCCGGAGTAGTATGCACTTATCTTCAGCAAAGGATCATGGTGAGAGTTTCCCAGAATGCGCTGGTCAAAATCAGGGAAGAATTGTTCGGCAAGATACAGAAGCTTCCTTTGAAATACCACGACACGCATACCCACGGCGATATAATGAGCCGTTTTACTAATGACCTTGAATCGGTCGGAGAAATGCTCAACAACACCATGGTGCAGATTTTTTCGGGAATTCTGACTCTGATCGGCACTGTCACTCTGATGTTCGTCACCAACTGGATACTGGCGATCGTTACTATCGTAACCATGCCTTTATTGGTTTATGCAGGAGGGATGCTCGGAAAGAAAAGCAGGAAACATTTCGCAGGACAGCAGCAGGCACTTGGAGCGGTCAATGGTTATATCGAGGAATCCATAACCGGTCAAAAGGTCATAAAAGTGTTCTGCCACGAAGAGACAGCGATGGAAGAGTTCGATTTTTTAAGCGATGATCTTCGGGAAAAACAGATAAAGGCTCAATTCTTCGGCGGCATCATGGGGCCTGTCATGGGTAATCTGAGCCAGGTAAGCTATGCCATATCTGCCACTGTTGGCGGCATATTGTGCCTGACATCGGGTTTTGATATCGGCGGGCTGACCATATTCACCAACTATTCACGACAGTTCTCAAGGCCTGTAAGTGAACTGTCGATGCAGATGAATGTTATTTTTGCAGCATTGGCCGGAGCTGAAAGAGTTTTTGAAGTAATGGATGAAGCTCCGGAAAAAGAAGATCCCTCGGATGCGATAGAAATCTGCTCCGAAGCTGAACGAAAAGAAGGAGCGAAAGTGATAAAAGGTGAAGTGGTGCTCAAGGATGTGACATTCGGCTATGTTCCAGGGAAAACTGTCCTGAAACATATAAATGTAACTGCAAGACCCGGTCAGAAAATCGCTTTCGTGGGGTCCACAGGCGCAGGGAAGACGACCGTAACCAACCTGATCAGCAGATTTTATGAAATAGAAGAAGGTAAAATACTGATAGACGGCATCGATATAAAGAATATCAGGAAGGAATCATTGAGAAGCAATATAGCGATGGTGCTTCAGGATACCCATCTGTTCTCCGGAACAGTTCGGGAGAATATCAGGTATGGACGACTCGATGCGACTGATGAGGAAGTCATTGCCGCAGCAAAAGTGGCATGCGCCCATTCCTTCATCGAAAGACTGCCTCTGGGATATGATACAGTACTGGAAGGAGACGGAGCCAATCTGAGCCAGGGAGAGAGACAGCTTCTCAATATCGCGCGGGCTGCCATATCAAAAGCTCCTATCCTGATACTGGACGAGGCTACCAGTTCAGTAGACACAAGAACCGAAAAATACATCGAACGCGGCATGGATCAGCTGATGAAGAACAGGACTACCTTTGTTATCGCCCACAGACTGTCGACCGTGCGAAATGCCGATCAGATCATCGTGCTGGAGCATGGTGAGATCATAGAGCAGGGTACTCATGAAGAATTGCTTGAACTGGGCGGAAGATATTATCAGCTTTATACAGGAGCAGTAGAACTTGATTAGGAAATCCCCAGATGTCATTCTGAGGGAGCGTAGCGACCGAAGAATCTTTGCATGTGGTATAATGTGGTCATAATTATTGAAATGAGTGATACCTATGCCCACAACCACGAGGAAGGAATAAAAGGAGCTGAAGCGACCGCTATTGCCATATACATGGCACGGAACGGTTTTTCAAAAAACGATATCCGCGACAGGGTCTCAAAAGATTACTATCCGCTTGATTTTACAATAGATGAGATACGCCCGGCTTACAGATTCAATGAAACATGTCAGAATACCGTACCGCAGGCAATAGAGGCTTTCCTTGAATCGAGTTCATTCGAAGACGCTGTTCGTACAGCTGTTTCATTAGGCGGTGACAGCGATACATTGGCAGCGATCACCGGATCCATTGCCGAAGCGTACTACGGTGTGCCTGATGATATCCGTAAGAAAGCTTTGACCTATCTTAACCATGAACTTCTGTCAATCTTCGAAGAATGGGAAGAGTACTCATGCTCTATTGGAACAGGAAGAGATCACACATATAATTAAGTTGTACAGTAAGCGGGACAGAAAAACAGATATTGAGCAAAAACCGATTTGGGGAGAAGGTATGAAATGAAAATCGAGCATATTGCGTTGTATGTCGATGATCTGGAAGCAGCCAGGGATTTTTTTATAAAATACTTCGGAGCGATTTCCAATAATGAATACCATAATGTGACGACCGGTTTCCGCTCTTATTTCCTTTCCTTTGACGATGGTTCCAGACTTGAAATAATGACCAGGCCCGGGTTAACCGGCGAATCTAAGGAGCTTGCAAAGGCAGGATATAATCATATTGCCTTTTCAGCAGGCAGTAAAGCGAATGTTGATGCGATCACCAAAAAGCTGAGAGAAGATGGATATGAGGTCATAAGCGGCCCGAGAACTACCGGTGACGGTTATTATGAAAGCTGTATCGTCGGATTTGAGGGAAACCTGATAGAAATAACGGAATAGATAAGGCTCATTGATAAGAGCTTTCAGGAGGTCATATTTTGAACAGAGATTTTATAGCCAGACACTGGTACGCTTATATTTATGAGCAGCAGGAGAATCAGACCCATGACGTGGAATTTATACTTGATATACTGCGAAAACATACTGATGGCCCTCAGAAAATCCTGGAGGTGGGCTGCGGCGGCGGCAGGATCTGTATACCTCTTGCTCAGGCAGGTCATATAATCACAGGCTTTGATGCCGATGAGCATATGCTCCTTCGCTGCTATAACAGGATGAAGGGAATGAGCAATATCACCTGTTACCTGGCTGATGCTTTGACATCTGACTGGGGTTCGGATTTTGATGTGGTAGTTTTAGCCGGAAATGTGCTCATCAACATCGAAACGGATACGGATTATGAGAAAGCTCAGCAAACCTTTATTCAAAAAGCAGCTATAGCCCTGAAGGCTGGAGGACATCATCCCGAAAAATTGGCACAAGCATATTCCATCGCAAACGCAGGTTTATGGTTGGCTCAGAGAAGCAGGATTTACCATCGGGAGAACATTTAAAAACTTTACCGATGAGCCCGTTCCTGAACCACTTGATGAAACCATGTATCGTGCGACGATTTGGGCAAGGAAAGATTAATGATCGAAAAGGTGACGGTTCCGATGTCTGATACATCAATCAAACGAAGTCAGACATAAGAGCTGTCCCCGTGGTTAAATCTGTGCAAGCTTCGGGGTAACTACGGTGAAGTAATCGCCAGAAAGATCTCTGGCTGATATCATAGTCACAGTTGACAGGCTGCTGTATAAAGCAAAAACTTCAGGTCGGAACAGGATCGACTTTGCTGAATAAGTTCATCGGAGAAGATGGTAGATTGAAATGGATTCAACGCTGTTAAAAGACTGCACTCTTTGTCCCAGGGAATGTCATAAAATACCTGTATGAGACCTATGGAGACAGGATATACATCAGCATAATGAATCAGTATACTCCGATAGTAAACAGCAGCAAATTTCCGGAGCTGAACAGAAAGATCACCGAAGAAGAATATGAAGAGCTTGTTGATTATGCCATAGAAATCGGAGTGGAAAACGGATTTATACAAGAAGGAGATACCGCCTCGGAAAGCTTTATCCCCGAGTTTGATGGAAAAGGGGTTTAACCATGTAGGAGCAGTCGAGCGTACAGGAAAAATGGGCAATACCTTTATATACATAAAAAGCTATAGCGATATATGAACCAATATATTGAAATACTTCTTGTAAGTTGTTATAATCAACGCAACAAGAAAAAATAAGTTGGGGTGGAATTGATGGTACGCATCAGAGATCCTTGGTAACACGAGGCTATTGCCAAAGCACGAGGTCCTCCATGCTGGTTTTATCAACGGTTGAAAAATATAGATTGGAGGATTTGAAATGAAAATTCAAAATATGTATGAATTAAATAAAGTTCAGATAGTACAAGCCGCACAGGTCCTGACTGACAGCCTTCCTGTCGGCTGGCCGACATTTGACGATGCTTTGGCTGAAATCGAAGAGCTCCTGAATGATCCTCAAAATACCTTGCTCGCAGCAGTTGAAGATGATACTGTGATCGGTTGGGGCGGTATTCTTCCGCAGTATAAGGGAAATGTCTTCGAACTTCATCCACTGGCCGTTCGAAGCGACAGACGAAGAAAAGGCATTGGCAGGGCAATTCTCGAAGCTCTGGAGGAAGAAGCAAGAAAGCGGGGCGGCTTGACGATGCGTGTTGGAGCTGACGATGAAGTAGGCGATGGTGAAACATCCTTTGCTAATACAGATCTGTATGATGATTTGCCGGGCAAGATCCTGAACTTCTGTCCCGGAACGCATCAGTCAGGTTTTTATATGAAGCTGGGATATAAGATAATCGGAGTCGTGCCTGATGCCAACGGACCAGGAAAACCGGATATTTATCTTGGCAAACGTTTATATTAGTTATAAAATTAATTGAGCGGCTTCATGCCGCTCTATTTTATGTAAAAACAGAAAGAAGCATTATTATGCTTTGATCTTATTAAGTGAGTTTATATAATCAAGGGGGACTGACTTATGAAAAAGTTAAAAATAACAGATGGAATACACATGCTGACCATGAATGTTGAGGACATACTGTTTGAGGGCATCTGGGAGATAGCAAACGGAGTGACTCTCAATTCCTATATAGTTCAGGGAGAAAAGACCGCAATAATCGATGGTGTGATCGGTTGGGACGGGATACCTGAAACTCTTTATAAAAATCTGGGAGATATAGGTGTTGATCCTCAGAACATCGATTATCTGATCGTCAATCATATGGAACCTGACCATTCGGGCTGGATCTCGAATTTCAGAAAAGTAAAGGACGACTTTACCATAATATGTACCGATAAAGCCGAAAAGATGGTTTCTTCATTCTATGGCGAGGACAAGATCAGGGTCGTGAAGGAAGGAGACACCCTGGACCTTGGAAAGGGCAAGGTACTGAGCTTCCACCCGGTCCCGAACGTTCACTGGCCTGATACCATGTACACATATGAAAGCTGTTCGAAAACTCTCTTTTCATGCGACATGTTCGGAGCATTCGGCAGAATGGGTGATCACTGCTTTGACGATGAGCTTACTTCTGATGAGGTTGAGTTTTTCGAGGCAGAAGGGATCAGGTATTATTCCAATGTAATGGCAACCTTTACGACCAGCCTGAAAAAAGCCATAGATAAAGCAAAAACGCATGAAATAAACACGATAGCACCAGGTCATGGCCCGGTTTACAGAAAGAATCCTCAGAAAATCATTGATGATTACTACAGGTTCTCAAGATATGCCGAAGGAGCTGGCAAGAATGAGATCACCATACTGTGGGGGTCCATGTATGGTATGACAAAGAAAGCCATCGATTTCGCCGAAGGCATACTCAAGAGAGAAGGTATCAAATACAATATGGTGCATATGCCGCTTGTAAGCGAAAGCGAGATGATAGCAACAGTTTTCAGATCGGCAGGTATAATAATTGCAGCTCCTACCTATGAGTACAAGCTCTTCCCGCCTGTTGCAGAAGCACTGAATGAGATCGGCAGAAAGCGGATCACAGGAAAGGCAGCATTCAGATTCGGATCATATGGCTGGTCCGGAGGTGCCGAGAAAGAGATCCAGGAGATAATGGAAAGGAACAAGATGAACTGGGATCTCATCGAATCGGTGGAGTTTGAAGGAGCGCCAAAAGAAGAGGATCTTGCAAAGATCGAGGTAAAATTACTGGAACTCATTGAAAAGGTCAAGGTTAAGACAGAAGAATAATCTTTAAGCAAAATAAAAAAGCAGGGAACATATTGGGGGTGACTCAAATGTTCCCTGCTTTTATTATGGATTTATCTGTTATCAGTCTTTATCAGTTCTTATTCATCATCCTGAAGCGCGTCGTAACCCTCTTCACCGGTTCTGATCTTAATCACGTTTTCAACATCGTAAATAAAGATCTTGCCGTCTCCCATGTTGCCTGTATACAGCGCTTTCTTGACTGTTTCAACTACCGTTTCGACAGGTATCTTGCACACGACGATATCGACCTGGACTTTGGGAAGAAGCCTTGTTTTGACCGGTAAGCCGCGGTAGTACTCAGTATACCCTTTCTGCATGCCATATCCAAGGACATTGGTGACTGTAAGGCCTGTGATGCCGATTTTGTCAAGATCGGTCTGAAGCTTAGTGAACTTATCCTGGTTAGTTATGATGGTCACTTTTGTCATCTTGGCTCCCTGACGTGCCTTGTTTACCACCGGTATAGCAGCTTCAGGGGATACCTTGCCTGAATCATACTGCGGTACAGAAACCGGGCCTGCTGCGATCGAAAGACTTCCGTTTCCGTTTCCATTCTCAGTTGCCAGAATAGGAGCTACTATGGCGAAATCAGGATAAGCGTGATTACCATGTTCACCGATGTCAAGACCCTGGATTTCTTCTTCAGCACTGACACGGATCCCGACAGTTTTCTTAAGTGCGTACCAAACAAGAGATGAAGAGGCAAATACAAATATACCAACGGCGATGATACCAACGATCTCAGCTCCGAGCAGTGAGAAGCCGCCGCCGAAGAACAGGCCGTTGACTGTAGAAAGGCTGGTCACTCCTTCCTGAGCGAAGAGTCCGACACTCAATGTTCCGAAAATACCACATATCAGGTGAACCGAGGTAGCGCCGACAGGGTCATCGATTTTTGCCTTATCAAATAGGATTACAGCGAATACCACAATAACCCCGGCTATCGCACCAATGAGCAGAGAGCTTCCGACACTTACATAAGCGCAGCTGCCTGTGATACCGACAAGACCTGCCAGACAGCCGTTGATGGTCATGCCAAGATCAGGCTTGCCGATAAATATCCACGATGTGGCGGTGGCAGTAAGTACAGCTGCAATTGCGGCAGTGTTGGTGGTCATGATGATGTGGGCAACATCAGCAGGATTCTGGAAGCTCATGGTAGAGCCGGGATTGAAGCCGAACCAGCCGAGCCACAGTATGAAGAGACCTATAACTGCCAGGGACATGCTGTGACCAGGGATGGCCTTTGGTTTACCGTTTTTGTCATACTTGCCGATACGGGGGCCAAGTATCATGGCTCCGGAAAGAGCTGCCCAACCGCCCACCGAGTGGACTACGGTGTCACCTGCAAAATCCAGGAACCCAAGATTTGCAAGCCAGCCACCACCCCAGATCCAGTGACCAACTATGGGGTAGATCACAAGTGTCAGCACGAACGAAAAAATAATGAAGGCTATGTATTTAACACGTTCTGCGACAGCACCGGATACGATGGTTGCCGCTGTGCCGCAGAATACGAGCTGGAAGAAGAATTTTCCCCAGAACGGCACGCTGGATGTAAGAGTATCCTTGTAATAGTCTATACTGTCTTTACCAAGAATAAAGAGCTGCTGTGTACCTACAAACGGATTGTCTCCGCCGAACATCAGTCCCCAGCCAAGCAACATGAAGCCGAGGGAGGAAACCGCGAAAACAATAAAGTTTTTTGACAGAATATTGACTGTGTTTTTTGATCTTGCAAAACCTGATTCAACCGCTGCAAAGCCAAGATTCATAAAGAACACCAGTATTGCTGCGAATACTACCCACAGGGTATCAACTATCATTGTTACGTCCATAAATCTACCTCCTTAAAAATTAAAGGCGCGTATTTTATTCAAGAGATCGATAAAATACACGCCTTTGTGCGCAAAAATTCCTGACGATATGTTGTTGTCATGCAGGCAGGTTCCTCGAACCCGGCCCAATATCATTTCATGGCAACGGGCTTTCTGGTGAAGCTCCGTGCTAGCGGCCACGCTTTAAAACGGGATCAGGCATATTTCCGGAAATATCCATACATTTTTCAAATAAAATAAGCAAAGGCGATGCTGGCAATCGCCATCAGCGCCTTTGCTTGTAATATATAATATTCCAAACAGGTTCTGTTGTCAATAGTAAAAAATGCACCAAGATATCGTTGAACATTATGCAAAAGTTAGTTGAAAGAAATAATGGGTATCTTATAGTAAGGATCGTAATAAGGATTCTTAAGATGGACAGTCTTAAAATATAAAACAGGGAGGAGCACTAAAACGTTATGAATGAGACCATAAGAAAGCAGCTTGAACATCGTACTATCAGGGAGTTCAAGGATCATAGCATACCTCATGAAATATTTGAGCAGTTGATCGAAGTCGCAAGGCGTACCGCCACACATACGGGCATGCAGGCCTGTTCAATAATCCGTGTCACAGATCAGGAAATAAAGAATCAAATCGCCGGGGTCTGCAATCAGGAGTATGTTGCAAGAGCACCTGAGCTTCTTATTTTCATAGTCGATCAGTACAGAAACTATCAGATCGCTAAAGAGAAGAATTTCACTGCAGAAAGCGCAAAGGATATAAACAGGTTTTTCGCATCATTTACAGATGCATGCTTGATGGCACAGAACGTTGTGACAGCAGCAGAATCAGAGGGCTTGGGGACAGTATATCTGGGCAGTATCCACAATAATACGGAGAAGATATGTGAAATTCTGAAGCTGCCTGAGCTGACTTTCCCGGTATTGGGTCTCGGAATAGGGTATCCCGCCCAGGACCCGCAGCTTAAGCCAAGAATGGATATGAGACTGAGGGTTTTTGAGAACGCCTATGTCGCTTTTGATAATTATCTTGAAGAAATCAGAGATTACGATGAAGAGATGCGTACTTATTACGATCTGAGAGATCCGGGCAGAACGGTGGACAGCTTCAGCGCACAGGTGGTAAGCAGATTCAAACATAGCAATCCAAAACGGCAGAATATGCTTGATGCTATACGCAAACAGGGATTTCAGCTGACGGATTAGTGTCGTTCTGAGTTTTTCCTGTGTCATTTTAAACGATTCACTATGTCATTCTGAGCGTTTTCCCATGTCATTCTGAGCG
>DULR01000077.1 GCA_012840245.1 Clostridiaceae bacterium
TCATAATCGGGGCTCCTTTGTGTTATATTTGACACTGTTTTATTCCACAGGCCGGTTTGTCGAATGTAACCTCGTGCTAAATGAAACGTCATGCGTTATCAAACTAATTACCAATTAAACAAACGGCGGAAGTTCCTTTGGTACATAACCGTTGATAAGTGCACGCAAATAGGTTTCCTGTGATAACCCTGCTTTCTTTGCACTGATTAGCAGTTTCGTCTTTTCTTCTTTGTTTAGCCATACCTGAACACGAATACTACGTTTTCTCAACGTTTCCACTCCTTTCTGTTGAAATCTTATCCTCATCCCTTTCATATGGGATGTTGATCTGGAAAAGGCACATAAAAGCAACGCCGACAATGCCGCCTATAAATATGCCTAACAAAAACGCTCCTATAGTTATCACCACACTTTCTATTTGCATTTTTCGGGGGTATTAGGGGGTATCCCCTTAACAAGTGAATTTTGGGAGACAAAATTCAGTGCTTGCTACAACATAAGACACCTGTCTTATGTTGAAACACTTACGGTAGGTATTAGATTACCTGTCGAAAAACAAGTGCCATCATCGCTCATATTCACAACGTTTTTGCCTTCTGTGCAGTACTTCCATCTCTTTTTCTTTAGCGGTAAATTCCACGCCGGCAAAGTGTTCTGAATCAAGGATGTATTCTTCATTTCTGTATGCCTACCGAACCTTTTCTTCGGCCTGTTGCTCATTCTCCGCCTCGATTTCGACTGTCATGCAAAGGTTTTCTTGATTTCCACATGATATGTCTTCATCATAAAACAGAGCCTCCTTTCTTGATTTTTTATTAAAAAATACTGGTATTTTTTCATCTTTACAGCGAGTAATAAAAAGTGTAAATTAATAATTGGAACCAAGGATACGTATCATATTAAATTGCATATACTATAATAGGATATTGTCTTCTCATCTTTTAAAACGCAGAGCCTATATTGACAAAATGGCCTATGCGTTCTATAATTAGATTGAAAGACGATATGCCAGTTTGTCCTCCGGTGTCCCTCGGGCCCGGGGGCTTTTAATTTATTGGGGGGATACAATGTCGAAAAAAGTATTTAAAACATATCGGCAACTTCTTACAATACTTAGAGGTCGTGGCGTTAGAATCAAAAAGGGATCTGCCGGAAGCCGTGCTATCCGTATTTTAGAGAAAGAGAATTACTACAATGTCATTAATGGATATAAAGAGCTATTTATTGATAAAACAGCTACAACAGCCACAAAAGAAGTATATAAAGTAGGTACTGATTTTGATGAGATCTATGCTCTGTACACATTTGATCGCGAAATCCGTATTATTTACCTAAAATATCTATTATTAATTGAAAATCACTTTAAATCAGTATTATCCCATATTTTTTCAGAAAAATATGGGCATGATAATTATCTTAAGCTTGATAATTTCCATTGCACTGCTTCAACCGATCCAGGTACACAAAAACGAATAGCAAAGGCCCATCATTTGGATATCACTCGTGATTTAGCACAAATCAATAGAATAAGCGCTGAAGAAAATGTTTCAAACGTAACACATCTTATTGGTGATATTCAAATGGAGATTGCAAGGCAGCTGTCAAAACACCACCCAATGGTAACCCATTATATGACAACGCACGGTTATATTCCTTTATGGGTTCTTGTAAACGTTTTAACTTTCGGTAAGGTTACAACTTTTTATTTAAATATGAAAGAGCCTGATAAAATTCAAATAGCTAAGTCCTTCAATATACATTATAAAGAACTCCATAAATACATGAGTATGCTGGGTTTTGCAAGAAATAAATGTGCACATGACGAACGATTTTATGATATTCGTTTTGTTCAATTGCTTCATACTAAGAGTATTCCTTACTTTTCCCGAATTGGACTACCTCGTAACGCCAGCGGCTCATATGACATGGGATTGAATGATGCATTTGCTGTTGCTATTATCTTTAAGCAAATGCTCAGCAAAAGTAATTTCAAAGAATTTGCTTCAGCAATGGATGTAGCTTTCAAAAAACTGGATAAGCAATTACATACCATTACTATTGATGATGTAACAGGTAAAATGGGGTATCCTAAATCCTGGAAAAACATAGTTAGTCTTTAATTCTATTTTATATACGTTCACATTTATTTCCGTATAGCTGTCTGCCTAATATTAATTCTAGGTAGTTATTCACATCCTTTCCGCGCTTTGGTGGCTCATCAGAAACAATATAGGCAGATGATAAAATGGTTTGAATCGTTTTTGCTGCCAGTCTTCCGGCTGTATCATTATCCAAATGTAGGGCTATCTCATCGATTTTTGGAGAGTCCTTTAAGTATTGCGTGAGTGCAGCAGGTAGTGTGCTTTCTTCAATAATTTTCTTCGGCATATAAATTCCTGCAAGAGATAGGTAATTATCCTGCCGCCAGTCCCTACCGGAGAGTAATTTCAAAGTACAATATGATAATAAATCAATAGCGCTTTCAAACAGGTGCAGTTTGCTACATTCATTCCTGGCCGGGATAGAAAAGGAGAAGTGCTTATCGCTTCCATTCACTTCTCCCATAAACCTTCTTCCTGATGTCCCTCTAATTGTGGCATAACGGGGAACACCGTGCCGGTCAAAGCCAATAAATACTGCATTGTGATAATCACGGCTCTCATATAGCCGGTTGGTCTGGATGCAGTAATCAATTATTTCTCTGCGAATACCACGTCCCCTGAGATAAGCAATTACACGGTCGTTGTTTTCATTTTTCTCCGGCAAAAGCAGTTTTTTATGCTCAACGGTTTTCTGTGGTATTGGTAAAACAGGCGGTATGACAGCTGCCTGTCCGTCTATCTGAATCACAGCTTCAGGAAATGACATACCCCTAACCTTTATTAAGTAGTCCAGTGCAGAGCGCCCGCCAATATTGCGCGACCACCAGTACCATTTTCCATTGCTGATTTTTAGACTATCATGGGTGCGGGTGGTATAAACTTTACCTAAGAAACGCACCAACTCATGGGGCTCGTAATGCTGTAGATAAGTCAGCAAATCCATTTGCTTTGCACGTTCAATCTGCTCCGGTGTTACATAGGGCATCAGTTACCACCTCACCTTTCATAGCCCACACTCTTTTTCTCAGGTGCATCCATATCCTCTTCCGGTTCAACGTCCAGCACTTCATTTTCATGCTTATCCATATTGAGTAAAATATTCAGCTCTGCAAGTCGTGCAGACTTTCTTTGCAACTCTTCTTCCTTTTCAAAAGGGACATCAACCTGCTGTCTTGCTGTTTCCATCTGTTGGTGGAGAGTATTTAACTGCTCTTTGCAATATTCAAGTTTCTTCGGGATTTCAGCAAGAACGTTATTGAGCCTTGTAATATTGCCGTAGATGTCCGTACCCAGTGTAACCGTATGGCTCATAGAACCCCTCAAAGTGATTTGGAACTGCTTATTGAAACTGTCAAAGGAAAACAACATCGGAAAGCCCATGTAGATGCCTAATTCCTGCGGTTCCGGGGAAATCATCTGCTTGCAGGCTTCCAGTATGGCTGCGCCTGCTTTTGCTTTTTCGGTATAGTAAATACCTTTCACAGACATACCAGCAAATTTGCTTTCGTCTGAACTTTCCACCGCATGTTCCAATTCACTTTGCTGCCTGTACAAAGCAAGGTCTTTTTCATAGCCTGCTATGCGTTCCATTGTAGACTTGATTTGCTGGGGGAAATACTTTAGCAGCCTGTCTTCAAGAGCATACCGCTGGCTTAGATGATTGGCTTTCAGTAATTTCAACTTGGAAACCTGAATATCCAGATCCATCTTTTCTTTTATGTACGGGTTGCCTGTAGCCAGCGCCTTCACCTCGGCATAGGAGAGTGCCGTTTCATCAATGTCCTCGGCAGAACGAACCGGGGACTTCGAAGTCATAATTTGCGATATGAAACGTTGCTTGTTCTCAAGTATCTGGTAGAGATAAGCATCAAAGGTGTTTTCGGTTACATACCGGAAGATATACACTTCATCATTTTTGTTGCCTTGCCGTACAATACGTCCGGATCGCTGTTCCAAATCCCTTGGCCGCCATGGACAATCCAGGTCATGCAGCGCAATCAAACGATCCTGCACATTGGTTCCTGCGCCCATCTTAAATGTAGAACCTAACAGGACTCGTACCTGCCCTTTTCGTACTTTTGCATACAGTTCCTTTTTCCTGATTTCAGTGTTGGCATCGTGAATGAAAGCAATCTCATCAGCAGGAATGCCACGCTCTATGAGTTTTTGCCTGATATCATCATAGACGTTAAAATTTCCGTCATTCTTCGGCGTGGATAAATCACAGAATACAAGCTGTATCAACTTATCATCACTATTCTCCTGCCAAATACGGAATATATTCTCTACACAGGCATTTACTTTGCTTTCTTCATGGTCAGGAAGTGCAGAATTAGCTAGTCTTTGGTCAAGTGCCAGTTTACGGCCATCATTGGTTGTTTTGAGCATATTATCCTCGTATGGCTCTACCTCCTTAGCACGTACCCGTTCAGCTCGAACAGCAAGCTCAGCTACCATATCCTGCTGGAATTCGCTTGGCTTTACAGCGATATTGCAGTAATTGGCTTTTGGCACAGGGAGATTTAACATATCAGCAGTTTTTATATCCGCAATTTCTTTGAACATGTTCATGAGCTCCGGCAGGTTATAGAATCGTGCGAACCTTGTTTTCGCCCGATATCCCGTACCTTCCGGTGCAAGCTCTATAGCAGTTACCGTCTCCCCAAATGTACTTGCCCAGCAATCAAAATGCTGAAGTCCATTCTTACGCAGGGTCTCATACTGCAGATATCTTTGCATGGTGTACATCTCGGTAATGGAATTGCTGATTGGTGTTCCGGTTGCAAAAATAATGCCGCGCCCTTCAGTCAGTTCATCAAGGTAGCGACATTTCATAAACAGGTCTGATGATTTTTGCGCCTCAGGATATCCAGTTGCCAGGTGTTTTAACAATATCTTTTGCCGTATTTTGAGAAAGCTCTGTAATCAGCTGCAGCTTTGTTGCCAACTTTTATCCCTCCTTATCGCACCGGTTCACATTTCTTTTCAACCCTCTGCGCCGTTTTTTCTATATTCTCTTTTTCCTGTTTATAACTTTTTAAATAATGGATCTCATCGAGAGCACGGTTGCATAAATCTTCAAGGGCTGTCAGGCGGTCCTTACAGTAATGCCCCCAATAGTAATTCTTTTCGCCCTTTGTACATTTCCATGTCACAAACTTGGCAGGAGCATTTTCGTTTTGACCAATGACAAACTCAGAATTCCCAACGGTCAGCCGATCAGTAATTACATAACCGGCATTGACTTCCTTATCTGCATTGGCAACGTGATTTTCCTTATTGTTATTCATCAAGCGTTTTTCATCATCCATCCTTATAATCACTCCAATCTAACCGGCAGCAGTAAAGGGACTCCAGTTTTCAAGTCCCTTTTACCGCCATACCGTTATTTCTTTCTTTGCCTGATATACAGGTATAATGCACCACCTGCAATCACCAGGCAAAGCACGATGGCAAGTATCGTTTTTAGCTCCATCAAAGCACCTCCTTGTCCTAATAAATTTGTGCTTTCACATTATCTTCCGGTAATCAAAGCAATACCGGCATGAATAAAAAAGCCGGTACATAAGAATACTGCCAACGGAACACTTTTCTGCCGTGTTAGCTTTGAATAAAGCAAGGCCGGTAGCAAGGCAAAAAAGAGAATGGAAGTAAGTCCATATAAGCCAAAGCTAAAACCAATTGCAGCCGTAAGCTTGATATCACCACCGCCCACGCCGCCATATTTCATGGCAAGAAACAACAGGCAGATGCCTGGCAGCAAAAACCCCGCAATTCGCTGCATTAGTGTGGGTATAGTCCCTGTTATCCGGGAACCACAGCGGTATGTAATGTTTCCTGTAACGGAAGGGAGATGCGGGATTTTCCTTAAAGATAAATTGACCGTTTTCCTTTATTAAAGGGATAGCGGTTTCATAGCGATATTCCGGCAGGTAGACTTCTGCAGTCTGTGGAGCAGTAATCAGCTCCGGCTTGTCATAGTTGGTGTCAACATAGGCTGTAACGCGGATTGAGTATCCATAGCCTGACTTGAGAAAACCTTTAGCTTTTGTATCATATTCCAGCACAGCGTTTACCTTCAACTCGGCATAGAATTGCCTCCATACAAACTTTCCACCCTCATACCGCTGCTCCCACCATGTCACCCTGGGCTGTTCACTTCTTTTCGGCGGGTTAGGCAATGACCGGCTTTCCTCCGGTTCTCCATAGGATATATTCCTTATCACAGCCTTTTGAGTATAAGTATTGTTTTCAGCAGTACTTTCATTTCTCAACGACTGCTCAGGATTAATAATCGCAATCAAGGTAACATTTTTGTCGGCCTGCACATTAGGAGTGTCCCACCGGATGGATACAACATTCCAGGTATCCCTTTCCATTATTATCGCATCAATTCGCTTTGACAAAGACAATTCAGGTATTTGAAACAGTACAGTAACATTTTGTCCCGGTGTAAAGTCCAGGCTGCCTTTGTTGGATACTTTAACAGTGGTTATAACAGACTGGTTTTCCTTATACTCATCGGGTGTGATTCTCTGTACATCCAAATCGTAAGGACGTTCCAGTACCATGATTTCCGCCGAAACCTGATTGTTGCCGGTATTGCTGTCCTTGTAGCCTGCAGGTGCGGACACCTTAGCAGATAAACGAATACGCTCTCTTTTATCTCCAGCTGTTTTTGTTACAAGAAAGGCTTTCTTTTCAAATGCTTTGAAATTAGATGTACCAGGCACGTCAGGAATCTTCTTACCGTTAATGGTGACATTTAGCTCAACATCATACAAATCCTTATCGGTAGAGTTGGCGAAATATACGGTAAAGCTGTATTCCTCATGCTCATATACAGTCGGGGGAGACGACAAATTTACCCACACATCGCATAGGTTTACTATGGTAGGTATCTCAGGTTCATTAGGGTTTTCCGGTTTGTCAGGGTCATCCGGTTTTTCGGGTTCATCTGGTTTTTCGGGTTCATCCGGATAATGAGGCCCATTTGGTTCGTCGGGTTTATCTGGATCATCCGGTTCGTCAGGATTGTCAGGGTCGTCAGGATCATCTGGATCATCATCAGGTTGCTTAACAACTTTAATGCTTGAAACAGCAGTATT
The DNA here is from genome assembly GCA_012840245.1 of Clostridiaceae bacterium. Taxonomy (GTDB): domain Bacteria; phylum Bacillota; class Clostridia; order DSM-8532; family DSM-8532; genus DTU059. The sequence goes on from DULR01000077.1 coordinate 7,211, forward strand.
GTTGATGATATTTTCATCCCTAAAGCCTTCCGGTGCCTCCACATTAGCCCACAGGCCATAAACCTCACCTGCATTTCCAGCAGTACCTGTAACAGTAAAAGCTTTTGTCTCCCGGGGCTTGAAATTTGCTAATTCAGGGATTTGCGTCAATGCAATCTCATTATTTTTTGCCATTAAGTGTGCAGCTTTTAGTTCTACATCAGTGTTATTGGTAAAACTTACGGTATAGCTGTAATTCTCATGTTCATATACCGTAGGCGGTGCAAAGATACACGCAGACAGATCGCAAAGATCAGGTAAACCTGGTGGATCATCCGGTTCATCCGGGTTATCCGGATTATCAGGATTATTCGGGTCATCGGGATTATCCGGGTCGTCAGGATCATCTGGATCATCAGAATTATCAGGCGTTTCATCCGGTTTGGGCTTAACTATCCGTATAACTGCTGTAGCCGTGTTGTTGTTAATATTTCCGTCGATAAAGCCTTCAGGCACACCAATGTTTGCCCACAAGTGAATTTCATCGGCATCAGTATCAGCCGTACGTTTAATATCGTAAGTTACACTTGAATTTGGTGAAAAGTCCTTCATCTCAGGTATTCCTTCAATCAGAACTTCATCTATCGTGCCTTTCAAAGGTACATCATAAGCTGCACTCGTTCCGCTGTTCATGTAGATTATATTAAATGAATAGCTGTCGCCACGTTTCACTGTAACAGGGGCACGAATGACAACCGATAGGTCGTTGCCGTCACATGCTTTGAACTTAAAATAGAAGTCTGCCGTTGGAATCCTGTAATGAATATTCTGCGTGATACTGGTCTGCGTTTTATTTTCTCCGTCAGAATATTCATCACTCTCCGGCGTATAATCCCATTCGAGCCCCATGTATTGAAAATTACGGGACAGCAGCACATCATCCTTGGCGAAAGTGACTGAAGTAGTCTGATAGGGATAGAGCAGCTCCGGCACTCCCTTGTCCTGAGCGGTGAGCTTACCGTAAACCTTCTGTTTGTTCACATCGCACCAGGTAGCATCTAACGCTGGATATTCTAAAGGGAAGCCTCACATCGCCGGTCAGAAAACTGAAGATACTGCGGGTCTTCAGTGCCCCCTCCAGCGTCAGCCGGGGCGGAATGTCGGTAGCATTAATGTGCTTTATTTCAAGCTCGTAAACCCATTCTTCGCCGATATATTTGCTTAAATCCGCATCAAGTTTCATGCTTTCATGCAGGTACTCATATAATCTTTCTTCCGCAAGGGCGCTGTCCATCCTGGCATGTCCGTCCCTGCGGTATTCGTCCAGCATGGCATATTCCACTGAGGCGTTCACACCCCTTTGAAGAACATATTCCACCTGCTGGTACAGGCTTTCCATACGGAAATATTCAATCAGGATAGCTGAAAGCGTCAGGATGAAAAAGACAAGAATCACGATGAAAATAAAAACATCGCCTTTACGATTTTGCAAAATGTATTTATATTTGTTCACGTCCATCCTCCTTCCCGGCAATCTCAGTCGGAGAGTTTCCAATATTTTTCCGACATGCCGGTAATGCTTACCCTCATAGGAATCATAATCTTAACTGGAGGTGCAAAGGATGGTGTAAAAATGGTAAATGGATGGCTGTATGTCATCGTGATCGTGAAGGTATCCCTTAACTGTATTTTCTGATTGTCATGGTAGTCCACATCCTCGATGATCATCTCCGGTGAGAGGCCGGTCTGCTGCTTAAGCCGGTAGAAAACATCATAGGCTTTATCTGAAACCTGGCCCTCCAGTTCAACTACCCGTACAACGCGCCGGCATATATGGTTCAAGTTCAGGTAAGTAGTGAAGATACCCAAAAAGCTCAACACCGTAACCATGAGTGTAATCACAACCAGTGTTTTAATCATCAGTTCGAAATAGCTGCTGCCTTTTCTGTCGTGAAGGAGTTTTTGAAAAAGCAGAAGGGGAGAATTTCTCTCCCCCGTGCTTTGGTGCCTGCTGTTCATATGCGTTGCACCTCCCGCATCTGCAGGTTTACCTTTAATATTTTCATCAGCTCAGTAAACCGGTGATTTTGCTGACGATGCTGTTCCAGATCTGTGTAATGGAACCTTGATACAGTGTCATGAACACCGCACCTACTACTACAACAATCAAGACCACAATAAGCCAACCGGTCATCTGGTCGCCGGACTTGTTTGCCAATATGTTTTTGCCCTTTAAAGTTGCTATTCTCATTTTGTTTTTTAAAGCTGTCATCATAATTAATACCTCCATAATTCTAAACTTAGTTTTTATTTAGGGGGGAGCAGAGCTCCCCGAGTGTCATGAGCCTTTTGAAGCAATTCCGTTTAGTTCAAAAGGCTGGTAATCTTGGTGACAATGCTGTACCAGATTGTAGATATTGAATCCTTATACAGTGTCAGGAAGACTGCACCAACCACCACAACGATCAGGACTACGATGAGCCAGCCGGTCATCTGGTCGCCGGATTTGTTTGCCAAAACATTCCTGCATTTCGTATTTTGTTTTTCACTGTTAGAAGCATAGTAAATACCTCCGTTAATTTTGATTAGATTTTGACTAAGAGAAAAAAGGGAAGCCATACTGGATATGCTCCCCCTGTACTGCTGCCTTTTAGCTGCGATTAACTTAAAAGGCCGGTGATTTTGTCTACAATGCTGTTCCAGATAGTGGTGATAGAGCCCTGGTACAACGTCATAAACACTGCGCCTACTACCACAACAACCAACACAACAATAAGCCAGCCGGTCATCTGGTCACCCGACTTGTTTGCCAGAACATTTCTGGCATTCGATATAGCATTTGCAATGCGTCTCCTCACAGGATTTGCCCTCCTTTCTTGCGTAATAGAGTTTGCAGTTGTAGTGTTTCTCACGGGTAATACCTCCTGAAATTGTATTTTGAAAAGGGTGATTCCCTTTTTCACATTAAAAAAGGCCCCCCATTGATCTAATCATGTGGGAGCCTATAACATAGAGCAGGCAGGCAAGCGTCACCGCCACAAGGGGTATGGATGCAATCTTGACCCTTCGCGGCAGCTTATTAAGTTTTTTCCTGAGTGCTTCTCTGGCTTTGATGTCCATATCTCTTGCAAGGTATGCCAGAGCTTCTTCCTGATGCTCGCCCCGGTACAGTCCTATGAGGGCATTCACTAAAAAAGATACTTCTGTCATTCCAATGCGTTCATTGAAATTCCGGAGGGCTGTTTCAATATCCTTTGCTTTCATCTCCATGACTAAAACAGAGATGTCATAGTGGAATACATCACTGGCTACCTTCAGGTAATCTTCGAATATCTGGATCAAATCTACCTGTACAACTGCCCTTTTACTATCATCCTTAATGTCATCTAGCTTATACAGGATGGAACGGATAAAACCCGGAAGCTCTATTTCGATCCGGTTTTTCTTTTCCTTCATCTTGTCTTTAAGGTCTGTCATGAAGTGGAAGTACACCACTACCGCAAAGATTAGAACTATAGGAGCAAGGTTGGACGCTCCAATGGAAAAAAGGAGCAAGGCAAGGGGTAATGTAAAAAGAGCACATAAAATAGCTCTTGCGTAATATTCTTTCGGAGTCAGTTCAAGCCCTCCGCGCCTCAGTGTAGATGCCATTCTTGCTTCCTTTACCGGGTCAATCGGGATGAACCTTGCAAATGGCTTTGCTAACGGCATAATTATCCGGTTTACTAGCTGCTGGCTTGATTTTTCCTTTTCAGCCTGCAAGATTTTGATGTTCTTTTTCATACTCAGCTTCGGGATTTTAAGAAGCTGCTTGCATATTAAAAAGCCTGCCGAAGTCAGCAGGACAAATATAATAAACTGATAAAACAAAGGAAAACCTCCTTATCTGTTTGACGGTTTAGTAGCCTTCATCACATAAAAGGCTGTAGCGAGAGCTGTTAAAAGCATGAGAATAATTAGGAACTTACCTATGGCAGTCTTGGTGAGAAGTGAAAACCACTCGGCATTGGAAAAGCGCATCATAGGGATTACGGAAAACATCAGCCCTGCTGTCATAAGATAATCACGCCATACCTTTACCATCATACTGTCGCTTTCAATCTGCATGGACTTTGCATCGTTCATGGCCTTAATGATAGGAAACAAAGCAAATTTCAATCTTCGGTCATGATGGCAAAGGATGAGGGTTTTTACCCATTCAGTAAAGTACCTGTTTTTAACTTTAGCTGCCAACCGATACAGTCCATGCTCCACATTGGGATTGATGAACCGGATTTCCGACACAAATTCATCAAAAGGCGTAGGAATTCTTAAATGTTCGGGAATATACCGATTCTTTTCCTCCACATAGGTTTCCACTGCCTTAATTATGTCATCATTTCCTGCATAGGCATTGGTAATGATGGACATGGTGTTTTCCAGCCCTTCGATTTCTTCCCTTGCCGCTCCAGAGCTTCTCACTGTCAGATAAAAATACGGGGCAGGGAACATACAGACCGCCATAACCGCCGCCAGGCTGGTATTATCAAATAATAGGGTTCCTGCAGCAAAGCCACCTGCTACTGATATAAGGATCATAATGACAAATTTTCTCGTAGTGCACCGAGTCTGACGAAACAGTGTTTCAAACCGTATTGAGATTCTCTCCGCTATTTTAAGCTTTGTCCCCACCAGATCCATACGGCGTTTATTCAGCGGATTCTGTTCTGTAATAAACAGGTTCAATTTAAGCAGGAGAAACAGGGCAAGGCAGATGAGTGTAAAAACAAGGACATAAGATAGATAAATCAGATTCATCATGCTCCCCCTTCCGTAAAGCGAAGAATCTCTTCTTGAGGGACACCGCCTATCAGCAGTTTTTCCGCAAGCGCCGGGGAAATGCAACCTAAACGCTTATGGGTGCCCACAGCCTTAATAATCTTGCCGTCTTTATCCCGTTCATAATGGTCAATAACATATTTATATAAGGTATTTCCTGTTACCTCACCATTCTCTACCCCTGTAGCCTCAAAGATTTCCATATATTTGCGGGATTTGTCCGGAAGCTGCATTTTGAAAAGCATAATGGGAAAAGCTTCAACAATGTTTTTCAGAAGTCTTTCTTCTGATAAGGATGTTCCTGCCTCAAGGCACATTGTAAGGATTCTGTCGTATGCCGTCCGTGCACTGTTGGCATGGAGGGTACTGACAATGGTGTGCCCTGTCCGTCCGGCTTCCTGCACGGTCAATGCTTCTTTTCCACGCATCTCTGCAGGTACAAGGATTTCAGGATGCAGCCTTAGTGATAGTTTCAATAAATCCAGCATGGAAATAGGATTAGGTTCTTCCTTGGTTAAAAGATGTATGACATCATTTATCATTACACCGTTTTCATCAAACTTTGCCAGTGACAGTTCACGGGTGTCCTCTATTGTGACAATGCGTTTGTCCGGAGGTACACAGCTTAGTATGTATCCCATATCAGCGGTTTTCCCGCTGCCGGTTGCTCCGGCTATTGCAACTGATACGCCGTTATTAACACATAGAGTCAGAAAGTCCAGTTCCTCTGCTGTAGCCGTATCCCACTCAATCAGATTTTCCCTTGTAATGAAAGAGGGCTTTTGTTTCCTGATGGAGGCAATGGCTCCCGCATCTGGGTCAACGCAGGGCGAAATAGCTCCCGACATTCGGACACCTCGTGCAATGAAACTGTCTCCAATAGGTTTTGAGCCATCGAGAATGACATTTCCAAACCGGCTCATCTTTCTTACAATATTGGAGCAGGCTTCGGGTGTACCAAAGGTTTCATTGAGTCGCACCTTTCTATCCTTATACAGTACCCAAATGCCGCCATAACCGTTGACGTTTATTTCCTCCGTGTCGGTATCCTGAAGATATGGGGATAACAGTCCCATACCCGCCATGTCATAATATATCGCGTCTACCAATTCAGAAATGTTGCCTTTATCCTTTGCAACCAGCTGCTCACTGTTTAAGTAGCGCATGATTAGGTCTTTAAGCTTTTCCTCGGCTTCCTCCGAGTACAACACCTGGGCAAGCTCCGATGAATGATTCTTCGCTATTATGCGCTGCAGTTTATCAAGAATTTCGCTATAATCCTGGGCCTGCATACTCTCATCACTGTCGGAACGCAGTTTGTTAGCCCGGTAAATCAGGTCATTTACTGAAAATCCATGGTTCACCTCTTTTCACCTCCACAAATCGAGGATGCGATTTTCTCCAGTACCTTGCTATAACGTCTGCAGAACCGATCATGGTAGGAATACAGCGGTGTCCCGGCATTCTCAAGTTCTCCTGCCCGCTTGATATATGGCAGCTCATAGGCAAAAGGCACTTTCATCATACTTCGATAGGCTTTATCATCAAACTCACCATTAGGAGACACAAGAATATGAGTCTGTTTGTCTGCAATATGCAGTTCCCGGGTAAAATCGGAAACACTCCTGTACCACATTTGGGCTGCTATTGAGGGCTTATGCAGGGTAAATATTCTTTCAGCCAGCCAGAGGCCTACTCCGGATATCGGGTTGGTCAACTCAGGGGCACCATCCACGATTAGAATATCAAATACCATCGTTGCAGCTTTCATCATGCGTTCAGTTTCCTGAAGGGTTACGGTATCGCAGAGAAGCCCGGTATAGCAGGTAGGCACGGATAGAAAAAACAAGTTTTTACTCCCCTCGTAATGGCTAAACTTATCTCCAATGTTTGGGTTATCATCTTTCAATGCTTTAAAAAGGCCTTTCTCAGGAGGAACATTCTGGCCGAAAAAGACTTGCAGATCTCCATATGTCAAATTTGAGGAAATGAGTCCTACCAGCATATCGCGTTTAGAAAGTGCACAGGCCAGGTTTACTGCGAAAGTTGTTTTACCACAATTATTACCTCCCCAAACAGTATAGATTTTACCGCTCATGGCTTACACCCCGTTTCTCAAGGATCATGTGCAGTTTCCCTGTATATTCGGCTTCGATAAGTCTCTCTGCCTGCGCTTCTGTAACAATTAGTGTTATAGCCTTTGGAACCGGATCTCCGGTAGATGACTGACTCTCAGATTGCTGCTTTCGTACCTCTGCAGTATCCTGTGCGCGGGCGTTTTCCACGCTGTACACCTCCAGTCCTTTCAGCTCGGGATAGAGGATCACCTGTGGGAAAGAATCTTCACCATCGGAGGCCTGCTCCAAAAATACGGCTACCGTTACTATATCGCCGCTTTGCAGATGAGAGGAAAGTCCAGCTGCAACGCTTGGTACGCTTACAGTTACCAGCCTCTGATTATTTTTAACAATACGGTCAAATAGCTCATTTATTAGGAATACGCCGAGTTTTTGTGAAAAGAAATAATCTCCTTTTGCAATATCAGTTAGTGTAATCTTTCCTAAGATTGAGTCTTTATCGTTGATAATACCTTCCGGCAGACCATATTCTCCTACTTCTACAGTAGCCAGGTGTTTATCGGTAATCTCTGTTCCGGCCTTGATATCTCCTGCTGCCCGCAGTACCATGACCGTTACGCTTTTATCTTCATAAAAACGCGGTAAAAGCACAAAGGAAATTACCGCTGCAATGGTAATGCAGATGATACTTAAAAATATACGGTTTTTCAGTAGTTTCAAATTGCTCCGTTCCTCCTTTCATTAGTTTTTTAGGGTAATATATTATTTTACCAGCCGAAAAAGAGAGTAGGTTGCTGTTTCTGCTTCCTGTTTTTTCCCATCCGGCTTTTCATCATCGATATTTTTATTCATTTTTGCGTTGCTATGGATGCACCAAATCAGGGTACGGAATACCCTGGGCTTTTTCTTTTTCGTTTGTTTCATAAAGGCTCCTTCCTGTATGTATTTGATATATTACCTGCCGAAAGACATAGATATTTCTTTTTCGGCTGGTAATTTATTGGGGGAGGGGTGTGGGGAGGGGGAAGCTGCAAAGCAAACGCCAAACCGGCTTTTATCAAAAAGGCACACTACCCCCTTGGTGTAAAATGTTTGGTACTTAATCATCAAATATATCGCACTTATCCTTGCTGCACTTATTACAGGACTCATCAAAATACTTACAGTTCCTGCAATCCCGTTCTTTCATCGTTTTGATGACTCTTCGGTTATATCCCGGTTTTTGCTGCATCATGCGCTCATATTCCCGTAACTGCCCTTCTGTAAAGAACATAAAAGTCCCTCCTTTCAAAAAGGGCATAAAAAAACGGCCTCCCTTGTTTGCATAATGGCCGCGTCCTATTTTTATCTTTCCTGTTCCCTTTGCCTTTTTTTGTACCAGCTCTCAAGTAATTGGACGATCAAATCTTCCTTTTGCTTTTCGGTATAGTTTTTAGGGAAAAATCGGTCTATACGCTCGCGATGAATGTGTAACTTTTCTTTTTGGTTAGGCTTTTCCTCAGTAAGGATGGAAAATATGACGTCAATATTCAGCCTGCCGTCCTGGCTTAGTCTCTTCATTCTCTGCGCTTGTGAGAGTGATGGAGTGCAATCCTCCGATTGCATGGTCTTATATAGGTCTTGCTGTTCATTTTCGGTCAGGTAAGAAATTTCAACAGCCGGGTTAAAGGCAATTCGCTTTTCGTCCACCATTTCAAGAATGGATGGTATAAGCTCGGTTAAGCGGATGTAACGGTATATTTGATTTCTGCTTTCACCACTCTTATCAGCAAGTTCTTCGTATGAATTTAACTTTTTCCCAAGTTGGGAAAAGGTTAAATCTGTTCTTTGTCCCTGCCTATTCATGGCTTCCAGCTTCATCTTATATGCAAAAGCTTTTTCGCTCGGAAGAATGTTTTCCCTTTGCAGATTGCTGTCAACCATGATAATTGTCGCCTCATCATCATCCAGATTCCGGACAATACATGGCATGGTTTCACGGCCTGCAAGCTCACTTGCCTTTTTGCGCCGGTGTCCTGCTACCATTTCATAGCCGCCGTCTGCTTTTGGCCGCACAAGACCGGGAACCAAAACGCCATATTGCTTTACACTATCAGCCATCTCCAGCATAGCTTCATCCGCCTTTACCTTAAAAGGATGATTAGGAAAATCACTGATTTCTGACAGAGGAATATCCAGTACCTTTTCACGTTGACTATCTACGCGGCTTTCCTCCGTGGAAAACAGGTCATCTACTGATGTCAGTTTTATGCTGTCTCTTGGGTTGCTCTTTGCCAATGTCCTGCACCTCCTTTGTAAAGGCCTGATAGGCTTTAGCAGCAATACTGTTAATGCTGCCGCATTGTGTCCAGCAGTAGATGTCGTAAATTGTCCGTATATTGACGGAATCGGTGTCCATATGTGACCGAAATACCCTTCCCCCCGTCCGAGGGGGGAGAATTAAGATAA
>DULR01000078.1 GCA_012840245.1 Clostridiaceae bacterium
CCCGGGAACCTTGTTACTTCGTAATAAGAACCACCACCCGTTACCGAAATCGAAGATTTCGAACGGGTACCCGGGAACCTTGTTACTTCGTAATAAAAAAACGTACCACAGGTACGTTCAGACTGCTGACAAAATAAATTTGTCAGCAGTTTTTATTTATTGTGCCAGAACACGTATCTTCCAATCATTGTGCCTTCATTGCAGCAAAAGCCTTCTGAAGTTGGGACTTCTTTCTGGAGGCGGAATTCTTATGAATGAGGTTCTTTGCAGCAGCCTGATCCACTTTCTTTATAGCCTTCCTGAGCAATTCCTGTGCCTCAGGAGAATTTGCTTCCAGAGCTTCACGGAAGTTGCGGAGAGTAGTTTTGAGCTCCGACTTCTTTATGCGGTTCTGCATTCTCTTTGTGGCATTGACTTTAACTCTCTTGACTGCTGATTTAATATTCGGCATTTATGTTCACCTCCTATTGTTTCGTGCAACAAACAATATATTAACACGAAGTATTTCCCTTTGCAAGATTTTTTATTAATATGATTGCATGAAAACTTGACTGCATATGAAAGATTGTCATAATATTATTAAATGGATACCAGGCCGATCTGAACCGAAAGAATGCATGATAATATTCAGAGAGGCAGGTTGGAGGTAAAAGTGAAAAGCGCGCTTACGAATGCCTGTACGTTAAAGCTGGAGAATTTTGAAGGACCTTTCGATCTACTTTTCTATCTGATCGAGAAAAACCAGATAGATATTTATGATATACCTGTCGTTGTTATTACCGACCAATACCTTGATTATCTCAATGCCATGCAGGAACTCGATCTTGAAATCGCCTCGGAATTTCTGGTCATGGCATCCACTTTGCTTCATATCAAATCCCGTATGCTGCTGCCCGAAAGGGAGCCTGTGGAGGAAGAAGCGGCAGATCCGCGTGAAGAACTGATCATCAAGCTGTTGGAATATAAAAAATATAAGGAATACTCCAAAGTCCTGAGCGAGAGGGAAGAGAAATGGAGCAAGGTGCATTACAAGCTGCCTGAAGCGATTCCCGAAACCTTTGCGGAAAATGAAATCGAAGTGTCGCCCGTAATTTTAAGATCCTGCTTTTTGGAGGTATTGAAAAGGTACCGGGACAAGATGACCGATGTTTCGAAGAAGATGAAAAGGATACTGGATCACGAAAAGGTTTCGCTGAGGGCCAAAATAAGAGAACTTCTTGGCTTGCTCAAAAAAGGGATCAAAATATGTTTCTCAAAGGTTTACAATACAAGGAAAAAAAGCCGTCTGGAGGTTGCGACCGGGTTCCTTGCCGTACTTGAGGTAGTAAAGATAGGATATGCCACGGTGGAGCAGCATGCAGACTTTGGAGAAATCTACGTGACACCATGTGATAAAAAGAAAAATATCGATCCAATGATATTGGCAGAGGATGATTGATAAATGGGCTCTATAACCGATACAGAGATTATTATCGAAGCAGTTCTGTTTGCTTCCGGAGATCCTGTTTCTCTGGACAAGATCGCGGAAATAATCGGACATGACAGGAAGACGACCAGAGTATTGATGTCCAATCTGATCTATAAGTATCAGAATGCTTCCCGGGGCATTATGATACGGCAGATCGATGATGGGTATCAGCTTTGTACAAAGCCTGAGCTGGATGAATACATTCAGAAGCTCGGTACGGTGAGAAAAAGGCAGGGACTTACTCCCGCCGCTTATGAGACCCTGTCGATAATCGCATACAACCAGCCTGTTACCAGAGCTTACATAGAGCAGGTAAGGGGAGTGAACAGCGACAGTGTCATTCAAAAGCTTATTGAGCGAAACCTTATAAGGGAAGCTGGCAGGGATGATTCTCCCGGCAAGCCCAAGCTGTATGAAACGACCGAGGAATTTTTAAGAGTCTTCGGATTTTCATCGTTAAAAGACCTGCCGCCTCTTGAAATGAATGACATTCCTGAAGTTATGGAAAATGTTCCTTTGGATTGATAATTATATGGCATAATTTACTAAGAGTCGGAAAACATATGGTACGGAGGTGCATATGATTTATCCGGCTCTTTTTCTTGCTCTTTTGCTGGCAGCCATACTCATACTGATGTCAAGGCTGTCCCTAATGACGCTGGTTTCGATCGATCACAGCGGATTTAATCTGGAATTAAAGGTGATGTATTATAAAATTTTGACGCTATTTTCATGGAAGCTTGATGAGGATGGCCTGGATTTTCTGCTTAAAAAGAAAAAGGATGTTCCGAAGAATAAAAAAAAGGAGAAAGGCAGAGTTTCAGGTGTCATCAACATAATTTTTTCGAAGGATACCTATAACCATCTGAAAAGAAATATGGAGATTTTCGATTTTTCTGTTAAAGGCCGTCTGTCCACAAAAGATGCGGCGCATACCGCGCTGATATACGGTGGAGTTTGGGCAGTCATCGGATTCCTTATCCCTTTTATTCCTCAAAAGCGTCTGATTCTCGATTTTTATCCCGATTTTCAGGAGGAAACACCTGATTTTCATATTTCCTGCATATTAAGGGTCAGAATTATCCATATTATAGTTTTGATAGTCAATCATTTCAGAAAAAAATTCAGGAAAGGAAGAAGTGAGACTTATGGGACAGCATCCGATTGAAGAGCTTATGAAAACGGCGATGGAAAGCATCAAGGAAATGGTGGATGTGAATACAATCGTGGGTGATGCGGTTCAGACCATCGACGGGACCGTCATAATACCCGTATCTAAAGTGGCTTTTGGTTTTGCCGCCGGTGGTGGGGAATACTGCCAGGACAAAAAGGGTGAAAACACAAAATTTCCTTTTGCCGGAGGCAGCGGTGCCGGAGTAAGCATAAATCCGGTAGCGTTTATGGTAGTAGGAAGGAACAATACCATAAAAATGATCCCTGCCTCACCTCATGCGGCTCTTGACCGTGCACTTGACAACATCCCCAATATTATCGAGCAAATCAAAAGAGCATTCGAACCTAACCATAAGAACGGAAAAGAAAGTGAAAAACGAGAAAAGGAAACCATTGAAAAAGAACCTTTGAAATACCAGGATGCCGATGAGGACAAGAAATAAAACATCGTGAACAGTCATTGAAAAAGGGGCCCAATCGATAATCGATAAAGCCCCTTTATTATACCGGACCTTAATTAGCTTTGTACTGCAGAAAGCCGTTAAGCGGCTTTTCTATGCAAGTTCCGTGCAGAAGAGTCGTTATTGTTTCTGCTGAGGATACTGATTTCCTGTATAGGTTTGGAATACTTTCTTAACGATGTTACCGCCTATTGTACCGGCTTCACGGGAAGTCAAGTCGCCATTGTAACCCTGCTTCAGGTTAATACCAAGCTGGCCGGCAATCTCATACTTCATGTTGTCAAACTTGGTTTTGCTGTTGCTGTTTGAACTGTTGTTTGCCATTAATCTCACCTCCTCAGTACTTATTATGGCTTGGCTTTGTTTGTTTATAAGTAGAAAGTTATGGTGATACAAGAAATTATTCTTTCGTCTGAAGTATCTTAGCAATTATGTTATCTGCTATCGAATCCATGATTTTTGTCAATGGCACATATATAGTATTTTGATTTTTCTTATAATAATGTATTAAATATTCGACAATTTTTACGAAAAAATGTATAATATAAACAAGAAAATTTATAAGTTGACAGAACTTTTATTGTATCTGTCAATATATTGTGGTATATTCATAAGTAGGTATACTATTTAGTCGGTACCTGTTTTGAACAAATGATAAAAAATTGCGTCTTTGCAATTTTAAAAGGAGATGATTCTGTGCTTTCCAACCTTCTTTTCACAAAAAGCAATATCGAGCGTGGCCTTGATGCTGCCTGGCTCAGAAACAATGTTATCTCACAGAATATCGCCAATGTCGATACACCCGGATACAAGAGAAAGGTCGTTCAATTCGAAGAATTCCTAAGCAGCGAAATGAAGACGGGAAGGATCTCACATGGAAGGTCCGGATTGTCTGGTGATGGGATCCGTATAATCGAGGATCCTGCAGAATCATCCTACAGAAGTGACGGAAACAATGTGGATATTGAAAATGAAATGGCGCTTCTGGCTGCAAACAGTCTGCGCTACAACACATTGATACAAAGGATAAACGGCGACTTTCAGAAATTGAAAATGGTTATAAAAGGAGGCAGGTAATAAATGGGTTTGTTCAATTCGTTCAATATCAGTGCTTCCGCATTAACCGCTCAGCGCCTGAGAATGGATGTAATATCTCAGAATATAGCTAATGTAAATACTACACGCACAGAAGACGGGACTCCTTACAGAAGAAAAATGGTGGTGTTCCAGGAGAAGGAAGCAGACATTCCGTTTTCTCAGTATCTTTCGGAGGAAAGCCGCAGGCGATATTTGACAGGCGGCGGGGTGAGGGTGACTGCGATAGTTGAAGATCAGACACCTTTTAAGGAAGTTTATGACCCGAGCCATCCCGATGCAGATGAGAACGGAATAGTAAGAATGCCAAATGTTGATATAGTAACTGAAATGGTTAACATGATATCGGCGACCCGTGCCTATGAGGCAAACATAACTGCGCTCAATGCTTCAAAATCAATGGCTTCAAAAGCCCTTGAGATAGGCAGATAACCCGTTTGCAAAAGATAAGGAGGCTTTAATATGGCTATTCAAGGTATAAATTCAGTTGGCAGCATGGCTTCCGTACCGGTAAATACAGCCGGTAAAGCAAATGAAAGTGTGAATTTCAAAGATCTTCTGATAGATGCGCTGAACAATGTCAACGCGCTTGAACAGGAATCAGCCAGAATGACCGAAGATTTCATAGCCGGCAGGACAGATAATATCCACTCTGTTTTGATAGCTGGCGAAAAAGCTTCCATATCACTGCAGTTCGTAATGGAAGTGCGCAACAAGGTATTGGAAGCCTATCAGGAGATCATGAGGATGCAGATATAAAGATTAACATACTTAAGATAACGTGTTAAAAATACTATGGATGAGCCTTTAGCAGAGGGTATGGCATAAAAGCCCGGTAATATTTCAGACCTGGTGAGATACATCGGTGATACGTTCTTTGCCCTCTGAAGCAAAGGTTGACGTGGAGGTAATTATGCCTGAAGGGATAAAAAAGCTTTTTGACAAGGTGAAAAGTTTTTGGAATGAACTTGAAAAAGGGCAGAAAATACGGATATATATAATGGCAGGAGTATTGGTGGCAGCCGTGGCTTTGACTCTGGCGCTGACATTGAGAGTCGAATATGTACCGCTGTTTGATTCTGCCGAGGATGTTAATCTTCAGCCTGTAGTGGATTATCTTAACGAAAACAACATCAAATTCAAAAAAGGTGACAGGCAAATTTATGTAGATGCCAGACATAAGAAGGACATTGAGTTTGACTTGACGATACAGGGAGTTGTTTCTGAAGTAACGTTTGCCGATACCTGGAGCAAGCTGTCACTGACCGCTACAGAAAGCGACAAGGAGCAGCTCTGGAAGAACTATCTTACAAATGATCTCGTTTATAAACTCAAAAAATTCGAGAACGTGGAAAATGCCACCGTTCAATATACAAAGCCCGAAAAGACTTACTGGGTCACATCCAGGGATGAAAACCAGCAGGGCAGTGCATATGTCATGCTGAAAACCAAAAAGGCTCTGACCCCTAATCAGGTGGATGCGGCTGCCAAGGTCGTTGCAGCTTCCCTTGGTATACCCGCTGACAGAATAACAATAGTTGACCATAATCTGAATCCGCTTTCGAGGGATTTTGAGCAGACCGATCTTCTGAAAGCCAGCACTCAGGATGAAATGCGCCGCCAAAGACAGCTTGAGCTGGAAAACAAGGTATACGACTTCTTCAAGATCGGGGTAGCCCAGAATGAATTCTTCGATACCATGAGCGTTTCTGCAAACGTGGTCCTGGATTTCGATACATTAAAGAGCACATCGACGAAATACAGCCGTCCGATCGAGGACGAGGATGCCATACTCAACGAAGAGATCCTGGAGGAATCCCTGACAAATGCCAGTGCAGGAGATATCCCGGGAACTGATACGAATCCTCAGGGAACCACAAGTTACCAGTTTGATGAAGACGGCAATTCGCAGTATAACAAAAGCCATACGATAAGAGAGAACCTCTACAACCAGACCAACGAGCAGTCTGAAAAGGCTGTAGGAAAGCTTATAAGCGATCAGTCCACCATGTCCATTTCTCTGTGGTATGGCAACAGGATCCAGAGCGACACCGGTCTTACCCAGGATTATCTGAATGCGGTCAGACAATCTGCTGCCGCAGCTACGGGCATCCCGGTGGAAAACATAACTATCAGTATTCAAAAGCTTGTGGCCGAAACAGTTCCGGAAACAACTCTCATGGATACTGTCACCATGCTGTTTGACCGGTTTGGATTCTATGCGCTTATGCTGATTCTGCTGGTTGTAATGGTGATCACGGCCATGCCCAGGAAAAAAGCTGTTCCGAGTGCTGTGGAAGCCGCAGCCCTTGAGACTGCAGGTGCTGCAGGAGCGGTTCCGGGCGAGCAGCCTGAAGATATTACTGATATAAATCTTCAGGAGCAGTCTGAGCTTAAGAAGCAAATAGAAAAATTCGTCCAGCAGAATCCGGACGCTGTTGCACAGCTGTTGAGAAACTGGATCGCCGAGGATTGGGAATAGTATTTGTTTGGGAATATTTCCCGGAGGTGAGCGGAAAACGTTATGCCGTATAAAAGTGATTCTATAAGGGAACTATCGGGCAGAGAAAAGGCTGCCATGCTTCTTATAACTCTCGGGCCGGAGAGATCGGCCCAGATTTTCAAGCACCTTAAAGAAGAAGAGATAGAACAGCTCACTTTGGAAATAGCCAATATCAGAACAGTTTCTCCCGGTGAAAGGGATAAAGTGCTGAGCGAATTTTATCAGCTCTGTCTTGCGCAGCAGTACATTACCGAAGGCGGTATCGGATATGCCAAGGAAATCCTTGAAAAAGCCATGGGAACAGAGAAGACTATGGAGATCATCAATAAGCTGACCGTATCCCTTCAGGTGCGGCCATTCGACTTTGTGCGCAAAGCGGATCCCGCACAGGTGCTGAACTTCATACAAAGCGAGCATCCCCAGACAATAGCTCTTATCCTTTCATACCTGAAACCCAATCAGGCTGCCGCGGTATTATCAGCACTGCCTCAGGATAAACAGGCCGATGTTGCTAAAAGGATAGCGACCATGGACAGAACTTCTCCGGAAATAATCAAAGACGTGGAGAGAGTCCTGGAGAAAAAACTGTCTGCCCTTGTTACAGAAGACTTTACCGCTGTTGGTGGTATCCAGGCTATTGTTGACGTCCTGAACGCTGTTGACAGAGGTACGGAGAAATTTATCATGGATTCGCTGGAAATCGAGGATACCGATCTGGCTGAAGAGATAAGGAAGAGGATGTTCGTTTTCGAAGATATTCTGCAGCTTGACAATCGTTCTATACAGAGATTCCTGCATGAAGTGGACAACAGCCAGCTGGCTCTTGCATTGAAGGGAGCTACCGAAGAGGTCCAGAACGTTATTTACAGTAACATGTCCAAGCGCCTTGCAGAGATGATCAAGGAAGATATCGAATATATGGGGCCTGTGCGCCTGAAGGATGTCGAAGAGGCACAGCAGAAGATAGTAAATGTCATAAGAAAACTGGAAGATGCAGGAGAGATAATCATTTCACGTGGCGGAGGAGACGAGATAGTCGTTTGATTATAATCATGAAGGAGTTACATGAGATTTCACAACATGGAGAGTAGTCAACAACGGAGAATAGCTAACAATACGGAGGGACATTTACTTGATTAGTAATTCCTTTGGTTATGGTGTATATAAACGCCATCAGGTTAATATAGGAAACCCATATAAGATGACGCAAAGTGATCCGAAACCCTCTGTAGTCGAGGAGATTTTCGAAGGGCCTGCGGTCAAGGAAGACCCTGATAAAGACCTTAAGATCAGCCAGGATATAATACATAAGGCAAAAGAAGAAGCTGCGCAGATAAAAAGAGACGCCGAACTCGAGGCTGAAAGGCTGTATAAGGAGGCTGTGGAGAAGGCTGAAAAAGAGGCTTCCGATATAAAGCAGAAGGCGAAAGAAGAGGGCTACAGATATGGAGAGGAGCTTGCCCAGCAGCACTACAGCGATCTGATCGCTGAGGCCATGGAGTTCAGGGAACGCTGCAAGCAGGAATATGAGGAGACCATTGCCGCCCTTGAGCAGGATATAGTGGGATTGGTTCTCGATATTGCAGCCAAGGTCGTGGGAGATGAAATCCGCAACAACCAGGAGGCTATCATAGGTGTTGTCAGGGAAACAATAAAATCCTGCAGCAACAGGGACAAGATAATAATAAAGGTTTCGCCTGAAGATTATGAATTCGTGGTTAATAATGAGGAAAAGCTTCTTTCATCGGTAAAAGGACTGAACGAACCGGAAATCAAAAAGGACGGAACATTGGAAAAAGGCTCCTGTATAATAGACACCGGTATTGGTTCGGTGGACGGAAGCGTCGATGTTCGCCTTGAGAATATTAAAAAAGCATTTTTCAAGTTGTTGGGTGATGGATAGAAAAAATGAGCAGTTCCATTTCACTTGATAAATACAAAAAACTTCTGGATTCACAAAGCTTTTTTCAGTATTCGGGAAAAGTATCGAAAGTTGTGGGTCTTACCATTGAGTCTGAGGGTCCCGAGACGCATATCGGGGCCTTATGTCATATCATATCCCATAATAACAGAAGCGTTCTTGCCGAAGTGGTGGGATTCAGGGAAAATCATGTTTTGCTTATGCCCATCGGAGACATGTCTGGCATCGGACCGGGAAGCCTTGTGGTAGCAGCCAACAGAGATCTGGAGGTAGGAGTCGGACAAGGTCTTCTGGGCAGGGTTTTGGACGGACTGGGAAACCCGATGGACGGAAAAGGCCCCATTGATGTTGAAAAGTACTATCCTGTAAGCAACATGCCGCCAAATCCTATGACCCGCCCCAGGATAAATCAGGTTTTGCCTCTGGGAGTAAAATGCATAGACGGGCTTCTTACAGTCGGTAAAGGCCAGCGTCTTGGGATATTCGCAGGAAGCGGTGTGGGCAAATCCACACTGCTGGGTATGATCGCCAGGAATACGAAGGCCGATATAAATGTGATCGCATTGATAGGCGAGCGCGGACGTGAAGTCAGGGATTTTCTGGAGCGAGATTTGGGTGAGGAAGGACTTAAACGTTCTGTCGTTGTAATAGCCACATCCGACCAGCCTGCCCTCATCCGTCTGAAGGGTGCTCTCGTTGCCACTGCCATTGCCGAATATTTCAGGGATTGCGGCAAGGATGTGCTTCTGCTGATGGACTCGCTGACCCGTTTTTCCATGGCACAGAGGGAAATCGGACTTGCGGTCGGTGAGCCGCCTGTCACCAGAGGATATACTCCGTCAGTATATGCAGCCATGCCAAAGCTGCTGGAAAGGTCAGGAACGTCATCAAAAGGCTCGATTACCGGGCTTTATTCGGTGCTGGTTGACGGCGATGACATGAACGAGCCCATAACCGACACGGCAAGAGGCATACTGGATGGACATATTGTACTGTCGAGACAGCTGGCTCATCGCAATCATTACCCTGCGATAGACGTTTTGGCTTCCATTAGCCGTCTCATGTCGGATATAGTTGATGATGAGCAAAAGGAGTATGCCAATGAGCTTAGACGCAATCTGGCCATATACAGGGATGCAGAGGACCTCATAAACGTCGGGGCATATGTAAAGGGAAGCAATCCGGATATTGACAAGGCCATCAGGCTTATTAAGGGGATCAATGAATTCCTGACTCAAAGCACTACCGATCGTTTTACATACTCCGAGACAGTCGAGCTTCTTAAGAAATCCGTTCAGAACGGAAACTGAGATACTTTTCTGATTATCCATGAATGGAATGAATCTGAATGGAGGTTAAATTGGCAGCCTTTAAATTTCGTTTGCAATCCTTTTTAAGATTAAAGGAACAGCTTGAAAAAAACGCGAAAAACGAACTGGGAGCAGCAGTGATGAAGCTGGAGGAAGAAAAGGCTAGGCTCCGTGCCATAGAGGACAATATTGACCTCACTATGGGCGACTTCAGAAAAGCATGTCAGGGAATCATTCAGCCCGAGAAAATAAAAGAACTGAAGGCATTTCTTGAGTATCTGCATACCGAAAGGGAGAGGCAGGAGGTGAATGTTAAGAGGCAGCAGGAAAATGTCGATAAAATTAGAGAAAAGCTCGTTGAGATCATGAAGGAAAGAAAAGTTCTGGAAAACTTGAGAGAAAAGGAATACCTTCAATTTTTGAAGGAAGAAGAGAGAAAAGAACAACAGCGTGTAGACGAGCTTGTAAGCTTCAAGGAAGCTGCTAAAGCGGATAAAACCAGCTGAGGAGATATAAATGGCAGAAAAGCAAAAACAAGCTGAAAATACTCCGGAACCTGTGAAGAGCAACCATACAGAAAAGCCGATAGGCTTTTTGCATTCTATCTTTGTGATATTCCTGGCATTATTGGTTGTCGCAGTGGTTTCCTTCGGAGTTTTTTATTTTTTTGCCAGGAATAATATTTACGGCTTTGCCTATACCGTCAAACCTCTCATAGAAAACCATCCCGTATTGAAGAAGATCCTTCCGGAAGAGCTTTTAGGTCATGATCCGGATGATCCGAAGTATTTAACCGAAAAGGAGATCCTGAAAAAATACGAAGAATACCGTAAAAAGGTCAAAGATCTCAGTGAGAGTCTTGAAAAGGCAAATCAGGAAATAGAGAGAATGGAGCGGGAAAATCTGACTGCTCAGGATGCGGAAGCAATACTCATAGAAAACCAGGCCGTTCTGGAATCCATAAAACAGGAACAGAAAGCTTTAGAGACCGAAAAGAAGGCATTTTCCGAAATGATCGCCAGAGGAGACAAGGAAGGTTTCAGACAGTATTTTGAGAAGGTGGATAAAGAAACAGCAGAGTCAATCTATAAGGAAATAATCGAAAACACCAAAAGAGAAGAAGAATTGGCAAAACTGGCAAAGCCCTTTGCTGAAATGGAACCCCGGAGAGCTGCCGGGGTATTGGCAGAGCTATTCAGCAATGACAAGGAAAAGGCTTTGGACATTTTCGAAGGGCTGAAAGCCGGTGCAATGGCACTGATCCTGGAAAACATGGATGCCAAAGTGGCTGCCGATATAGTAAGTATGCTTGCAGCACGCAAGTCTGATCTTTGACAATCTGCATTTCTGCTTCGCGTGATTTACGGCCATAAAGCCGTAATTACGATATAACCATATATGTGAAAGGAGGTGAAGGAATGTTGCAGAATAGCGTTATAACCGCCGACTTTTCCGTGGCCCCGTTCATGGGTGCGTCCCCAAAAAGCACAAACCGCGGGATCCCTGCAGCCGATGACACTTTTATGAACATTCTGAATGAAAGGATCACGGCAAGGAATAACGACCGTTCTGTTTCGGTCCGGAAGACCGGAACCGTGACGATGAAGGACGGTGCTTTCAGGAACGAAGTCAGGGATATCAAAAGCCAGAAGGCTGATGCCGCAACCCGGACTTCCGGCACGAAAGCTTCGGAAACCGGAGAGATCAAGGCTCCAAAAGAAGTTGAAAGTGATTCTGTTAAAGAAGACAGGTCAAAAGAGGAAATAGAGGAAGAGATCGAAACACTTGAGGCGTTGATCGCTCTTTTGGAAGAGCTTTTGGCAAAACTCGAAGCAATGGAGGTTCAGGGGGCGGATCCTGGAAACGAAATGGTGCTTAATCCTGAAGCCGGATCACTTTCGCCCATGGAGCTCTTGATGGCACTTGCAGAGGGTAATATCGAGAAGCTGAAGATTATGGTCAGGACGCTGGGTGAAGGAGAACAGAACCCTGAAATCAGCGATTTGGCAGACAAGATCAAAGCCCTGATCGAAAAGCTGGAAGGAAGCAATGAAAAAGACTTTGTTACAGAACTTCTGGCAGAACTCGTCATCGAGAAAAAAGATCCTGCCCATGCTGATGTTATAAACGAGCTCAAGGCAAAATGCCAGCAACTGATCCAGCGGCTCAGGGAACAGGTGTCAAAGCTTAAGGATTCTCTCCCGAAAAATCCTGAAGGATTGGCCATTGAGCAGGTATTGCCCGCAGACGATCCACAGGAACCGGAGAAGGTCATAGCCGGTAAGGATGGGTCAAAATCACAGGCAGACTCAAAGGATACCGGAGAAAAACCGAAAGTATCCGACCAGGGAGATGAAATCCAAACCATCTATAAGGATGGAAATGAAGATTTTGAAAAATTGGTTGTCCAGAACAACCAGAGTACTGCGGCTCCGGCAAGGGAAACACAGCAGGCTGAAAAAACACCGTTGATCTTGTCTAAAAAGCCTCTTGAGCAGCTCGTCACAAATCAGGTCGTGATGAAGGTAAAGCTGATGGCAGGAGAAAACAGACAGGAGATGGAGATGAAGCTCAAACCTGAAAGCCTGGGAAAGCTTTCTCTGAAGATAATCCATGAACGGGGTGAGATTCTCGCACGGATCACGGCGGAAAATGAGCAGGTCAAGGAAATTCTGGAGAGCAACATGCAGCTTCTCAGGGACGCTCTTGAGAAAAACGGTTTTTCGGTCCAGAGCCTTAGCGTTTCTGTAAGCAATGACCGCGAAGAAAACCCGGCTAAAGAAGAGCAGGGCTCAGGCATCAGGAACGGGGCCGGTCCTGCAGGAAGAAGCGAGATGAAGTCATCAGCAATGGATATGCCGGGTCTGAGGGAAAGGATCGAAAAGGAATATTACGGCTATAGCTCCCGGATCAACCTGACTGCTTAAAGAGTCCCGATCTATTTTATCCGGAGAAAGGAAGTGATTGATATGTCAACAGTATCAAACATAGGCACAACGAAAACAATAGAGCAGATCATCGAAGAACAGGCGAAGTCTTCGGCTTCTACCCGCAATACCGGCGAGCTTGGGAAGGATGATTTTCTGAAGCTTCTGATAACCCAGGTACAGAACCAGGATCCCATGAATCCGGCCTCCGATACCGATTTTATTGCTCAGATGGCTCAGTTCAGCGCACTGGAGCAAATGCAGAACCTGAACCGTACATTCTCATATACAGCCGGCTTTGCCATGCTGGGCAAATATGTTACCGGAGAGATCAGAGATGATAACGGTGATGTGAAATATGTCAGCGGCAAGGCCGAATCGGTCCGCGTAATGAACGGACAGGTCTATGTCGTAGTTGGCGATGACGACGTTCCAATCGACAAGATCGCCTATGTTTCAGACGAGAATGCAGGAATAGGCGAAGATGTGACCGACTTCAGCGCTATAATCGGACTGCTCGCCAAGGCAAGACTCACCAGCTCGTCCGGAAAGGAAAGCCCGATCGAAGGCATCATCGCATCGGTCGTAAAAGAAGGCAAAAAGGTATATGCAAGACTGGATGAGGTTGAGGTCAAGCCATACAACCTGGATATCGGCGCATTCGAAAATGAAGAGGAATACATCAAGGGAATGATAGGCCAGGAAATAACCGTTAAGTTTGAAGACGAGCTCACGGGAGAAAAGTTTACCGTCACCGGAATCCTCAGAGCCGGGTATGAAGGCGAGGACGGTGAGCTGAGACTGCTGCTCGACAATGTGAAGGTTCCGGCAGGCAGTATATACTCAGTACAGGGAATAGACCTCTTATCCACCGAGCAGATGCTTCTGAACGCCATTTTGAGGGAACTGCAGAAGTTGACCAAGGCCGGAGACCAGAACGGAACCGATCCGGACGAGACGGATCCTGAGGGATCACAGCCCGATGATGAAGGAACAGTCTGATGGGAGGTTTTTTATGAATATCTACAATCGTCCGATCCAAAGTATTCATCAGATTGTCGAAACCAGAAAACCGGTATCCGGCAAAGAGATCAGGAGTACGGGGGATGATTTTTCCTCGATACTGAATCAGAAGCTCCGGGAAGCCAGGGATGTCAAAATGTCGAAGCATGCCATGCTGCGTCTGGAAGCCCGCAATATCAATCTTGATGCAAATCAGGTAGAGCGGCTGAAAAACGCTGTAGACAAGGCTCAGGCAAAAGGAGTGAGGGATACCCTGGTCGTGATGGACAACGTGGCATTTGTGGTGAATGTCAACGCGAGAACGGTAATAACCGCAGTCAACCAGAGCGAACTTAAGGAAAATGTATTTACAAACATTGACGGTGCGGTGTTTGCCTGAATTCCCGCAAAATAGAAAATTTAGATTTATAAAAGTCGAAATTCAGCCGGACCCAATGGGAGGCTGACCGTTCCGGAACGACAGATGGAACGGAAGACTTTCAGGAGGTTGATTTATTTATGATGATGTCAATGTTTTCAAGCGTTTCAGGCTTGAAGGCTCATCAAACCCGTATGGACGTTATCGGTAACAATATTGCCAACGTCAATACGGTCGGTTTCAAAGCAAGCCGTGCAACATTTCAGGAAATTTTCTCACAAACCCTTGCATCAGCAAGCTCTCCCGACGCATTGTCAGGCCGCGGCGGTACAAACCCTATGCAGATCGGTCTTGGTATGAATGTTGACGCTATCGATATCCAGATGGAGAGGGGAAGCGTACAGAGGACCGAAAGCCCCACCGACCTGTCCATAGAGGGAGAAGGCTTCTTTATAGTAAGAGGCGGAAATGAAGGGGCCTATCACTTTACCAGAGCGGGCAATTTTACCATCGACAAGCAGGGCAACCTGGTTACTGCGTCAGGACAGAATGTTTACGGGTGGATGAAATATGTATATGGCGAAAACGGTTACGAGTTCGATACTCAGGAACCCATCAGGGCCATCAATCTGTATGAAGATATTTATAACAGCAACAAGAGGATAATTGCTGCCAAGGCAACCACCGAAGCTGTTCTCAGCGGGAATCTGGATGCCACCCAAAAACCCATAGGGGGAACATCGGCAGAGGCAGTCGGAAGTGCCAACATGACAACATTGCCTTACGATGCTAATGGTGACAACATTCCTGACGGAGGGACCGATACAGAGAACCTGGATCCCCATTATATTGTTCCCATTACAGTATACGATGCTCTGGGAAATGAATACAAGCTTAATCTCAAGCTGTGGAAGAACTTTACACAATCCACCGGCACCGGTGATTCCGCAACCATTGAAACATCCTGGTATTATGTAGTGGATGGGGGCAGCAATTCGACAGCAACAGGAGCGCATGGTTTCATCAAGTTTGACTCCAAAGGAAAGCTTATTAAGACTGATGTAGATAATTTTAATTATAAGCCTACAATAGAAATAACCCCGAACATCGAAACTGGGGCAGATTCTTTCAGGTTCGAACTGAATATGGAGCAGCTGACCATGTATGCTGACGATTCTTCGGTAAAAACCACCCGCGTCGACGGATATCCTCCCGGAACCCTGGTAACCTTCAGCATCGGCGGTGACGGAGTGATCACCGGCGTTTATGACAACGGCAGGCAGCAGCCTCTGGGTCAGATAGCACTGGCAACCTTCGAAAACCCCGCCGGTCTCCAGAAAGTCGGCGCTAACCAGTTTACCCAGACACCCAACTCCGGAGACTTCAGATTAGCCTCACAGCCCGGCAAGAACGGAGCCGGCGTTCTGATCCCGGGTACACTGGAAATGTCGAATGTGGATCTTGCCAAACAATTTACTGAGATGATAATAACCCAGAGAGGCTTCCAGGCCAACAGCAGAGTTATGACCACCTCGGACGAAATACTCCAGGAACTTTCCAATATGAAACGTTAACAGATAACGGGGCAGTCTTTTGACTTTCCATAGAAAAGGGGCTGCCCCTTTGTTTTTAAGGAGGTATATCCATGATAAAGGTGACACGTATCAATAATACCCAGCTCATCATAAACGCCGACTGGATAGAGACCGTCGAAGCCACGCCTGATACAGTCATAACCCTTACGAACGGAAGGAAATATGTTGTTGCTGAAACGGTTGAAGATATCATAAACAGGGTAATAGAATATAAGCAGAAAACTTTTATCCTCAACAGAACAATTAATACTTCCTCAATAAATGACGATAAATGACATAGAGTCAATCGTTAAAGGAGTGTAATATTTTGCAGGGAAAGACATTATACACCATATTGCTTTCCATCATCGCCGTTCTGACATTGGCACTGGCGGTAATGGTCATATTCATATTTACCGCTTTTAACGGCGCTAATGCAAAGCCTGAACATCATAATGCGGCTGAAAAGGTTGAACGTGAAGTGCCTCAGGATGAAAAGGCAGAATATAAATTGTACTCGGAAGAATCGGGAGACGGCATATTTAATATAAAGGCTTCGGAAGACCATCCCAACAGCTTTTTGATGACCTCGGTCTCCATCATATTTGACGGAGGTAAGAAGAACAGAAAGCTTGATGAGAGGAGGCAGCTGATCGAAAAGAACGACAGCCTTCTGAAGCAGGCTACTGTAAAATACTTCTTAAGCAAGAGCTTTGAGGATCTGAGCCAGGAAAATGCTATGGAGGAAGCAAAGAAGGCATTGAAGGAAGCCTTTAACGAAATTGTGAGCAAGGATTCCGAAGAACTGATAATCATTGATGTCGTAATCGTGAAGTGGATGAAACAGTAACAAAGGGGGGAATCATGTGGGCGACATACTTTCCCAAAATGAAATAGACAGGTTGCTGCAGCAGCTTAATGCGGGAGAGCTCGATGTCAGGGAGTTCCATAAGGAATCAAACGAAAAAAAGATACGCAACCATGATTTCCGCCGGCCAAGCAAGTTTGCAAAGGATCATATCCGTACGCTGCAAATCATCAACGAAAATTATGCCAGACTTTTGACAAACTTTCTTTCAGGATATCTGAGAACTCTGGTACAGGTGGATGTTCAGACCGTGCAGGCAATGCAATATTCGGAATTCACAAATTCCATTGCAAATCCGGCTGTTCTCGGGATAATTAATTTCAGCCCCCTGCAGGGATCCATAATCATGGAAATAAACCCGTCTATAGCATATTCACTCATAGACAGGATACTGGGCGGAAAAGGCTATACGATGGAAAGGATGAGGGGTTTTACTGAAATAGAGCTGGCAATACTGATGAGGCTGATATCGCAGATGCTAAGCCTTATGCATGATCCATGGGAAAATGTTACTACCATACGCCCATCTCTGGACAGGATAGAAACCAATGCTCAGTTCGCTCAGCTGATGTCGCCAAACGAAATGGTAGCGCTGGTGACCTTTACTGCAAAGATCGGCGAAGTGGAAGGTTTATTGAATATATGTATACCTCATATGACAGTCGAACCGGTAATGAGCAAACTGTCAACAAAATTGTGGTTTTCACTGATCGAACACGGTTCGACCGAAGAAAGCCGCCAGGCTATTGAAGAAAAAATAGAAGAAAGCAGGATTCCGATATCGGCAGTATTAGGAAGGACGACCATCACGGTGCATGATTTTTTGATGCTGCAGCCGGGTGATGTACTTTCCCTGAATACTGATGTAAATGGAAAAATTGAGGTATTGGTTGGAGACATGGTCAAATTCCTGGGAAAACCAGGAGCAAGGAATAAGAAGGCTGCTGTCAAGATAACCGATGTAATCCGGGAGGAGGAGTAACAGATGGGAGATATGTTGTCTCAGGCTGAAATAGATGCTCTTTTAAGTGGTTCAGGACTAGACGAGGAACCGCAGTCATCGGAAATCATTGAGGAAAAAGCTCCAAGGATCGAGCTTTTGAATTCCGAAGAGAGAGATGCATTGGGTGAAATCGGAAACATATGCATGGGAACCTCTGCAACCACATTATACGCGCTTTTGGGGCAGAAGGTCAGCATAACTACGCCCAGAGTGGTTGAAACCACATGGGATGAGGTTTCAAAGATGTTTTCGAAACCTTATATCGCAGTGAAGGTTCAGTATACCGAAGGATTGAAGGGATATAACCTTCTGATAATAAAGGAAGAGGACACGAAAATAATCACCGATCTGATGATGGGCGGTGACGGCTTTGGAAATATTCAGGGAGAGCTCAATGAACTGCACCTGAGTGCCATCAGTGAAGCAATGAACCAGATGGTAGGATCATCATCGACTTCCCTGTCGTCCATGTTTGAAAAACGGGTTGATATTTCTCCGCCGGAACCTTCGCTTGTAAGCACCAACGACGATTTGGAGAATATACGTATCGACAGGAATTCCAATATCGTTGTCATCCTCTTTTCCCTTAAGGTAGGAGATCTGATAGACAGTGAAATAATGCAGATTTTACCTATTTCATTCGCAAAGGAAATGGTGCAGAATCTCCTTGAGCATAACCAGCCGGCAGAACCGTTGGCGCCTCCGCCACCGGTACATACTCCTGCCCAGAATGTTCAGCCTCAGCCTGAGCTGCAACAGCAGCCACAATATCAGATGCCGCAGCAGCCGCCGCAGATGCCGCTTCAGCAGCCGCCACAGATGCCGCCTCAGCAGCCACCGGTGCAGGATCCATACGGACCATATGGATATCATGCAATGCCGCAGTATCAGATGTCGCCAAACATCAATCCCAATCCTGTCAATGTCCAGCCTTTGCAGTTCCAGTCATTCGATGAAGGCATAGCTGAGTTTGACAGGAAGAATATAGGCCTTCTGATGGATGTGCCGTTGCAGATAACAGTCGAGCTCGGCAGAACTACAAAGAAGATCCGGGAGATCCTCGAATTCGGGCAAGGGTCCATCATTGAGCTGGACAAGCTGGCAGGGGAACCGGTCGACATACTTGTAAACGGTAAATCGATCGCTAAGGGCGAGGTCGTGGTGATCGACGAAAGCTTTGGCGTGAGAATAACCGATATAATTCATCCGTCAAAGAGACTTTAATGACGAAAAGACTTTTATTTTGTCGGAATATCAATTATAATTGATATTAACCGATCGAAAGTGGTATAGTTTTAATATACTGAAATTTTACAGGGAGAGGATTGGACATATGGCTAGTATACTGATCGTTGATGATGCGGCTTTCATGCGTATGATGATCAAAGACATCCTTTCAAAAAACGGTTATTCTGTTATTGCTGAGGCTGAAAATGGCATCAAAGCAATTGAAAAATA
>DULR01000017.1 GCA_012840245.1 Clostridiaceae bacterium
CCTGATATGAACCCTATTTTGCAATTTCTTATTGAATTTTTACCAGTATTTAGAGAAAAATCATTGATGTATTTAGAAAAAACGGTTATGGCCTAAAACCACAACCGTTTTTGTCTACAATCTGAAAAGCCCGCATAAGCGGGCTTGGTTATGACACTCTTATCCGTTCTTTTGCTTGGCCTTTTTAGTGTCATGTCCTGTTCCGGGTACCGGCTCGCCTCTGTTTTCTTTCGTCGGTTCCGGATCGGTAAAGCGTCTTTCTTCATTTTCACGCTTTTTACGAGACATACTATCCCTCCTTCGTTATTATGTATGACCATAATTCTGAAAATTTATTTGATATGATAGAATATAAAGAGTATTATTTGTTACAACAGGATGTTTTGGAGGTTACATGAAAAAACTGTTAAAAGGTTTGGGCGCAGCGATCGGCTACATTTTGGTATACATAATCGTTTCCATTTTGGTTGCGATCGCAGGCAGCATAGCATATGGAATTATTGCCGGTATTGCAGCATTTAAAACAGACTCTCCGCTTAACAGCATTTTTGACGGCTTCAGGAACAACATGTCCGATTCACTTGCGATTTTTACTATAATAGCAGGTTTGATTTCTCTGTTCATATACTGGCTGATCATTATAGCCGGTAAAAAAACCATCAAAGAACGGCTCGACCTCATACCGGTCTCTTTACATAAATTATGGCCTATAATACCTCTGGGCATATTCTTTAACCTTTTTATCGCCAATTTGCTGGCTGTACTCCCTCTCCCTGATCGTTTGATACAGGACTATGCGGAAGCTTCCAGTGACATACAGGGTATTACACCGGCAATAGTATTGTCAGTAGTATTAATGGCACCCGTTCTGGAAGAAGTACTTTTCCGCGGGCTTGTCTTTAAAAGCCTGCATCGGGGCATGCCACTGATCCCGGCACTGATATTGCAGGCTTTGGTATTCGGACTGCTCCATGGTCAGATCATCTGGATCTGCTATGCGACACTTCTCGGAATTGCACTTGGAATTACAAAAGCAAGATATGTTTCGCTTTATCCGTGCATTCTTTTCCATTTGGCTTTTAACGGCTGGAATTACATAATGGTTCCTGTCTATAATCTGCTGCCGGACAGCAATTTAGTCAATATCGCAATTTCTGTGGTTTCTGCTGTTATAATCGTATTATTGGGCATACTGATATTCAGAAAGACAGCAAGGGTGGAACATGCGTATTTGGCTGAATCAGCCGAAGACATACTGTCTTCTGAAGATACCGGACTCCAGAGTTTTGTCGATTATGAATAAACATGCAAAAATTGAAGTGATGGCTTGCAACTGTCGGGACTGATCGATGTATTAATTTATGAGCAGTGTCATAGGGAATGCACGATTTTTGCCTTTCTGTCTTTTTTATGTATATTTATCAATACATTCTGTAGTTAAAATTATGAAATATCACATTTCTGCTCTTTCAAATGTTAGAGTATTATTGTATAATAGGAGTGATCGATTGTCATAAATATATCAATCTTTAGATTTAAATAAATGCAACAATGCATTTCGAAGGGAGAATGGATTATGAACAAAAAACTAGAAGCATGGGTAAAGGAAATGGCTGACCTGTGCAAGCCTGACAAGATTTACTGGTGCGATGGTTCGGAAGAAGAAAATAATCGTTTGTTAAAAGAAATGGTTGATTCCGGAATGGCTACGGTATTGCCAAAACGTCCCGGCAGTTATCTTTTCCGCAGCCACCCGTCCGATGTTGCCCGTGTTGAGGACAGGACATTTATCGCTTCAAAATCACAGGATGACGCAGGTCCTACAAACAACTGGATCGATCCGGTTGAACTGAAAAAGACCATGACCAAACTTTATGACGGATGCATGAAGGGCCGTACAATGTATGTGATTCCTTTCTCAATGGGTCCCGTAGGTTCTCCGGCTTCCAAAATAGGCGTTGAACTGACCGACAGTCCGTATGTCGTAGTAAATATGCGCATCATGACCCGTATGGGAAAACAAGTTCTCGAAGTGCTCGGTGATGACGGCGAATTCGTACCTTGCCTCCATTCAGTCGGAGCTCCGCTCGAAGAAGGCCAGAAGGATGCTGCATGGCCCTGCGCTCCCATCGAACAGAAATACATCAGCCATTTCCCTGAGGAAAGGACGATCTGGTCCTATGGTTCGGGATATGGCGGAAACGCTCTTCTCGGCAAAAAGTGCTTTGCTCTTCGCATAGCATCTGTCCAGGCACGTGATGAAGGCTGGCTGGCAGAGCACATGCTCATTTTGAAGATCACAAATCCTGAAGGCGAAGTAAGGTATGTTTGCGGCGCATTCCCCAGCGCATGCGGAAAAACCAATCTGGCAATGCTGGTTCCTACCATCCCCGGCTGGAAAGTTGAGACCATCGGCGACGACATCGCATGGCTCAGATTCGGCAAGGACGGACGTCTTTACGCAATCAACCCCGAAGCAGGCTTTTTCGGCGTTGCTCCCGGAACCTCGATGGAATCCAATCCTAACGCTATGCGCAGCATTGAGAAGAACACAATCTTCACAAACGTTGCATTGACCGATGACGGAGATGTTTGGTGGGAAGGAATCGGCAAGCCCGCTCCCGATCATCTGATCGACTGGCAGGGCAACGACTGGACTCCCGGATCAGATAAGAAAGCTGCTCATCCCAATGCCCGTTTCACAGCCCCGGCAAGTCAATGCCCCGTTATTGCTCCCGAATGGGAAGATCCTAACGGTGTGCCGATTTCAGCTATTCTTGTCGGCGGACGTCGTCCTACCACTATTCCTCTGGTTCATGAAAGCTTTGACTGGAAACATGGCGTATTCCTTGGCTCCATCATGGGTTCGGAGATAACCGCAGCAGCTATCTCGGACAAAATCGGTCAGGTTCGCCGCGATCCTTTCGCAATGCTCCCCTTCATCGGTTACCATGTATGCGATTATCTGCAGCATTGGCTCGATATAGGAGAAAAAGCCGACCAGAGCAAGCTTCCGAAGATATTCTATGTCAACTGGTTCAGAAAGAACGAAGAAGGCAAGTTCATATGGCCCGGATACGGTGAAAACAGCCGTGTTCTCAAGTGGATATTCGAGAGAGTATCCGGTAAAGGCAAGGCAGTCAAGACTGCGATTGGTTATCTGCCTACACCTGACGCACTCGATACCGAAGGCCTCGACATAAGCGCTTCCGAGCTGGAAGGCATCTTGTCTGTCAACAAGGAAGAATGGCTCAGGGAAGTAGAATCCATCAAGGAGCACTACAATAAGTTAGGTCCGAAGCTTCCGAAGGATCTCCAGGATCAGCTGGCTGCTCTTGAGAAGAGACTCAATGAAGCTTAATGCATAAAGTATTCCTGAGAACATACGGGATGGTTCGTTCTGAACCATCCCGTTTTTTGGTATAATAAGAATATGTCTGCCCGGAAGCAGGCATATTCTTTGACCTTTCGCAATCATGGCAAGGTATGTAACCATTCGATTACGGGATAAATATAACTGTATTGAACTGAACAACCCGTTATTGGATATTCTGAACGATGCTTAAGATCCTTCGCTTCGCTCAGAATGACATGGCTCTGTATTTGCAAATAAACCGCTGATCGGGAGGAGTTTGATGTTAAGGGTACATTATTACCGGTATGATCAGGATTATTCCGGCTGGGAATTGTGGATATGGGAAAAGGGTCAGGAAGGCTCTTTGCATATGTTCAGCTCTCAGGAATATTTGAACGGTGATACCCAGAAAGTTGCCAAAATAGCCGAAATCGACGTTTCCGGATTCAACAGCAGGGAAATAGGCATAATTGTGCGTCGCGGCGGCTGGCATGAGAGAGATTATCTTTTCGACCGCTATTTTATTTTGTCAGATAAGGCTGTAACTGAATCAGAGGATATATATCTGGTACAGGATACCGCTGAAATATTCAGTTCCATCGAGGAACTGCTTCTTTCTCCCGGATTTGAAAGAGCGGTGTTCGAGAACTTCCGCGAGATCTTTGTTTCCCTTCAGGCTCCTGCCCATGAAGGCCACGAAATATTGCCGTTCAAGGTATATGAAGACGGTCTGGAAATCCCTATCCGGCATGTAACTCCTATAAGAGGAGCAAGGCAATTCATGATTTCGCTGGAAAGGGACATGACTCCCGGCTGTACCTATATGATATACAAACCCGGCTTCAGGACCGGCTATGTTGACTATGGAATGATCTACGACACTCCCGAGTTTGACGATATGTTCACATATGACGGAGATGATCTGGGAGCCAACTGGAGACCTGATTACACAACATTCAAGGTGTGGGCTCCCACCGCTTCGGCTTTGTTTCTGAACCTTTATGAAACCGGGACAGGCCCGACCCTTAAAGATGTCATCGAAATGAAGCGTCAGGAAAAAGGTGTATGGGAAGTGAGCGTCGGAGGAGATCTTTCCGGAACTTACTACACATACAGCATCATAATCATGGGAAACACCCTGGAAGCTGCCGATCCTTATGCCCGCTCTTCAGGAGTGAACGGCAGGAGAAGTATGGTCGTAAACCCGTCGCTGGCTGATCCTGAAGGCTGGGAAAAGGTCCGCCACATACATCTTGCTAACCCGACAGAAGCGATACTTTATGAGGTCCATGTTCGGGACATCACTATACATCCCAGCTCAGGAGCCGAATACAGGGGCAAGTTCAGAGGGCTTGCCCAGAAAGACACCCGTTCCCCAGAAAACCTTCCCACAGGATTATCCCATCTGATGGATCTCGGCATAACCCATGTCCATCTGATGCCTATAAACGACTTTTTTACAGTGGATGAGAACAAGCCTTTGGAAAACCAGTACAACTGGGGCTATGACCCTACCAACTTCAATGTTCCTGAAGGCTCCTACGCAACAGATCCCTATGACGGCTATGTCCGCATCAGGGAACTCAAGGAAATGATCAAATCCATAAAGGAAGCCGGTATCGGAGTCGTTATGGATGTGGTGTATAACCATACCTACAAATCCAATGATTCGGATTTCAACAAGCTGGTGCCGGGATATTACTACCGCACCGACAGGCAGGGCATCCTTTCCAACGGCTCGGGCTGCGGCAATGAGATCGCTTCGGAGCGTTCAATGGTAAGAAATTTCATAATAGAGTCAGTCAAAAGATGGGCTTCCGAGTATAAGATAGACGGCTTCAGATTCGATCTTATGGGACTTATAGACATCGAGACCATGAACACTATCCGCCTGGAGCTTGATAAAATCAGTCCCTCCATATTGCTTTACGGCGAGGGCTGGACAGGAGGACCATCACTTCTTAAAAGCTACGATGCCGCATTAAAGATCAACGCTCCAAAACTCAACAGGATCGCATTTTTCAACGACAATACCCGAGATGCCATAAAGGGCGATGCCTTCCGTCAGAACGCAACAGGCTTTATTACAGGAAACCTGAAATACAAGGAAGGGGTCAAGTTTGGTGTAGTAGGAGCTGTCTACCATCCGGGGATCGACTATTCAAAAGTCAATTATTCAAGCTTCGCATGGGCCAGTTATGCATGGCATTGCGTTAACTATGCGGCTTCCCATGATAACCTCACCCTATATGACAAACTTGTCGCCAGCCGCCCGGACTTGAGCGAAGAGGACCATATCCGCCTGGTAAAGCTGGCTGCCGCAATCGTTCTTACATCACAGGGCATACCGTTTTTCCTGCTGGGCACCGATATGATGCGCTCAAAAAAAGGAAACCACAATTCATACAATGCTCCTGATGAGATAAATCAGATAGACTGGTCGTTGAAATCAAAGTATTATAACGTTTTTAACTACCACAAGGGTCTGATCGCACTTAGAAAAGCCCATCCGGCCTTCTGTATGTATCAGTCCGAGGAAATAAGGAGAAATATCATATTTCATCCGTGCCCTGACTGGGTGATAGCATTTTCCATCAATAACTATGCCAACAACGATCAATGGAGGGCAATATTTGTTGTTTACAATGCGGGGATAGGTCCTGAAACACTGAGTCTTCCCGAAGAAGGGCTCTGGCATGTGGTGGTCGATGAAAACACCGCGGGAAATAAGCCTGTCGCCAGCTTTACAGGAAAGGAAGTAACTGTCGCAGCCCGCTCGGCTAAGGTATTGTATATGGATTAAAATGAAGGATGGCAGGGTGATCTCTTCGAAGAATTATCTTATGTCATTCTGAGGGAGCG
Organism: Clostridiaceae bacterium; assembly: GCA_012840245.1. Classification (GTDB taxonomy): domain Bacteria; phylum Bacillota; class Clostridia; order DSM-8532; family DSM-8532; genus DTU059. The sequence continues at coordinate 6,218 of DULR01000017.1, forward strand.
CAGCGACCGAAGAATCTTTTAGATCCTTCGCCAAGAACATGTGAGCGTCTCTCTCCTGCCAGGATATTCCCCGGAATGACAATTTGGGGTGTACATGATAAAATAATTACAAGTCTTGCGGGCGCTAATTGCACGCCCCTGTATCAAGCCTAATAAACATATGAGGAGATAAACGATATGAAGAAAAACAACCTTATTCTTTACATTACCTCCTTCCTCTCAGGCATGACGGTCATGGCTGTCGAGCTTTCCTGCTCAAGGCTTCTTGCGCCGTATTTCAGTTCGTCACAAATAGTCTGGACGGTTATCATCGGACTTATCATGATATGTATGAGCATAGGCAACGTTTTGGGCGGAAGAAGCGCTGACAAGCACAGGAGCCTGGGACGTCTGTATTTCTACATCTGGATCGCATCTGCCTGGATAGCTCTGATCCCTTTTGTCGGGAAATATCTGATATCGGGTATAGCAGGTTTCCTCATGCTCTTCCTGCCCGGAGGGAATCTTGTGCTGATGGGTTCCGCCCTGTCATGCATCGTTATCTTTTCCCTGCCAATGACGCTTCTTGGCATGGTTACTCCCTATCTGGTCAAGCTTGGTGTTGAAGATACAGAAAACAAAGGACGGATAGCGGGACAGATCTATGCCATGGGTACCGTCGGAAGCATCATAGGAACATTCGTGCCGACATTCTTTACGATCCCCTATATAGGCACGAGCAAGACCTTCCTGCTCTTTGCACTGCTTTTGAATGTGGTGTGCGCCCTGTATTTTCTCTTTTCGCGCAAAAATGCGCTCAGGAACACCGTAACGGCTATCGTCCTGCTGGTTTTGCTGTTCACCCCCTTCAATGACTCACTGGCTTTCTGGAAAACAAACATATTATATGAAGGGGAATCATTGTACAATTACCTTCAGGTAGAAGAAACCGATGACTCTGTGATCCTTTCGACCAACGTGGCCTTCGGAGTTCAGTCCATATACAAAAAAGACGGATCACTTTCCGGATATTATTATGAATACGCCCTTATGGCACCCTATTTCATCAAGGATATGTCCCCTGAGAAAAAGCTCGATGTTCTGGTGCTGGGTCTTGGCACAGGCACTTACCCGAAGCAGTTGAAAAAATATATACCCAATGTAACCACTGACGCAGTTGAAATAGACGCTAAAATTGCCGACCTTGCGTCAAAATACTTCAACCTCAGGGAGGATGAAGCCATTGTCTATATCAACGACGGCAGGAGCTTTTTCTCGACCCCTGACGCCAAACAATATGACATTATCCTGGCTGACGCATATCAGGATATAACCGTGCCTTTCCACATGTCCACCGTGGAATTTTTTAAGATAGTAAAAGATCATCTGAAGCCCGGCGGAGTACTGATCGTGAATGTCAATATGAAATCAGGAAGCTTTACAGGTGTCCCCGAATATCTTGCGAACACCGTAAAAAGCCTTTTCAATAAGGTATACAGGGCCGATCTGTCGGTTGTCACCAACTCGCTGCTTTTTGCAAGCGATGACAATGATATGATCGAAAATTATAAAAACAATACTGCAAACCAGATCCCTCTGGATCATGACTTGTATAATATTTCCCGATATATCAGCAGTCATCTCGTTGAAATCACCGATACAAAACTTGTTTTGACAGACGATCTCGCGCCTGTTGAAATCCTTGGTCAGAAAGCATTGAGTGAGATAGTTCAGTCGGAAGTCGAAAGAGTCAGCGGTATGCTGAAAGGGAAAAGCCTTCAGGAGATATTTGAGTATTTGGCAAACTGAATGATGATCAAAGAATGAAAGGCTCTATCTCGATGGCATCGTCGGTCTTGCCTTTCAGAGCATAGCAATATTGCTTGCATGCGATAATCAGATCGATTATATCGCCTATTATCGCTACCAGCGCGGCTAAAATGACCAGCCTGTATATTTCGGCCTCAAAATTGCTTTTGCGCATAACACTCCCCGGGGAAAGTCTTTGTACTGATATACTATTCCAAAGACTTATCCCCGGTTCTATTATGTCCTTCGCTATTGTCCCAAAATTATAGCTTTACTGATCTGCCCATCCTTTTTGGCTCTGATCTTCAGAGGCTCACGTTCAAGCATGGGAGCGATAAGGTTGGTGACCACCTGTCCGTTCTTATCGGTCTTCCAGAAAGGATATGATATATCATTGAGATAGATGTCGGCGTTTTCTACAGGATTTCCGCTCTTGTCGGTAACAGTTATGACAGTGGTCTCTCCCGGCCTGATCCCTTCAACCTTAAGCGACAGCGCATATTCCATGGTCACGTTCATATCAGGCAGGTTGAACCTCTGGCTGGAGGGATTGCTTCCTACTATCATGGCTCCCAGACGAAGCTTGATCTGGGTATTATCCTGGAATCCGGGCTTTGCCTTAAATGTTATGGTTCCAAGCTTAGCAGTGGCTTCAGCCGACAGATTGGTCAGATTGTCTATCTCAAGTGTAATGCGTCCGTTGGTCGCATCCACTCTATGAGTAATGACCTTGCCCTTCGATACCCAGGGCTCCAGCGCCACCTGAAGACCTGCTGTTTTGCTGTCGGCATCCACTACTTCAACAGCATTTGTGTCATATATGATATCTGCATATATTTTTCTCAATGTTTTCGGGTTCTTGATCTCCAGCGCGGTCGTGAAGCTGCCTCCCTCTGTCACAGTGGGCGTCGTGGTCGCGATGACCCTCGGCGCTCCCGTATCTACCGTAAAGGTAATTGCTTTCGACCCGTTCTTGCCGGAGAAGTCGGTGTAGCTGACCACAAGGGTGTGGTAGCCATCGGCCAGAGGCAGCTCGGTACCCAGCTCACCTTTGATCGATATATTACTGTTGCCGGTAATGGTCAGTCCCGACAAAACGACTCCGTCGAGCAGCACCTGTATGCTGTTCGGATCGACGCCGGTTCCTTTGGGATCAGTGATGATTTCTGCCGTCAGCGGTATCCTGCCGGTATTGATAACAGCATTGTCAGCAGGCGAGGTTATTTTGACTACTGTCTCCTGAACAGCTTCTTCGCCTGAGTAGACGGCTCTTAACTGGTCAAAGTACAGTGTTCCCTTCGTTCTCATTTCGTCTCTTGAACACATCACTCTTATAGGTGTCTCTAGAACGAACGGCCCTTTCCTGCCTGAAGGTATCTTCGCTTCGACATATCTCCAGCCCGTCCAGTCTATTCCGCCTGTTCCGGTGTTCGGATTGTAGTCAGGTGTGAAATCGATATAGAAGCTCTGGCCGCTGCCATCACGGACGCTTGCACGCAGCCACGACTTGCTGTTGTCACCGTAGACCCACATGCCTATGGCGACAGGATTTCCATTCAAGGATAACTCGGTCTTTGTTTTGGTATTTGGATTCAGTGTATATGCGTAAACTCCTGCAACACCTTTTTCAACGCCGTTTCCAAGGGTAAAATCATAATCCATCTTCAGAACGCCGCTGCCCGATCTTGCCAGTGAAGGATCCTGAACGACAGATACATTGGCAGACTTAGCCCTGACCGTAGTGTATCCCCAGCCGAATGCGCCTTCGAAATCCTCGATAGCATTCGGTGTGGCAGGAACTATCACATTTATATATGCGCTGCTGTTTCCATAGCTGACCCTGATACGTCCGCTTCCCTGGGCATCCTTCGACATGGTGAAGACTCCTTCAGGGGTGATAGTCCCGATATTTCCTTCGACCTCCCAGGTAAAGGAGCTGTCTGTGCTTACAACTTTCATGTTCTGGTAATAGGCTTCGCAGCTTAAGTCGATGACATCCCCCGGAAGAAGAGTTATAACGCTTTTGGACGGTTTTAATGAAGTTATTTTATCAGGTATCACTATCTCCGAGGCACCTGCAATGAGGCCGCTGACAGCCAGAACCGCATATTTGCCAGGATTGTTTCCAACTGTGAGCCTGCCCTGAGAGTCTATCTTCCCGGCGCTGCTGGCCCATGTTATCTGCTGTGGCACAGCTGTGGGCAGATAGCTTTCATCGGTCGCCAGAACTGAAAACTCTACAGTGGAGCCAGGAAGTGCATAGACAATACCCGGATATGTGTGCAGCTTTGCCGCGTTGGGATTTTTGGTTGCCTGTCCTTCTTTTATTGCAATACTGGCTTTTGAAACCAGCAAAAGTCCGTTGGAATTATGTCTTTCTGTACCGTCCGAAGGGTTGTTCAGAAGCCCGGGGCTGCTGTGTCCGGGCATTCTGGCTATAATAGCCGACGACCCGCCGCCATCGAGCTGAATGGCCTTTATGCAGCCTGCTTTATGCAGGAACTGGGCTATCTCCATGCTCGAAACGCCCTGGCTTAGCGTACTTCTTCCGTCTACCTGGAAGAATACGACTTCACCATTTGCCTTTACCCCTACAGCTGTGGAAGGAGCATGATTGGTAGTTGAAAGCCCAGATACGATGGCTCCGTTGTTTATCAGTATTTTGTCTCCGCCGACTGCCTGTTCGACATTTGTCCATTTGTTCTCAACGTCGCGGAAAGTAAATGTCACCTCATCGCCTATTATGAAATTGGCAAGTATGCTGAAACCGGGTTTGTTGTTCCTTGCCGACAAAACGAGCTGGTTCGGTCCTATGGGGGTGGCTTTCGAGTTGGCCTCTATAGCCGATACTCTGGCTGTTACCGTTCCACCGACTTTTATTTCACCTGAAATGATATCGAGCACGACCTCCAGACTGGGAACAGCACTTGCCGTGTTGGGGCCGAAATCACTGGTGTAGAGGTAAGGCCCCCAGTCGTTCTGAGCTTTGTTCAGATTTCCGAAATTGTATTGCTTTCCTTTATGGGTAAAATTCATATCTATATTGGGGGTGTCTATAACGACTGATCCGTCACTGTTGAAGCCAATGGCATTCCATTTGGTATTGCTGTAGCTTACAAGCCTGCCGTTCTGTATCAGCAAACCGATGGGCACGCCGTTTTCGAGGTAATAGAAGTCTCCGTTAATCCCTCCGATTATGGATACCCCAAGTCTGTTTTCTTCGATTTTAGAAGTGCTGCTCAGGGACACCCTGCTGTTTACACTGTTCCCGTATGCAGCCAGTACTTTGGCATCCGAGGTAACGGGGTTGAATGTTATCATGTGGCCCGCTTTATAGGCATTGGACCCGTTCATTCCCTTCCAGCTATTCAAGGTAACCCCCGGTGCGATAACCCGCTCCTCATCGTAATATATTCTGGTAGAGCCAAAGTCCTGGACAACTGCGAAAGCACTGTCTCCTACCATGAATGAAAATATCAAGGAGAAGCAAAGGAATATGGCAAAAAGTTTCTTAAGTGACCTTGAAATCTTTTGTCTCATGTAAAAAACCCCCTGAAATAAGTGAAAACTATATTAGCCCGTATAGGAAAAGCTTAGCATAAATCGACCGGATAAGACAGGGTAATTATGTTAACAGTGTATTTCGCTTTTGTTACAAGATCGGCTTATATTCTTGATTTTATTTATTCAACCCTGACTGGTAATATGCTAGAATGGTATACAAATAAGTATATTGTTCTCACCGTTTTAGGATTCAGGAGGAGTCATGGATAACAAAAGAGGGTTGATCATAAGGCTGGCTGCTGTCGTATTTATTGCGATTCTATCGGTATCGGGGATCCTGGTTCTTGGTTACCATACTTTTTTCCCGGCAAAACTGACCCTAATGACCGCAAGTTACATAAATAACCGTAAACTTTATGATACTCTCGATAAAAACATAACACTTTACGAGGAAAAGTATATCAAACCCCTTCTGGAAAGCACCATCCAAAAGGAGATAACCGCAGGGCTCAATGTCGATAAAGAGTTGCTTTCGCTTTTTCTTCCCGAAGGATCGGCCGATGAGATCCGCAAGCATATCAGAAACATAGCCCTGAAGTACGATCACAAAATAGACATGGAGAATAAGAAGCAGTCTGTCCGGATAGGGTTGAATTATTTGCTGAATCCCATTCTTACCTTGAGAATGTCATTGGAGGACAAACGATTCGCTGTCGGAATAGATGAACTGACCAATAAAACCGTTACAGGAAATATAAAGGATCTGGGCAGCCTTTCCAGATTCCTTCCCGATACCCGGTTTTCTGGTCTCTGGAACTACCTTGAAAACTTAGATCCTTGGATTGTAAAAGAGATCATGGAAGAGGTCAGAATAGACAGAAAAGATCTGAAAGAAGTTGTTGTTGGGTACTCCCGCGATATTTTCAAAGCCATCGACCCGGAGGATATGACCATAAAGAGATCTCAGGCAACTACTGTTCTGGATGAGGAAGTAAAATGTCATGAGATAACCATCAGACTGGATGGCAAAGATCAAAGAAGATTAGCTTCTGTTTTCCTGGAGAAGCTTAAAAGCAATGATGCATTTTATAACCTGTTCTATGGAAATCTGAATAAATATCTGTCCATATTGATCCAAAATCCGTTCTTTAAGGATTATTTCGATTCCGGCGAGCTTGAGGACCTGTTCAGCAAAGGCAGCTTGCTTTCTGCATTTGAAAAAGAACTCGACAGCATCGAAAAAAATCCTGATGCTACCATAAAAATATACATAGACGGGTTTGATATCGTAAAATATGAAGTGACCACCCATATCAACGATGACCCTGAGCCTTTCGTCATAACGAACGAACTGCGCCTGAAAGGCTGCTCATTTGACTTAAGAATGACTGCCAAAGGCAACCTGAACGGAAACGGAGAATTTAAATTCAGGATCACCAGGGACTATGATGAGCACAATGATCTGAGTGATTTGACGATGAAATTCGGTTTGGTACAGGATGATCCGGATAATATGCTTAATTTCTCTTTTTCCATCGACTCAAAGGAAGAATCGGCAGGCAAGAACGAAGTCGGGCATACGATCGATTTCACAATGAAAGCTGAATCACCAGCTTCATTGACTGATGATATGGAATTAAAAATTACGCTGGATGGCACAAAGATAAGAAATGCCAAAAAGCAGGTCATCGAAAGCGATTATGACGGCGATATATCCATATCGATTCCATTCATGAACCCGGATCATCTCAGCCTGGGCTTCTATTTCAAAACAGAAAGCATATACGGAGAAGAATTCGAGATTCCGGAACCCGACGAGGTTTTTGATATAAAAACAGCCACACAGGAAGAATTCGATCAGCTTATCGATGAAATAACCTCGAGACTTGAAGCCCTGCAGCAATTTTTAGGCGCATTTTAAGGGGCTGTCTCAAAAGCATGCCAATAATAGTATTCTGAGAAAGCCCCGACAGTTTTCATATCCTTCTGAGTGCTCTTTTCATACCATAGTAGGAAAATACAATAAACCCAACAGAAGCTGCTCCAAGGACAAAAATTGCCGGGAGCGCGGACTCTATTCTGTCTGGCACGCCATACAGGTCGGTCAATGCTTTCAAAGCCCATCCCTGTGGTGTCAGCAATGCGATCGACATAAGGGGTTTTGGCACTCCGGCCAGATTCCAGAGGCAACCTCCCATGATCCCGGTCACAAGGGTAAGGACCGGAGCAGATGCCTGCAGCTGATGTGATGATTGGAAAACCGCTGACAAGAACAGGCTGACGGAGGATACGCAAAGTATATATAAAAACATGATCATGAAAGGCAGCGGGCCTTTTATCAAAAGCACGCCAAAGAATACCCATTGTACCAGGGTAAAAACAACGGTAAGGAACAAGCCCATGATAAACAGGGCGGCGATGTTGCCCATGAAGAGCTGGCGAAGAGCACCTTTGACCGACATGGCCCTTTGTATGGTCCCGTTTACTTTCTCCTCACACAGCCATCCGCTGCCAAAGAGAAGCCCCAGCATTATAAAGAGGATCAAAAGCCCCAGCGATGCGGCCGCAAAAGGCGGTATCGATATATTTCCGTCCTCTGTTGCCTTGACCTCTATCTCTTCATAGATGATGGTCATGACAGGATCAGGCTGCCATTTTTCTTCCAGTCTTTTGGCTACATCTTCGCGATCTGTATCGTCAAAATTTCTGCTAAGCCAGTCATAGGTAAAATCGGTCGAGTATATCCTCAATACTTCTGATGCGATGATCTCCTTTATAAGCTCGGCAGAGTACGTTGAGGGGGACTTTACAATGGTGATCGCTCCTTCGATATTTCCGGTATTAAGTTTCTTCTCAAAACCTTTCCCGATGACGATCAATGCTTCGGCATCGTTATTTCTGACTTCTTTCTCCCCAACATCCAGAAGCCCTGTTTTAACGCTGAGTCCTTCCTTGTTCATAAGACGCCTGGCCAGAAGCTCTGAGCTTTCGGTTCTGTCCTCATCTGCCAGAAATATGGGAACATATCCGAGTTTCTCCTTTCTCTGGGCATAACCGGATATGGATGAAAGAAGGACCGGCAGGATCAATATGGCAAGGACGAACAGCTTATCTGCAAAATGGATCCGAAGGCGGTTTTTTAAAATGCTCCAGAATCTCATCCCTCAACCCTCCTTCTCCTGATGCTGAGGACGACCGAGGCACCTGCAAGGTAAAGCAATGCCATTGCCGCCAGTATTCCGGTACAGGTAAGGGTCTTATTCATATCCCCATCGTAAATGACATTCAGAAAACCTTGCGCTGACCATCTGTTTATGGTAAGTACGCTTAATTTCCGGCATATTGCCGGAAGCGAGGAAAGCGGATAAAGGCTTCCCCCCGCTATGGCCATCAGCAAAATAGACAGGTTCGCGATAAGATCGGCAGCGCTTCCCGTTGACGAAATGCTTGCGACGAAAACGGAAAACGCGCCTGAAGCAAACGAGGTGGCCAGGAATACAGGGATCATGCCCGTTATGGACGAAGCAACACTGTTTCGGTCAACTATACTTACAAATATCAGAATAATGATAAACTGAACTGCTGATATGAGGAATGACAGAAGCAGCTTCGATGCCGCTGTCTGAAAGCTCTTTACCGGAGAAGCGTTAAGCCTTGAAAGAATGCCCAGCCGCCTTTCATCGGTCAGGAGCTTCATGCACGGAATGGAAGAAAACATTATGAATACCGACATAAGTGACATGGCATAGTAGATCACAGGATCTGTATCGTGTTTATCAGACTTCTTTTCAGATATCACGGCTTTCCTGTTCAAAACCAGGTCAACGAAGGCGTCAAAAGCTTTGTTTATCTCACCCAGCGCTTCTTCGAAGGCATAACCTTTTTCTGTTTCGATATCATAGATGACACTTAAAGACGCCAGCCCTGAGGATACGGTGTCGGAACCCACCAAACCGATATTTTTGACCAGTCTGGACTCAAGATATTTGGTACTGGATCCCAGCACTTTCCCTGCCTGGGGTTCCCAGTAATCAATGCTCTCGGACAGATTCTCAGGGATTATTATGGCCGCGGCTGCCTCATCTTTTTCGATCAGCCTTCTTGCCTCTTCCTCATCTGCGAAAATGATCTTCTCAATAATATCAAGATTTCGAAGCTGGGAAGCCAGAAGCCCCGTCCATGGCGATTTGTCGTTGTCCACCAATACTATCCTGAATGGTTCAATAAATTTATTGTGTTCGATTATGGGAGCCAGAGCTGTGGCAAATATGAGTATGATGATGACAGGCATGACAAGGAGCATCAAAAGAGCCTTTATATCTTTGACCATTATTTTCAGATCATTTTTGAAAATGGTTATAAATCCTGACATCTAGACCTCCTCCAGCTTAAGCATGAGCTGTTCAAGGTCATCATTGCCGGTGGACCTTAGGATCTCTTCCACTGAGCCGGAATAAAGAAGATCGCCCTCACGCAGGACCAGGATCCTGTCGCACAAATGCTCCAGCTCATCGATATGATGGCTGGTTATCAATATGGTGCGGCCTGACTTTTTAAGTTCCAGTACAAGCTCTGCGATAGTTGCCCTTGACAGTATGTCCACTCCTGCGGTCGGCTCATCCATTATCAGGAGCTCTGGATCATGAAGAAGGGAGGCTGCAATATTAAGACGTTTTTTCATTCCTCCGGAAAAGGTCTTGACTTTGTCGTTTTTTCTGTCTTCCAGTCGAAGAAGCTGAAGAGTCCTGTCGATCTTTTCTTTCTTCAGCTTATTATCCACGCCGTATATCCCGCCCCAGAAATCCAGGTTCTCATACGCTGTGAGCATGGGGTAAAGGGCAGTCTCCTGCGGGACATAGCCAAGATTAGCTCTCACTTTTTCAGGATTTTTAAGGATATCCTCTCCGAATATATGTATCTTGCCTGATTCAGGTTTATTTATGGTCGCAAGCAGCGATATCAGTGTGGTTTTTCCGGCTCCGTTAGGGCCGATGATCCCCAGGACCTCGCCTTTTCCGACATCAAAGGAGATATTTTTAAGGGCTTTTCTTCCTTTGTAGTTTTTATTTACATCACGAACCTCAATCAAATAATTCTGCTCCATCGAAATCTTGCCTTCCGCCTGATTCTTGATTAGTATCAATTACAATTTTACATGAAACATTATGTTTAGGACAGCCTGTTTATCAATTCCTCATGATTTCCCAGTCCTTCATTCCGGTTTTGGACATGAAAAAAGCAGCCATCGCTGACTGCTTTTTTTTATCGATTATGTCTTATTTCTTCTTGCCCTTGGATGCTGCAACTTTTTCCTTCAGCTCTTTGCCTGCCTTGAATACAGGAGCCTTGGAAGCAGGAATCTTGATCTTAGCCTTTGTGCGAGGATTTACACCGGTACGAGCCTTACGATCTCTTACGTCGAAGGTTCCAAAACCAACCAATGTAACCTTCTCGCCTTTAGCTAATGCTCCGCTGATGCTCTCGATGATAGCATCCAATGCGATGCCTGCATCCTTCTTTGTCATTTCCGCCTTCTTGGCAATTGCATCAATAAGATCCGCCTTATTCATGTCAACTCTCCTTTCGGATATTTCTGGCACTATATGCCATCTAGTTTATACCCATATTATTTCATAAAGCAACATAAAAAGCCATCATTTTTCTAAATTTTTTTTAAAAAATTTTCAAGAAAAGTGTTTGCCTCAGCAGTTTATACATTCCTTGTAATTCAAATCAATTTTACCATGCTTATTTTAGAATGTTGTTATTTTTTGGGAATACATTTTAATTCCCAATTTTTTTATGCTGACATCCCCTTGTTTTGGGGCTTTGAAGGGTATCGACCTATATCGCCAAATCCAATTTTGTTAATTTCTATTTTATTTTTAAACTATAATCCAGTAATTATGCCAATGCTTTTTGTTTAAAGGCTTATGTGATTTGGTCACAGAAAAGCAACGACATTCTCAGTTATGATAATTCAAAATACAATATATTAAAACTGGACAAATTAAAATATATCGAAATTACTGAGAGAAGGGTGGTTATATGATTATAAAGAAAATCAAAAAAATACTGCCTGGTATTTTTGCCATGATTTTATTCTCCTCTGCCGCCTGCACAAAATCTCTTTCTTTTACAAAAATAACGCCCAAGGATGCCCTTGAGCTTTTAAAAGGTGAAAAGAAAGCAGTTCTTATTGATGTACGTACTGAGGAAGAATACCGCCTTATAAGAATACCCGGAAGCATTCTGATCCCTGACTATGAAATAAAGGATAAGATCGAAAAGATCGTACCGGATAAAAATACACCCATAATCCTATACTGCAGGACCGGAAACAGAAGCGCCAGGGCAGCCAAAACGTTAGCTGAAATGGGATATACCATGGTTTTTGACCTTGGAGGAATAGTTGACTGGCCTTTCGACACCGAAGGTGATGAAATATAACAAAATATGCAAGGCTGACTTCTATAGCCCTGACGGTGATTTGAACAGAAAATACAGCATGAAGGTAATTGCAAGTAAATCGGCACAGCCACCGGGACTTACATTTATCAGGATAAAAATATCATCCAGCTTTTTTGAAATCACTTTAATATCCCAGGCTTCGGGCTCTCTGTCTCTGATGAGCTCCCGGATCGTGCTCCGCAATTCCATCAAAGTTTCAGGGCATGAGCGGCCAATTATATTCGTGTCATCAACATGTGCCATCAGATTGATCAGTACGGCAACCCCCGCGTCATTCAGCGAAAAGCCTCTGTCTATAAGCCTGCACATCAGGGGAAGACCATATTCGGTTACAGATGTAAAACCGCCGGCCGCCTCACCTCTGGCTCCGGTTATGCCATATTGAACAAATATATTCTCTCCCTTTGTTTTTACAGGCTTTGGTCCAGACTTCCCGAAATCATTGTCAAGCGCAACAGTAGCCATTTTTGCGCACATGTCCCTCAGGTTCTCCAGATTTTCGGTCTTATTCCATCTATGCAGATATCCCATTGCGACACATACGAGCCCAAGTGAGAAAATCGCGCCCTTGTGGGTATTGACGCCATTTGTAGCCTCAAGCATAGCCTCCTCGGCTTCAATGCCAAGATGCCTTGCACGGACAAACAGCCTCTCAGGGTCATTGCTCTCATCGCTCAGGCCGAGCATCGTGAGTCTGTAGAAATATTTATAAAGCGCTGAGGCACTGTTCATGAAGGTGAAGATATCCATATCCTCATGTGCCCCCTGATTGCAGCAGTCAACAAGGCCAGGCTTAGGTGTCACACATACCTCATACAGTATGGATCTCTGGGCAAGTGAAGCTATCCTGTGGGAATATTCATCGTCAAAATAGCCCTTGAGCCTTTTTATAGTCTCTTCCTTAAGCGTTTCCAGGGAATGATTTCGGCTTCTTGCGCACAATGCTGCCGGAGCATCACATATAATGCAGCGACGGGCTTCCATTCCCAGATCCGTACGTGATAGTTTTCTCCCATCGGGTGAAATAACATCTATATCAAAAAAACGTCCCAGAGGGTGGTGATCCTCAATTACAGCCATTTGTGCCTTGATTTTGGATGCGTCACCCGTTACGACAAAAAACGCCTCGCAGCCTGTATCGGAGATTTTCTCCTCAAAGGCAGCCAGAACATCCGAATTCATCTCAAGTCGCTTTTTTATTATTCCCTTACCTATGTCAAAGGCCTTTCGTGACAGGGTGAATGATTTGACCGGTCCTGCTATATTCAGGGTAAAGCAGATGACCGGAAGACCATATTGCTTTATAAGCCTTTCCTGAGCTTCCACCCTCTCCTCTCTGGCCTGGAGCATCTGTTCAAGAGCAACAGTCCTGCCATCAAAAAAAGCGTCGATTTCCATAGTTTAATCCTCATGCTTCTATTCCCTGATCCATTAATGCCAGGGGCTTGCCTCAGCATATTATTGTTGACATGCTGTTCAGTATATTCCTGTGTCCTCGTCGCAGGAATATACTGAACAGCATGTCTTAGTATGAACTTCTGATACAGCCCCTTATTTATGCTCCGGGTTTTAAGCCCGGTGAAATAAGATAATTGTTCCTCAAAGTCTCTGCAAGCTTTCTTCCCTCTTCAGAAGTAATATAGCTGTAGGTAACAGGCGGCACCAGCGATTTGAGCCCCTCATAATCACCTGCCGCCATCAGCCTCCTGACTCTTGAAGCACTGATCGCCTCACCGCCGGATGTGACCCGGGGCACTTCGATTATTTCTATTCCGCTGCCTTTAAAAAACTCCTTCATCTGCGAATTATATGCAGCTGTTACGGGGCATAAGGGCTCGGTCCCTACAAAGCGCTTCCTGATTCCCAGCTCTCGGGCAAAATGATCCCTGAACATGGCAAGATCCAGAGTGCAGTTGATTTTATCAGCATCTGCGCGCTCCTTGATAAAATAGGATGGAAATGTTGCCGATGAAATCAGATAATCTGAGGTTGAATGCACTGTTACATTTTTGATATGTGAAACGCCCTCTCTGACCAGACGGTGGCGGACCTCCGCCCTGAAAACGCTTTTATCCTCGGCAAGAACAAAAATATGAAGCCATTGGCAGGCGCTGGCTGCTTTTTCTATAAGATACAGATGACCGTTGGTAAAGGGATTGCAGTTCACTACTATTGCACCCACATCTGTGATGCCCTCGGGTCTCGGCAGAGATTTAAGATAATTCTGCAGACCATCCCTTACATTCTCCATCAAAACTGCTTCCCGGGTCGCAGCGACAGGATAGAACCCCAGCCCTGAAAAAAGAGCTTTATTTTCTGGTTTTGTGAAAATAAAAAGATGATCGAGTCCCTTTTGCAGGGCATATGTCATGAGATGAGTCATAACCGAAGCGCTCAGTCCCTCACCCTGATATTCTTCCGAAATGGCGACACATTTGATGACATTGCTTTCCAATGATCCGGTAGCGATTATTTCGCCGTCATGGTCGTACAGATTGACGGTAAACTGTATACCCTCATCATATTGGAGGCCGTTTTGCCCTAAAAACTCCCTGGTCAGTTTAAGGCTAATGCCCTTGAAAGGATAACCGTACATAAAGCTGAAAGCGCCATAGGCCATAATATGCACACCATTCTTTTTCTATATTTTGATTCTGCTGTTTAAGATCATTCTGCTATCTGGTATATAAGATCGATAACCGACCCGTCACGGTATGTAACTACACCGACAACTTTATCCGTATACCTGACTGGCTCAGGACAACCGGCAAGCCGCTCGGCGCTTTCCTGAAGCTCTTCTATCCTTCTGACATGAAGGCCGGCTTTTGTCAGCCGTTCATATAGCTCAGGCCTTTGCGGATTGACAGCTATACCCTGGTCGGTAACCACAACATCTATGGTTTTTCCCGGAGTTACGATCGTATTCAGCCTTTTGACGATCGTGGGTATTCTGCCCCTCATCAATGGAGCCACGACTATTGCCATGCCCGCTCCTGCGGCAGTATCGCAATGTCCTCCGATAGCTCCTCTTATAACACCATCCGAGCCTGTCAGAACATTTACATTAAAATCTGTGTCGATTTCCAGAGCCGACAGGACCACAACATCAAGCTGATTGACTGCTGAGCCTTCATTACCGGGACTGGCGTAGTAGGATGCGTCGATTTGCTGGTGGAAACGGTTATTTTTAAGGGATTCAGCCGCAATTAAGTCGAATGACTGCACATCGAGCAGTTTCTTTACAAGTCCTTCCTCATGAAGCTTTACTACCTGACCGGTTATTCCGCCAAGTACAAAGCTGGCCTTGATTTTTTCCTCCAGCATTTTTTCTCTTAAAAAACGGGCTGTGGCCAGAGATGCTCCCCCGGTACCCAGCTGAAAGGAAAAGCCGTCATAGAAATAGCCGCTGGCTGCAATGACCTCGGTGGTCGTCTCGGCTATCAAAAGCTCCTTTGGATTTTTTGTGTAACGGGTGGCCCCGCTCATTATGCCCTGGGGATCTCCGATTGCATCGACCTTCACAATATAGTCGACCTGCGATTCGGGGATACCAAAGGGTGCGTTGGGATAGGGCACTATATTATCAGTAATGATGACCACTTTGTCGGCATAAAGGGCATCCAGCTTGGCATAGCCCATGGAGCCGCAGGATATGCCCGTATCATGGTCACGGGAATAGCCGTTGGCATTTCCGTAGGGGTCACAGGATGGAGCGCCCAGAAAGGCCACATCTATTTTAAGCTGACCGCTTTCAATAGCATATGCCCGACCGCCATGAGAGCGGAAGGTAACAGGAATATCCATGAGCCCCCTGGATATCGCATCAGCAAGCTTACTTCTCATTCCGCTTGTTTCAATACGTTTGACCACACCACTTTTGATATGTCCGACCAGGGGATCATGTATTTCAGCAAGAGAACTGGCTGCTACCGTAAGGTCCTTTATTCCCATTCTGGCGATGGTCTCCATGACCATATTGAGAACATAGTCACCATTTCTGAAATGATGATGGAATGATATGGTCATGCCATCCTTCAGTCCGCACATCTCAACTGCCTTTTCTATACTGGGAAGAACCTTGTTGTGAACTGCGCTTCTCTCTTTAAGGCATATGATATCCTTTTGCATAGCCCTGCAGCCATCACGGAATGGTTCTTTTATTCCACTCAGGCTGTTTATATATGGTATCGAGCTTATATCTGTTTCTTTCATTGCATTGCACTCCTTAAAGCATTTGTCGCGCCGGCAAGCTCAAGAAGATGCAAGGCCCTGTCCAGAACAGGCTTGTCGATCATTTTGCCGTTCATGCTCACAACACCTGAGCCCCTTTTCCTGGCTTCCTCCATTGCTTCAACGATAGCAAGGGATTTTTCAATTTCATCTTTCGTTGGGGTAAACACAGCATGAAGAGGTTTTATCTGACTTGGATTGATCACTGATTTTCCGTCGAAGCCAAGCTGCTTTATAAGCTTTGCTTCTTTTATGAATCCTTCTGTATCGTTAACATCTGAAAAAACAGTATCCAATGCGTCGATCCCGGCGCTCCGGGCAGCCATGACGATCATACTTCGGGCTGTCAGAAGCTCAATACCGTCAGCAGAGCGGGTGGTTTTAAGATCTGCGGTAAAGTCCTCTGCTCCCAGCGCGATACCGACCAGCCTTTTGCTGGCGTGGGCAATTTCCCTGGCATTGAGAACCCCCTGTGCGCTTTCAATAGCGGCTATCATTTTTGTCTTTCCGACAGGAATGCCGCAGGCTGCCTCGATCCTTTCGATTTCCTTCTCACATGCTATTACGTCCTGCTCAGAATCGGTCTTCGGCAGGCGTATGACATCAGGCTGCGCCCGTACGACCGCTTCGAGATCCTTCAAACCGAAATCGGTGTCCAGCCCGTTGATCCGTACAGCTACTTCCTTGCCGCCGAAATCCAGGGTTTTCAGCGCGTTATAAACAAGAAACCGGGCTGCATCCTTTTCTGTCATGGCCACCGAGTCCTCAAGATCGAGCAGGATCACGTCAGACCCGTAAATGTGCGCATCACGAATCATACCGGGATTGTTGCCCGGAACATACAGAATGCTCCTTCTGAGCCTTTTCATTTATGCATTACTTCCTTCCCAGATGTAATCGTCCGACTGGCCGGCTCTGTAAATGGCAGCAGCGGTTCTGGCCCTGATGGTGCAATCCAGCGCCCCCTTATCAATGGCGGTTATGCGGGCTCCTTCAACACCCAGCTCACAGGCCGTGTCCATGATCACCTTTCTGATCTGATTGCCAAATTGCTTTATAACCAGGCTGTCCAAAGAAATGGTTATTTTGTTGTCGTCAGATGGCTCAACTTTTATCAGGATATCGCTGGACTCCAGTGTTCCAGCGATACCTACCTCTTTTATTTTCATATTTGTCCCTTCAAATCAAATGCATCGGTGTGTCAAATGATCCGGCTGATATTGTTCCTGACCTCTTCAGCCCTCTTAAGATCCTTTGCGATTATCTCTTTTGCAGTCATTATGAATTCATCAACGCATCTGTCTATATCGAGCCTGCTCTTCTTATCTACTATTTCTATCTCATTTTTATCGAAGATCTCATATCCATACAGAGCACCAGCGATAACTCCGGCCATGACTCCTACCGAGTCTGCGTCTCTTCCTGAGTTGACACCGTCTATGACAGCCTGGATGGGTCTGTCCTCGTACAGTGTCACATAAGCGATGGCTATGGGCAGCTCCTCGATCGAGTAGAGACGGCTGGGAGTATAATTATGAGTAGGCTGTCCCACTCTTTCGATGGATCTTGCGAACTGCTCTGCCACAGGCGAATATGGAAGGATAGCTTTGAAGAATTCTTCTATGATGAACGCCTTCTCCTCTCTTCTGGAGCGAAGTTCCATAGCCTTTTGATAAAGGTCACGTATAGCGTTCCTGGTACCGTCCTTGGCAAGCTCAAGAGCTGTTTTTACTACATCATGGATAGTTGCTCCAGGTTCAAATGCCTTGGATATAATCGCTGCGAGAACTCCTGCAGCCTCCAGCCCATAGCTGAGCTGATGACCGACTGCAAAATCAATTGCTTCATCATAAGCCGCTTTCGGATTGCATGCGTTGACAACTCCCACGGGAGATATATACATTGCCGCTCCACAGTTGACCATGTTTCCCATGCCGCCTTCCCTGGGATCGCAGTTGGCAAGTCCATGGCGGTTGAATATATGCTTTTCGGGATAGAACAGCCTTTCCACTATCATGGCTTCCCTGCCGAATTCGGCTATATATCTGGGCCTGTATGCAATTTCCTTTATGAATTCATCTGCCATATCATAGGCATCTATATGATCTTTTTTCGCTTTGTAAACATTCAAAAGAGCAAGGGTCATAAGAGTATCATCGGTGATGGTGCCATAACCCCTCATCCTGTCGGCTCTTTCCACTACGCTCTTGTCTGCTTTCCACCATTTTGTGTTGACGGTGGTTACAGGTCCTCCATAGAGATCAAGGATCTGCTGATGCGTCAGCCTTTCAACGGGAGCTCCGAGAGCATCTCCAAAGGCTGTTCCGTATATAACGCCACGGGTTTTTCTTTCAAAGTCGGTCATGATGAAGTACCTCCGCGTATTTATAATTCTTCAAAAGTTACATCAGAAAACAATGTTCTTCCCATATAGAGCTTGGCAAATCCGAACATACCGTAGGCAAAATCACTGTCCCTGGCCTCAAGGAGTTTTTCACCGTCAATATACAGAGTTATCTGATCTGCCACTGCCTTCAGTGAAACAGTATAGGTCTTTCCGTATTCCCATGGAAAATCGGCTTCGCAAAGCTTCTCAAACCCGAAGTTATTCTTGTAGATGGCGATCTTGCCGGGCTTGTCGAATCCTGCATGATAACCGCGTTCGATTCCCTGGGATCTGGCAGTGAGCATGTGCCCGCTGCCGTTTTCAGCAGTTATTTTGGCTGTTACCATATAATCTCTGGCAAAATAGTTGCCTGAGAATGACTGGGCATAGTCGCAGCACATGGCATCCAGCTTCCCGTCTTCAATGGACCATGCTCCGTGATTGTGTGAGAATGGCGTAACTGAACCGAAGTTTTTGAGCTGCTTGCTGAAATCGATGCTGTATTTGGCCTTTCCATAGATCCTGAAGTCGTCTATGAAGATCCTTCCAAGGCTTTTGACCTTTGCAGAATAACCTTCGACAATGATACCTACCTCGTCGATCATTTCCCCGTCTGTATCGGGTATTGTAAATTCTACCTTCGTCCATTCGTGCTGTGCCGGTCTGATATATCCCTGCACAAGATCCTTTTTTGATTTTGCCAGTCTTACGAAAGGAGCGATGCCTATGGTCTCATTTCCTTCCCATTGGTCGAGATATACCTGAAGGCTCACCTTCTGTCCGCTGTATGCCTTTGGCGAAAATACAGGCATGTACCGCTCATCGCTGAAGTCATCGCGGGTATAGAAGGGCTTGTAGAAGACCTTGCATCCCTGATATCTTTCCAGCCTGTCGAAAAGCACTTCGATAGAACCCTTGCTTTGGAAAGCTGTCTCATCAGAATGCTTTATTCTGCAAAGGAACGGATCCGACACCCTGAAATTGTGGGTGGAACCCGGCAGTTCAAAGTCAAAGTATATTTCATCCTCTTTAAAGCTGTATTTCAGCCACTCCGGAGCTTCCTCCCCCGCCATGCGGTAGCCGAGCAAGGCCAGCTCTTTGGCGTAGGTCGGGATATCGACTATATTGAGATATCCGGATACACCGGACAATACGATAGAATCGTTTATGGGATCACGGTACCTTGCAGCCAGGCCATCGAGACCGCACATTACACCCAGTACGGTCCCAACGTTTCCTGCATTGCAGTCGGTATCCCATCCGCACATGGTAGCAATTTCAACGGTGCGGTTGAAATCGCCTTTCCCATACATCATGGCAAGCGCGCATACACCCGCATTGGGTATGATGTGGCAAACACCCTTGTACTTGTCATAACCCCAGTCTCTGATGAGCATATCCATGCATAGCCTGAAATCATCAGGATGCTCATCATAGAAATCCATAACCGCACGCACGACCCTGCTGTATGTGCTGTCTTCGGGTATAAAGGTAAGAGCCTTTTCTATTATGGCCCGGATGTCATTGCAAACAAAAGCTTCGGCTATAGCCGCGCAGAAAAATCTTGCGCCGTTCAGTCCTTCGCCGTCATGGGATACGCTTGCAGCAGTCGCTCCCAGCTTTGCTGCCTTTTCAGGATCGCCCGGGCATATCAATCCCCATGTGTCTATGAATATCTGACCACCTATCTGTTCGGCGATGGTTCTGCCGTTCTGGGCAATCGAACCTGACTGAGGAGGTTTTATACCGGCCTTAAGATTAAGAAATGCGGTGTGTTCGGTACTGACCCCATAGCCTCCCCACCAGAACATGCCTACCCCCTCCCTGGCATAGTTGAGCCATGCCCGGCCTACGTCTTCGGGAGTAAGTTCTCTGTCCTTTGCATCATCATAGAGTGCTCTTAAGAAATAAAAAGGGCCGTTTGCGTCATCATCTGCCGCAAAGTTCTTGTAATCCTTCACATATGACGTTATATCCCCATAAGTTTTCCTTATTCTCTCATAAGTCCATATAGTGGGCTCGACCGGGGCACCAAGCCTTATTCCGATGTTCATTCCCAGAAATCCGGAATATACTTTTTCCAGATAATTTTCCTGAATCATAACAGCACCGCCTTTCAATCATCAAACAGATGGCAAATCACATAATGCAATCAATATATTTACCCAATTAAAATGTCTTGATAATCTTCAGCATATTTCAGACCTTGAGGGAATGGAAGACTGGGCTCCGTTACGTGAAACACAGATCCTCGCAGCCTTGTTCGCAAAAGCGATGGCTTCATCGATACTCATGTTTTCCGATAAACCCACAGCAAATGCCGCATTGAAGGTATCCCCCGCGGCAGTGGTGTCAACGACCTCAATATCTTCAACCTTGAAGACTTTCGAACCGTCTTTGTTTACCCAGATAGCCCCTTCCCTGCCGAGAGTTGCGATGACATTTTTCGCGCCTTTCTGAAGCAGTATATCAGAAGCCTTTTTCGCCGTATCCACATCCTTTACCGGCGTGCCCGACAGCTTTTCCAGCTCAGATTCATTCGGAGTAAGATAATCCACAAGCTTAAGGATTTCATCGGGAATACTGTCAGGTGCGGGAGCAGGATTAAGCATCACTGTACAGCCATGCTTATGTGCCAGGCGTATTGCAAGATATGCCGCTTCAAGAGGGATCTCAAGCTGAATGAGAATGATTTTGCTTTTTGATATCACTTCTTCGTTGTTTGCGATAAAGTCTGTGTCGCAGGCTGAGTTCGCAGCCGGAAGAACAACGATGCTGTTGTCTCCTTCTTCATTTATATAAATGATCGCGATTCCGCTGGTTTCATCCTGCTGACATGAAATGTTCGAAACATCGACCCCGACATTGGACAAATTATCTATAAGCTGTTTGCCTAAATCGTCGTTACCCACTTTGCCGAGCATTGAAACCCCATGTCCAAGCTTGGCCGCTGCATATGCCTGATTGGCGCCCTTCCCTCCGGGTACATACCCATGGAGTTTGCCCATAACAGTTTCACCAACTCGAGGTATTTCTTTCAAATGGATTACCATATCCATGTTCAAACTGCCAATTACTAATATGTTTTGCACGTCACTACCTCCGATGAATCAATTCGGTTGATGGTATTTTGTTGAATTCAGCATAGCAATTAAAATTGTAAGAGTAACCGGTTTCGTTCAATAACAATTATATTAATTGTAACTACCATTGTCAACAGCCCAATCATCGTTTTGTGACGGTAAAGCATGACAGTTGACTATGCCTGTATTATCAAGTATAATAGGCCTTGGAACGATTCTGCGATCGATCGGGAAATATGATGAATGTCAATTAAATAGCAAAGAAACCGTTTTACATAAAATATAACATATTGAGAGAAACCTTGTTGATTTTTTGCAAATCAATATTTATAATATTTTAGAACAATTATCGGATTGGAGATGGCCGATTTGAGATGCACCATATCAGATATCGCCCGGATCGCGAAAGTTTCAAAAGCTACAGTTTCACGCGTTATCAACAACAAGAGCGAAGGGGTAAGCCCTGAGACAGCGCAAAGGATCCGTGAAATAATAGAAGAGCTTGGATACCGGCCCAACTCATTGGCCCGCAGCATTGCAAACTCCAGGGCTAAGATGCTCGGTCTGGTCATTCCGGATATCACCAACCCATTCTTCCCCAACCTTGTCCGGGGCATCGAGGATTATGCCAATTCCTGCGGCTATACGGTTTTTCTCTGCAATACCGACAACAACCCCGAAAAGGAAGAACAGTACCTTCTGTCTCTCATAGACAAAAGGGTAGACGGGATAATACTCGTTTCTACTACCTCTCAGAGCTGTACTCTGGAACAGCTCAACAAGTACAATATACCCTTTGTCCTTGTGGACCGTCCCCTTACCAATGAATATATAGACCTGGGCGTGTATGCCAACAACTATAAGGGAGTTTATACAGCCGTCGAGTACCTGATAGGCTGCGGGCACAGGGATATAGCCTTCCTGGGAGGAACCAGGAAGGTCATCACTACGACAGAGCGGTTCGAAGGCTACAGGGACGCTCTGAGGGATGCCAACATCCCTTTGGACAAGTCGCTCGTCAAGTTCGGAGATTATTCCATCGCCTCGGGGATAGCAATGATGGAGAAGCTTATTGAAGAGAAAGCCGGATTTACCGCTGTCATGGCAGGCAACGATCTTATTGCCATAGGAGCAGTAAAAGCTCTCAGGCATCACCGCATCAAGGTTCCGGACCAATGTGAGATAATAGGGTTCGACGGGATCGAACTGACCGAGATCTTCGATCCGGCTATTTCTACCGTAGTCCAGCCCATCTATGAAATCGCCATCGAGTCAGCGAAGCTTCTGATTGGTAAAATCAACGGAGAAATAACCTCATCCAGAAAGATCATAGTGGAACCCACCCTTGTATTGAGAGCCACGACAAGAAACAATAAGACTCAGGAATAATGCCGATACTACAACATGGTTTTCTGTTTATGAATATTCAATTATTGGTATTTTCTCTAAATAAAACGGCTTAAGATGCCTGTCCTTTATGCAATTCGCACAATAATGTCAGGGATTTTTGTTCAAAATATCAGTTGCTAATTGCACAGAGGTTAACCTATAATAAGTTAAGAAACCGGTTTAGTTATTTTGAATTCAGCAGGCCTCCTTGACCCTGAAACCATATTCAACATCGGAGGTAGTCTTATGACCACACTCGGAAAGGGATTAGAACTTAATAAACATGCAACGTTCCGTAAACTGAAGGCAGACTCCATACTGTATTTGATGATAGCGCCCACGATCATTTATTTCCTAATATTCCGTGTATGGCCTATCGCAAATATGAGGCTTGCTTTTTATACTTTCCGCTCAAAGGGACCGTGGGAATTCGTAGGTTTTAAATACTTCAAGCAGCTTTTCGGATCTCCCGCGTTTTACAGCATTCTCAGAAACACTTTAATAATCAGCTTCATGAAGTATATACTCATGTTTCCCCTGATTGTGCTGTTTGCTATCCTCCTCAATGAAATGAGAAGCCATTCGCTGAGGAGATCAGTGCAGGTTATTTCATATCTGCCGCACTTTCTGTCATGGGTAGTTATAGCAGGTATCTGGCTTTCCTTCCTGTCACCTTCGAATGGTGCTGTCAACCAGATCCTCGGTCTTTTCGGAATGGAACCGGTCGATTTCATGACAAGCAAGAAAGCCATAAGATGGGTGTTGTTCTTCTGCGAGCTGTGGCGAAGCATAGGCTGGGACTCCATAATCTATTTCGCCGCCATCATCGGGATCGATGCTGAATTGTATGAAGCTGCGGATATCGACGGGGCAGGCCGCCTGAATATAATCAGGTATATCATACTTCCGGCGCTGTTTATCCCAATGGTCACCGTATTCATACTGAATCTGGGATTCTTCCTGAACGCAGGTTTTGACCAGGTACTGAATTTTGCTAACGACTCTGTTTTGAGCACCATAGACATTCTGGACACTTACATCTATCGTTTGGGTCTGGTCAATGGTCAATATTCACTAGCGACCGCACTCGGACTTATAAAAGGCGTTGTCGGCGTGTTCCTGGTGCTTGGGACCCATGTAGTGTCCAAAAAATATACCGGAGTCGGTGTTTGGTAAGGAGAGATCACAGGTGAAACCTAAAAAGAATATATTGGCTCAGGTAATAATATCGACAGTAATGATACTGATAATCCTGACTATGATAATTCCCATACTGAATATATTTGCCAAATCATTTTCCGACCCGGCGCTCTCTCCCTCGATGAGTGGTCTGCGCATTATACCTGTCGGCTTTGACCTGATAAATTATCAGATTATTTTCAGCCATCCGGTGCTGATCCCGTCAATATTCAACTCATTGCTGATAACCATCGCAGGTACTTGCCTGAACATTTTCATGACCACCTCGGCGGCTTATGTGCTTGTAAGGCCGAATCTGATCGGCAAAAAGGCGATCATGGTATTTCTCATCTGCATGATGCTTTTTGATCCGGGATTCGTGCCGGAGTATCTGGTAGTGAAAGATCTTGGTCTTATGAACTCCAGATGGTCTGTTATCCTGGTCACGGCTGTCAACGTTTTTTACCTTGTCATCATGATGCGGTTCTTCGGGGAGGTTCCCAACGAAATGCATGAGGCCGCCACGATCGACGGCGCAGGACATTTCAGGATCTTCTGGCAGATCTATATGCCGCTTGCCAAATCGGGTATCGCAACTTTGACGATGTACTATGCAGTTTCCAGGTGGAACGAGTATTTCAGATCAGGTATATATCTGCTCGATTCAAAGAAAACTACATTACAGGTTATCCTCAGACAGTTCGTCGTTATGAATTCAACCGAAACCATCGTACGGGCACAGGATCTTCTGGACTACAATGAGTTTGCCAAGATCGACGTCAACGCCCTCAAGGCTGCGACGATCGTTGTTGCTATCGTTCCCATAATCATCTTCTACCCGATCATATTGAGATACATCAAGGGCGGAGTCATGACAGGCGCTGTAAAAGGATAGTATCTATTGCCCTTTCCAGTTCGTTTAGAATCATCGGAGCATACGGATCTTCTTTAACAGCTCTGATGGTTATAATATACGCTTTCGTTTTTCGAAAGTAATCTATTTATAGGAGGAATTACATGAAAAAGACATTATCAATTCTATTGGCAGTCTTGATGATCGTTTCTGTGTTTGCAGGATGCGGCAAGCAACAAACAACCCCGCCTGCAACTACATCAAGCAACCCACCCGCTCAGACAGGCTCTGAACAGCCTAAAGGAATCGGAACTCCGGAAAACCCCGTGAAGGTTACAATTCTGGAGAAGGACGTCTCCATGTCTGAAGAAGACGTCGTCAAAATGGTCGAAGCCATTGAAAAGGGAATGGCAGCTGAAGGCAACTATGTTGACATCGAGTATCTTGAGCCTCCTGCAGGCAAGTACGTCGAAGTTGTACCTATCGCCATCAGAACAGGCCAATATACACCCGATATCGTATACTTCCAGAATGGCGTAGAGCTTCCTCTTGTACAGGAAGGCCTTCTTGAGGACCTGACACCTTACATCGAGAAGTCCACCCATATCAAGGCCAATATGGAAGATTACAACTGGGAAAGACTGAAGAACTATCCTTATCTTTTGTGGATAGCACCTCCGATGACTTATGTTCCTTACATCAGAGGCGACTGGTTCAATCAGCTCTCTATAAAGGATGAGTTCCTTGCAAATCCGACTGTTGAAAATTACTACAAGATGTTCAAGGAAATCAAGGATAAAGGTTTGGCTGAATACCCGCTTACCACCGACAACAACAAGCTCCGTCTTGACGGTGTATTCAATCACGCTTTCGGTATTACTTCCACCATCATGAAGGAAGGCGACAAGTATATCTTCTATCATGTATCACAGGGCGAAAAAGCTAAGCTCGAATGGCTCAACAAGCTCTACACGGAAGGTCTGTTCGATCCTGAGTTCATCACAAATACATGGGATGTTATGGAACAGAAGTTCTACGAAGGAAAGAGCGCTTTGATCTCCGGCAGAGCAGGCGACGTTGGACAGATCCATGACACAAAGATGATCCAGACCAATGGTGAAGGTGCAGCTCTTGTTGTTCTTCCTCCTGCAAAAGGTGTAAGCTGGGCATATGCTTCAGTTGACGTTACAAGAGAACCCCGTGGATTTGCTATCACCGCTGACTCCAAGGTCAAGGATGCTGCTTTCGCAGTTCTTGAGTTCATCAACAGCCCTGCAGGAAGAACAATTGACAAGATCGGTATCGAAGGAATCCATCACAAGGTTGAAAACGGAAAGACCGTTCTCACTGACAAATATTCATCATGGTGGTCACGCTTCTTCGAATCTCTGAACGGATTCAATCCGAATCCTCCTCTGGAAGGCTCCATATACACTCCTGCAGCACAGGATTCACTCAAAAAGGCTATGGAGTTCTATGCTGAGGATGTGAACATAATCGTTCCGGAAGAGCTTGCTCCGAAATGGGACGCTATGATCAATCTCTACAATGAGTACTATGCTGACATTATACGTGGTGTCAAACCCGTCAGCGCATTCGACGATTTCGTCAAAGAATGGAATGCTGCAGGCGGCGATGAATTCAGCGAATATCTTGCTGAAGTGCTTAAATAAATAACAGCTCTCAACACAACAGGTACAGGCCTCGGCCTTACCTGTTGTGTATTTAAAACTGATTTTGAGAATAGAAAGGATACCCAGATGATATCAAGATCTGAATTTATCAAAGACAGAAATAAAGTATTGGACAAAGCATTAGGCAGTTTAAGCGGCCTTGCCATCGGGGACTCCTTCGGTGATGCTTCGAGGAAACCCGACAACCAGCAGAATTATGGGATCACGACAGATTTTCACAAGGGTGCATCCTGGAGTACTGATGATACCGAATTCGCATTGCTTACCGCAAAGATACTCATAGATTGCAGAGGAAATCTTACAAGTGACGATGTGGTAAATGCATGGCTGACACATGTAGCGACTCAGGATGAGCTCAAGAGAGGCGGAGCCAGCGAGTTTGAAGCCTCAAAGAATCTGCGCCGCGGTTTGCGCCCACCCCTTTCGGGCAAATACAACAGCTATTTCACCAGCGATGGAGCTGCGATGCGCATAGCTCCCATAGGGATAATCTGCGCAGGTGATCCTGAGAAGGCAGCAGCTATGGCTGAGATAGACGCCAGCATCAGCCATTATGAAGACGGTATCTGGGGCGCACAGGCTGTTGCTGCAGCAGTATCTGTCGCCATGGTGGATGGTACCATCGACGAGATAATCGGTGCCGCATTGAACGCTATCCCTTCCGACTCATGGTTCTGTTACACACTCAATAAGGCTCTTGAGATAGGAAACAGGACAGGAAAATCTCTTATAGATTCATGGATGCCTCTTCACGACGAGCTTTGGGCAAGCTATCGCGCAACTGTGGCCGAGGCTGTTTCAGAGGCATTCGGCGTGCTCAATATAGTCAATGATACCTTTAAGAACGGCGTTATAGCCGCAGGCAATTTTGGACGCGACGCTGATACAATAGGAGCTATTGTTGGCGCTATTCTTGGCGCGAAATACGGCGCTTCCCAGATACCTGAGCATTGGATCGAAAAGACCAGGTATCCGACAGGAACATGTCTTCTCTTTACAAAGGGAATCGATATCCGGGAAATGGCCGAAAAACTGGCCGACTTGATCATTTGATCGCAGCTTCCCCTGGATTGGAGGATAAAAGGGAATGACATGGTTTTTGGCCACCTTTCTGGTTGGCTTGATTGGTGCTTTGATCTGCTTCAAATTAAAAGTTACAGGCGGATTGATGATCGGCTCGCTTGTGGCGGTTGCTTTGTTTAACATAATCACCGGACTTGCATATTTTCCGTTGCCTGCGAAAATTTTCGCTCAGATAATATCAGGCGCGTTCATCGGAATGCAGGTTAACAGAAAGAATGTTTCGGATCTTAAGAAAATGGCGAAACCCACGGTTTTTCTTGTTGGGGGGTTACTGATCATAAATATAATAATGGGCTTCGTCATATACGCTTTATCCGATTGCGATCTGATGACAGCTTTATTTGCGGCAGTTCCCGGCGGAGTTGCAGATATAAGTATAATAAGCAGCGATATGGGTGCGGATACATCGAGAGTTGCCGTATTCCAGCTATTCCGCATGATCACTGTCCTTACCTTTTTCCCTGTTCTGATCCTTCCTGTAACAAAATATATAACCAAAAAGCAACCGCCCTCCAATAATTCTATGCAGGAGCAGACCGAAACACAGGCTTCTCCGGAAGCAACCGGCAACAGAAAGACCGTTGATAAACCCGTTAAGAAAACAGTTCTTACTCTTTCAATAGCTTTTGTCTTCGGCGTATTGGGAGCGATACTTAACATACCGGCAGGTCCGCTTCTATTCTCAACCCTTTCGGTATCGGTCCTCAGTTTATGGACCAATAATGCCTATATGCCTTTTGCGATCAAGCGCTTTGCCATGATAATCGCCGGATCTTATGTAGGAAGCAGCTTTATAAGAGAGAATCTTGACGGAATTGTCCGGCTGATTTTCCCGATGATACTTCTCGTAGCAGGATATATGGTTTTCTGTGTGCTTTTGGGGATCCTTATGAGCCGCCTTTTCAAGATCGATATAACTACCGCTTTATTCTCCTGCACCCCGGCCGGTGCCAGCGATATGGCTCTGCTGGCAACCGATCTGGGTGCCGCAGGCCCTCAGGTAGCGCTATTGCAGATCGCAAGGCTGTTCTGTGTCATAACCATCTTCCCGAGGGCAATAGAACTGGTGCTTTGGCTTTGGGGCATGGTTACATAATACGGCAGTATACTTATGCCGGTAAAGCATCTGCCGGCGGGCCTTTGCCCCAAATATTGGCCTGTTCATATTTTCTTGACTTCTCATTTATGACTGTGTTACAATATTCAAGCATGCTGGTCAAGTGCCGGCAAAGCGAATAGAGCAGCGTGGAGAGATGGCTGAGCTGGTCTAAGGCGCACGACTGGAAATCGTGTGTACGTTAAAAGCGTACCGAGGGTTCGAATCCCTCTCTCTCCGCCATTCCCGAGGGGATTCGCCATTAAGGTGAATCCCTTTTAATAATTAGTCATCCATTCAAGCCAATTCCAGCATCTCGGTCGATAAAATCTTTGGTATAAGCCCAAATCTGCCTATATTAATTATTTTTACTTTATCTCTTCCCATATAGAACCTGTAATTGCTTATGTTCTCAGGTGGTTTACAATATGTGATCAATAATGACTCTGCATCAGCCAACTTATTTGAGGAGAACTTTTTCCTATCTCCGAAGGACAATACTCCAAATCTAATAAACAACTGACCTCGATAATAATGCAACCATTGCTTAGCGTGCTCATTAATCCTATGGATAAAAGGTCTTTCCGTTTTTCCTATATACAGAAGTGTCATATTATCGCCAAATTTTCTATATATCGCATAAATACCGAACTCATTCGATATATCATATTTGATGATGTTGTTAATTTTATACGGACCATACCATTTTATTATTATTTCCTCCATTTTAGATTCCCCCTGATCTTAATATACAAAATCATTATATACAATCTCAGAAACATTTTTTTAATTTATATTTTTATATTAATAAGTATAATGCCATGAGGTTTTCGATGCTCGAGGCAGGTGAAATTTTGGCGGAAGCCGGAAAAGGTGAGAAATGATAAATAATAAAAAAACCCGGTTTTTAAGCCGGGTACAATTTTAAATATCAAAGTGTTTGCTCCAGATCCTTGAGCAAATGCAGGGCTTCGGAATCAGCAGCTTTGCACTTATCGATCAATTCAGCTATTTTTCGCCGGTTTTCTGTTTCCGAAAACAACCTCAATTGTTTTTCATCCCTCTGCCAGCCACCCAGTATGTTATACATACTATAAGCGTTTTGCTTAACTGTCTCAAATTTGCCCGCAATTTCCCTGAACAATGGCTGCGCAGGATTTTGTTCGGCCAATTTCTTAAAAAACTTCGCGGCATTATCCCTTCCGTCGGCAAGGCAGTCCATTGCATCGCCCTGGCACATCAGCCTTTCAACGAGAATAGGAATGACAGGCTCTCTGGGGAATTGGCTTTCATCTGTAATTGCTCTTTTCCATGCATCATATGCCATAATTCCCTTGGCATAATTGCCATCTTTGCGTCCGGAAATTACAGTAACAGCATTTTGTATCAGTTTCTTCAAGGGCATTTGAGTAGGGATCTTTTGTCCCATCGACATGACAGCAATGGTATTCTGATTCTCCCACCATGAGTCGGTTATAAAATATCCTGAGTCATCAAACCTTATGCTGGAAGCGAATTCAGGATTGTCCTGAAAGAAATTCCAGCCAAGAAGTGTCTTCCCGTCATTGCGGTAACCGGTAATCAGGCAGGCTTCGGGCGGGCCTATAAAACCAAGACCGATACAAGGATAACCTTTATCTATCTGTTCCCTGATAAACTTGATAAAGTCTTCTTTTGTCGCATTTGACAGGATTGATGAGGAATCGGCCAGATCACTGCACTCCTGCCAGTTTCCTCTGCATAACATTTTGAAAGCACGCCCGATACCTTCGATCCCGTTCTTATATACCATAATCGGGTCGTCAAACGTAAATATTACATCAACATTGCCGCCGTTCCAGCAGGTTTCATCCCATACAAGACGAAACGCAGCACCGCTGGAAACCATAGCATAATCATAATCGATATCTTCACCGAGATAATTCGCCGCTGCTTTCAGACAAATCGGAAAAGGGGTACAGCCATATACACCATATCCAACCTTAGGAACACCATATAATATCGTGCTTCCTTTTACAGTTGCTTTATCATTATTCACCTCAACCATCCTTTCTGAAACACCATAGACACCTGCGCAAAGCTTTATGCGGCCGACCATACACCTGCGCTTTCGGAAATCCTGTGGTGTTAGTCCTGTGACACGTTTAAATGCGCGAGTAAATGTATCGGGATTACTAAAGCCATATTTTACAGAAATGTTCATAATGCTTTCTTCACTATGGATGATATCAAAAGCTGCATGTGCAATTTTTCGGCTCAATACGTATCGTGCAAGAGATTTGCCTGTATATCTGGCAAATATAGAACGAATGTGGGAAAGTGAAAATCCGGTCGCTTTTTCAAGCTCTGAATATTGAAAGCCGGACTGGAGCCGATTTTCCACGAACACAACAACTGACCATATGACAATAAAGTAATCCATCGCATCACCCATTTATTCAAAATACTTCATGAAGTATTTTGATTGTATCACAACAATTTCCAATACTCTCGACTTTTTTAATGATAGTTCTTTCTCATCATTGTCACCAGTTCAATTAACCAGAAAATATACTATAATGTTTTCTAAAGGTATAACTTCAGGCGTAATGAGATTCCATACCATATGGTTCATAATGCGCAAAGCGGACAGGGTAGTGATGGGTTAAATCGCGGAGAATATATGAGAGATAAAACATCATCACAGCTTCAGGTCCGCCCCTAGCACTCCTGTGACGGACCCGGACTCGTCAGTTATAGGTACCGACAGTGTAAGGCAAGGCCTTTTCGTGATGGCCGATATATAAACCTTTGAGCAGAATTCCTTCCCCTGAATGCTTTCCCGGAACCAGTCCCTGATTTTTGCATTTGCTATGCCCGCTTCAGGAATGGAGCATATGAACCTGCCCTTTGTATCATTGCTCCATATGGCTTCTATGAAATCATTTTTCTTAATAAACCGGGAAAGTTCTTCCCTGTGGCTTTCCTTGTCCATCTTTTTGATCTCAGGAAGAGCGGCAAGTTCCCTTATCATAATAAATGCGTCATTTATTCTCCCGGAGTATCTGGAGCTTTCAGAAATCAGGTCCTCCAGCCCCGTGTTATCCTGCAGTTCCATCAGTCCCTTAGAGGCATCATTCAGACGGCTGCCCAGCTCGGCTACCTCCATTATGCCCTGCATCTGTTTATATACTGATCTTTTCACGCTTTCAACGCTTTCTTCAGCAACACCTATCAGATTTTCCACCTCGCATATTTTATCCACTACATTGCCAGCGCTTCTGGCCTCGGTTTCAGATAACATGATGATTTTTTTCGCCATATCCAGTAAGCCATGAAACGATCGGTGAATCATGCCGAGCTTATTTTCAATATTGACAGCACTCTTTACGCCATTATCGATCTTTATACCAATTTCACCGACAGCCCTGTGAACACCTGTGATCTCTTCGTTGATAACTGATATAAGGTGCTTGATCTCATCCACTGATTTTTCACTTTCCATCGCAAGCTTCTGCACATCTTCTGCCACAACGGCAAAGCCTCTGCCATTTTCCCCTGCTCTGGCCGATTCGATTTTAGCATTCAGGGACAAAAGCCGGGTCTGCCTGGCGATATGGCTGACTGTCTCCAGAATCTTCACTATATCTCCTGATGCGTTTGACAATTTATCCATATAATCAGTAGTTTCCCTGAAGGTTGATTCTATTTCGCCAATGATGTCCGCAACCTCGAGTATTTCCGATTTACTTGTATCCAGGACTGTTTCCGAGCTTTTACCCACGGATTCAAGCTCAAGAGTGGTGCTCCTTGAATCCTCCAGAAGCCGGATCATCTCCCTTACTTCCATAACCGTTTCATTGATCTTTTCATTGACTTTATCGTTTAAATGAGCCATCTCTTCAGTCTGAGCATATACCTGCTGTGCAAACCCGTTATTCTCATCGAGATTTATTTGCAGCTGTTCTGAAACAGCCCAGATTCGGTTCGATGTAACGTGCAGCTCAAGCTTAAGCCTTGCCAGTTCGCTTATCAGGTCAGCGATTGTCTTATCCTTTTGAGCATTGGCTTTGAAACTGCTTTTCACCAGTAAGAAGCCGGCTGGAAAACAAACTGACAGGTAAATAATCAGATTTATCAGTTTCAACGGAAAGGGCAGCAAGAATATTACAGAGCCCAAAATACAGCCCAACGCAACAGTCACCGAAACCATTTTGTTACTCATACCTGCATCCCTCCTGAATAAAAAAAGCGTTAATACAGGATTTTCCTATATTAACGCCGTTGTTAAGCCGCTATTGAAAATTTATTTTTGATTTTAGCACATAAAGATTGCGATGGCAATCGTTTTTTATTTATCTCCTTCCGGGGCTTTGTCAATATTCGCCATAGCCATAATAGCCTGAGCTTCTTCTTCAGTTATTAAATGGCAGCCGACCATTCTGTCAAGAACCTGCTGGTGCCTTTGCGCAGCGAGCTCAGGATTTACATCAGGAGAGTAAACAGATGGCGCATTGGGGATCCCTGCAAGCAAAGTGCACTCGTAATCATTCATTCCAGACGGGATTTTGCCGAAATAACCCTGGCTGGCATCATAGACCCCGTAATATCCGCTCCCAAAATAGATGGTATTGACGTACAACTCAAGAATATCATCTTTCGAATATTGCTTTTCCAAAACAAAGGCCATGAAGGTTTCGGCAATTTTACGCTCCAGCTTTTTCTCCTGAGTGAAATAGATGTTCTTTGCCAATTGCTGAGTGATGGAGCTTCCTCCTTCAGCCAGGCTCAAAGAGGTCAAATTCACCCATACGGCCCTTCCGATGGAAATTATGTCTATTGGTCCATGATCGTAAAAGCGGTGATCTTCAACGGCCACTACCGCGTCTATATACATCTTTGGCAATTGTTCAAGGGGCGTGTAGTTTTCCCGGGACCTTATACTTTGTACCTTATCCGTCAGACTGCATTCCTTAAGAGCATCCTTAAACATCACATACCCTTTACCGGTATAAAACATTCCTGTAAGAATGCAGACAGCAAATATAGCTGTTATGATCCTAACGATCCACTTTTTCATTATTGCTTTCCAGCCTTTCTATTCCATGCCCGCTGTTCCTTCCAATTATACAGCCGGGCCTGTACACAAATATCCTATTCTATTCATATTGTAACTGGGAAAGGTGACGACTCGGTGACTTGAAGATAACAAAAATGTCACATTAAAAAAGCGAACACCTTTATATGTTCGCTTAAGGATTTGGCTCACAGATGAGTGGTCTGTCATAACGCTTATCTTTGATTCATTTTTTCTTCAATTGCTTTGACCCGATCAGGGCGATTGAAATTCAGGTTGTCCTGTTTCAGCATTTCCAGGCTTGAGACATATACATCTGTTCCTTTGAAACTGATTTTTCCGAGTTTATTCATATCATAAGGTTCGAGCTCTTTATTGTGGAATGCGATACTAATTACAGCTTCCATAAATACCTCTCCAAGCCCGCTCATTACCCAGTCCTCGCAGCGTTCTATGGGTCTTATTGCAAATCTGCAGAAATGATCTCTGACTTTATCAAAATCAGAGTAGTTCGGGATAATGATATTGACATCTTTGGGCTCCACATCGATCCCCCAGAGCTTCATGGCTGTGC
This sequence comes from Clostridiaceae bacterium, assembly GCA_012840245.1. Classification (GTDB taxonomy): domain Bacteria; phylum Bacillota; class Clostridia; order DSM-8532; family DSM-8532; genus DTU059. The sequence goes on from DULR01000017.1 coordinate 40,604, forward strand.
TGCCGTGAATATACCAGTCTACGCCAACTTTTTGGATTTCCGAAATAAATAAATCCAGTGCTTTCTCCCAGGGAGCCGGGATCAATCTTAGCTTTTGCTTTATAGCTGTCTCGCCGTATTTCGTGAAGTTCTCGGCACAGTACTCAAAGTCTCTTACGTTGTCGAATGATTTTATAAAACTATTGCCTATCTGCCACCACAGATTCTCTTTAAAGTAGTCCCAGTATTTTTCGTCAACATCTTCAGCAAAGAAGGCATAATAGTTCCAGTCATACATCTGTTTCACATAGATCTTCATATCCTTACCTCCAATTGGTTTTGTGAAGCCGACAGAGTGCAGCAGCCGGCTTCTTACGGAATTCGGAGAAGGCTTTTGCAGTTTCCGGTATGACCAGGGAGTTATACCGTATACTTTCATGAATGCTCTTGTAAACGCTTCCTGAGATGAATAGCCATGTCTCATGGCTATATCGGTTATTCTGTAGTCAGTCTCAATAAGTTGTCTGGCAGCATGCTGGATCTTTGAAATCAATAAATATTCTTTTAATGATATTCCTTCGAGCTCGTGGAACTTCCTGGACAGATAGAACGGTGAATAGCCGCTGTAATCAGAAAGCCGCGACAGCGAGATATCTTCTTCCATGTTACTGTCTATCCATGATTTTATTTTTTGTATCTCGTCATACCATGAAAACACAAAAGCACCTGCCTTCCAGACTTATATTAACTCAAGCGGAAGTACGAATCTTGATATATGTTGTTATCTTCCATTTTGTCCTTTGAGGGTAAAACATGTCAATCGAAAAATGTCCTGAGCAATACACGGGAAATACTGGAATAGCCGCGATCCCCCGTGAAATACTAATATTAAATAGTTTAAGCAAGTTCGGGGATTTCCGGCTTGTCTTAATCCTCATGCTGAAGATATAATTACCTTGCGCAAACAGGGTTTAATCTTTTTATATAAATAACTACTGCTTATTTCATGGAGGTAGCCTTGATTAATCATATATTCAGGATATCAGGCATCGAATCTAAAAGGTCCGAACTTAAACGAATATTGATTTTTTTCAGATATATCTCCTTTGTGGTGACTTCGTTATTCTTCATGCTTGGCGGTACACCCCGCAATCTGCTGAGGAGGTTGTTCATTGTAGCCTGTATAGGTGTATCGGCAATCATAGTCACATACCTGTATGATCATCTTTGGGATAAAACACGATTAATAGCTCATATCCTGCTTATCGAGACGATCTTTAACTCGATTATAATAATCCCTTCAGGAGGCCCTATCTGGAGCTATGTGGCAGATATTGGATGATCGTACCTGTAAAGCGCCATTTTGAGATATATGGTGTTATAGGTGCTCAAATATCTCCCGTCAATACTGATTACGAAGAAAAGGAAAGACAGCTCATATTTTTTTCAGATCTGAGTACCATTGTGCGGATATCAGATGAGCTTGGAAAACCGATCCTTTATCATTATCAGTCGAAAAAAAGCGGTATATGCAAATTTTATGTCCTTCATGACAGAGAGATGTATGTATTTGATATAAAAGCGAATCAGGACTCCGGAACGAATGATTATTCGACTGAAACCAAAGATTTGCTGGAATCAATAGGTCACTTCGTTTAATTATTACTATCTGTATCCGGCGGTTCTGAGGTTGTCTCAGGTGTTTGCTCAGGCTGAGGTGCAGGAGATGCAGGTGATGGCTCCCTTAAGACATTTATGGTATATTTTCTTGAAAAGAGGCCGTCGGCAGATAAAACATGTACGATGATCACGTTTTCGCCTTCGGTCAGTTCTATCTTGTCAGGGTCTGTTTTTTTATCGTTGACCGTATAGCTTATACGTACCTTTTCATCGTAGGGTTTCAGGGTTATTCTGGCATATGCTGCGTAAGACGGTACCTTTGCTGAAAACAAAGCGTTGGCAGTATTGAATGGAGGACTTAGAACCATGTTGTTCCATTCCGCATTCGGGCTTATTTGCATCTCGCCTGTATTCTTCTCAGAAGCTGCAGTCTGAGTCGAACTCGCGGGAGCTGGAGCCGGTGTCGGCGATGCGCCGGGTGCAGGTGATGTTTCAGTATCGGTCGTTGTGTCTGAACCTGAAGGCTCTGCAGCATCGGGATTCTGACCGGTTTGCTCTGATGCCGGACTTTCCCCGGGCGGCAAGAGCACGTATTGAAGCTGCAGCTTTTCAAGATAAACATTCGATGTCACGATCTTCTTATCGCCATTCTCTTCTGTTTCTGCATACTCACCGTCTATGCCGCTGTTATCATAAACGATCTGTTTCACCAGTTTTGCATGGATGGCTATACGCCCGTCATCTCCCCGGCTCTTGTCGCATGTGGACAGCGTGATGATCTTGTCCCGGGGTGAGAGAGAAACTCCGAAATCATGCTCCGATCTGCTTTTAATAATATTAAGAAAGCTCATGAAGTCCTCATCATCTGAAAACACCGTTCTTCTGTAGTCGAAGTCGGCTTCGGTCGAATAGGCTGAAAAAACCTTGTATTCAAGGCGAGTGTAAAGCAAATCCAGATATATGGTGGTGATATTTCCGTATTTCTCTTCATCGGTGGGATAGCCTCTCAGATTTCCGAACATGGAATTGTTTCTCATGGCATGGCCGTAAATGACTATATTTCTGTCGGGTTCTGCGCTGAGATTGGCCGCGTCCATGAATATCGAACCTGAATTTGATTTGTTTTTATAAAAGTCGTGGGTCATGTAATAGTCATTGTCGAAATACTGCATTACGGGATAATCGATGGGTTTTTTGAACCCTGGCATGGTGATCCACCCCACCAGATCATCATTCTGGGCTTTCAGATCCGCATATATCTTTAAAATGCCGTCGGAATTCAAATCATCGGGATCGCCGTTGAAAACGACATATGGAAGTGGCTCTTCATTTTCATTTTTTGAGGTATCAGGCTCATCCTTGGTATCCGACGGAGTAAGATTCTGAAAATCAGGCGATATATGACCGGACTGGACCGAAGCCCGGATCTCATTGTAAACCTTATCCTCTTTATGGTATGCATAGAGCTTGGCTATAAGCATTGACAGGGAAATCAAAAAGGCAGCGATGAGAACATAGAAAAGCAGATTCCTGACCAAATCGTCAGAAAAAATCTGCTTTTTTATCGGTTTATCCTTTTCTTCCTTTGGTCCATTTTCATGGGTCAAATTTTCTTCCATAAGCCAATAAATCTCCTGCAGCAAGCCGTTGTCCATACCCATTCAAAGTCATACAGGCTTTTTGGAGCATTCTGCTGATATTATACCATAATTGCAGGCAACGGCACTGATACCCTCTGTGCAGCGCGACCACAGTACGAATATCATACCTTGAAAATGCTGATGGCAGCTTTAAGACGCTGAGCCTCCTTTTCAAGCTGCTCGGCATTTTTCTGATAAGCTTTCATTTCGTGCATCTGCCTATCGAACGAAGCCGTGACCTCCTGAGTCGTAGCAGCTGTCTGCTGGGAAACTGATGAAATATTCTGGATGGTGCTGAGAACCTGGTCCTTATGTCCGACCATTTCTTCGGTGCTCAATTTTATTGCATGGACCTTTTTCACCAGTGCCTCCATGGATTCTGAAATCTCATTGAAGGACAAAATGGCTTTTTCAAGCGCTTCGTTCTGCTCCGATATGGTCATTTCGGTCGAATCTGCCTTCCGGACCATCATTTCGGTTTGCTGTTCATTTTCTTTTACTATTTTCGCGATATCCTGAGCTGAGGCAGCGGTCTTTTCAGCCAGCTTCTTCACTTCCTCGGCGACGACTGCAAACCCGCGTCCCGCTTCTCCTGCCCTTGCTGCTTCAATTGAAGCGTTGAGCGAGAGAAGTCTGGTTTGCTCGGCAACTCCGGTTATGACCTTGACTATTTTAGTGATATTTTTGCTTCTTTCGCTGAGATTATCGATATCGCTCCGAACTTCCCTTATGATCCTGTTTGTCTGGGCAGCCTTCTCTTCAAGGTCCCTTATGGATGAAAGACCGTTTTTGGTAAGCCGGAAGGTTGAATCCGATACCTGTTCGATCTGTTTTGCGTTATCAGAGACAACACCGATGGCAGCTGCAAGCGAATTGGATTTTTTGACCCCTTCTTCGGTATCCTGCGCCTGCGCATTTGCTCCTGAGGCTATCTCTTCCACCGCTGCGGTTATATCCTCAGCAAAAGCCACGATATTGGCTGTGGATGAGTTTACGAGCGAAGCCGAATCAAAAACTGCCCCTGCGATATCGGCAGCCTCGAAGATTAGCCGCCGCATGCTTTCCATCATCTGGCCTATGCTTGCAGTCAGCATACCCAGTTCATCGCTCCTGTCGCTTTTCAGCTCCTGGCGCAGATCGCCTGAAGCCGCTGCTTTGGCGGCAGAAACGATCTTTTTGATTCCTGCGCTGAGCTTACCCGATATCATTAGAGCTATCGTTATTGAGATCACCACTGCAGCCGCTACTACGACCAGTGTCGTTCCAAGTATACTGTTGGCCGCAGCATTCAAAACCTTCAGTGGGATTTCAGTACCGATAATAACAGCGTTCTTCTCAGCCTTTTCAAGGATAAAGATCTTGTCTTTATCCTCCTTTACCATAACAGGTTCGGAGCTTTTCACAAAATCGGCATATACCGGATTTTTCGAGAATGAATAGCCCGATTCGATGTTGGAAAGATCGGCTTCAAGTTCAACAGCATTATCGAACTCGTCCTGGGTTATGATATGGCTCACGCCCCTTAGCGTACCCATCCTTTCGATCATGCTGCCGACAACCGTCGGATCTATTTCGATTATGATCACTCCCATCATGGAACCGGAGTAAGTGTCGATATACTTGGTGATATATGCAAAAGAAGATTTCCCTGCTCTGGCGTTCCCACCGTAAAGCTCCAGCAAAACCGACTTGTCTCCTACCCACATACTCCTTTCCTTGCCCGACAGGAATGAGTCAAAAAAAGGGATGGCTTTAAGCTGGTCAAGGTTTTTTACCGTCATACCGGTCGATGTCATGCTGGGAGATATGAAAATACCATTGTTTTTACCGATGATGGCATAGTTTTTTATGTATTTGTTCGACGCAGTAAAAGACAGCATCAGCGAATTTATCCTGTTCTGCACCTCTATCCGCTCTTCCGGATCTATATCCATAAAATCCGGTTTCAGCGAAGTTTTGATATCCTCATTTGTAATAAACTGCGCCGCCTGTGATTCAACGATGTTTCCGAGCATATTGAACATCGAGATCTCGCCGCTTATTACGCCTTTGGAGGAATCGGCGGCAATTTTGATCATCTCTGATCTGGCCATCGAAAATGAAAATACGCCAATGATTATGATCGCAAATATGGGAACCAGATACGAGACAATCAGTCTTGTACTTAGTTTGAGCTGCGGAAATTTGAACTTAACGGGTCTGAGGTTGGGCCTGACGGATTTTCCTTTTTTGATATCCATCATAACAACGCCTCCTGTAATTAATATTTGCTTGAAACAAGCCACCTCAAAATTAATATCACTACTGCTTACTCATATATACAAATCTCAGCAGCCTGTCCTCCTTTTTCGAAGGTTCCCGAATTCTGCGTAAAAATAAATTGTACATAGGCAGCATCGGTTGGGGTAAACTCAATGATAACCAGATTCCCTGTCTGGGGATCGAACTGGTATTGGGTTGACGGGACAACCGTTGTAAATTCCTCTCCGTCTGTACTGACCTGAATCTCGAAAGTCTGGGTACGAGGACCCCAAATTGCTGCGGGGTTCAGCATGATGACCGCGGTCCTGATCTTATAGGTCCCATCAAGATCTATCTTCATGTAGTTAGGAAAATCAGCGCCCTCCCAATATGTCAGAACGTTGCCGTCATTTACATTCTTAGGCTTGTATACATCAGTATGAAGACCGCTTTCGACTTTTTTGTTCAGCGCTACATTTTCGCCTGTTGGAAGCTCCGGCACTACCGGCTCGGGTTTTTCAAAGCCGGCCGGAACCTCCACTTTTGACTGCTCAGGAGTTGCAACACGGTTGACGATTGGCGTGGGCTTTGCATTTTTGGCTGTTTCGGAACCGGAAGTTTCCGCAGGTGTCATGAAAATCGTATAAATGCTGACAGCACTGCATATAACGATGATGGCAATCAATATGTAAGAAATCGTCTTTTTCACAACAGCACCTCATTCCACAATAATATTGGCAGTGTAGGAATTGATCTTCAGCTTAAGATCCTTTTCATTCGTTATCCTGTTGCCGTTTATGACAACATTTCTTATCGTTACGTTCTCGACCATATGCTCTTCATCATATCCGTAGATACGGGACGGGGGCGTCACACCGGCATCTGAATTGAGAACGGTAAGGTTCTCGACCAGAACATCCTTTATTTTGCCGCGGTTTGGTGTTGTTGACCATCCGCTTGCAGCTATGTTGAAATCTATGAGCTGATTGTTGTCCCCTGCATCTCCCCTGCCCATAAAGGCATTCTCAACAACAATGTTGCTGTATGTAATATTCTGGACAAGAGCGTCATCCGAGTTGTGGATTGAGATGACCGGCTTATGGAAGTTATAGAGGACTGTGATGTTTTTAAATGTTATATCTGTGATTTTTGAGTTCTTAAGCTGACCTTTGTTGGTTTCATATCCTATCTCACAGGACTGCGCCAGGTCTGTCCAGACCTGGATATTGTCAAAGGTAATGTTGTTTGAGTTTATACCGTAGTTTTTAACAACGAGTGAGTCATCCCAGCTTCGTACAAAACTGTCTTTGACATAATAATTCAGACAGGACTGGAAGGTAAAGCCGTCACCGTTGGGACGGGCTGAAATTATTTTTACGTTGGAAATCTCGGCGCCGTCGGACTGGAAGGAATTGAAGCACCATGCGTTGGAGTTGTGGATTATTATGCCTTCCACCTTGATGTTGAAGCAGTTGCGGAAATCTATAGGCACTCTTGCGTATTCTCCTTCTTTTACCCACGATTCATATATAGAACCATCGATCATTCCCCTGCCTCTGATGCTTACATTCTTTGCGTTGTCTGCCACCACCGAACCGTGCAGTATAGCACCGCCGGAGATATAAAGCGTTTGATTGTCCTTTAATGTCAGGCTTTCGATCTCCCATTCTCCCGGTTCGATAAATATAACGTTAGGATCATTCTTATCGGGAATATCCTTTTCAATGGGGTTTGCAAAAATATGAAATGCTTTGTTGGGCGATCCGTTGAACTGTACGGTATATTGTCCGGGCTCAGTAAGCGTAAATTTGACATGGCCGTCTGCCACTTCAGCCTGTACACCTGCCGAAAGGGGTGAAACCACTGCCGATTCGACCGGTTTGTCCAGACCTGTCATCAAAATGTCCACTTTCACTTCTCCTTCAAAATCAAAGTATGCCATAGGAGTCGAGGAAAGCTTGGGCGTTTTGCTCCAGGAATGGGTATTGTTTACTACTGCATCGTAAACGAATACGGGTTCTCCTTCAACGGTCAACTTGGCATCATCAGAGGCTTTTATTGTCTTTGGAGCATCATAAAGTGTTAGTGTTGCCGGTGATTTCCCAGACACATCAGCATTTCCTTCGATGCTTTGTACCGGACCGGAATTTGCTCTAATGGCTAAACTCGGCACAAAAAGCTGAATTACGGTAAACGCTACGGCAATAAGGGCTAAAATCCCCAGAAAAATAAGTGAAAAATTATTATTTTTTTGCTTCATATTCGATTCTCCTTGCCAAAAACAAATAGAGACTTTAAGTTGAGCGTTTAACTTGTTAATATTGTACCATATTATATTTTACAAAGCAACCATTTTAGTTTAATGTAACTAAAAAAACTCGCCTTTGGTATTGACACCATTGCCTATATTTGCTATACTGATGACAAAGTTTATCGCTAAACTTTATTGAGTTCAACGATAAACCAAATTATTTAAGGGAGGCACATCCATGAAAAAAGTTATTTTTACCGCTTTCTTAGCTGTTCTGCTGGCAGTATCAATGACTGTATTAGCTTCTGCCGGCACTATTCCATCTGATGCTTTTCTGTTCGATGATTTCTCTCAACCCCGTGGCATGAACACCAACGACAAGCCCGCTCATAACGGAGCCGGTCTGCAATGCTGGTGGCACAACTTCAATGCAGGCGAAGTAAAAAATAAGGAATGCGAACTCAAAGACGGCATCCTGAAGATCGTTTACGGCTTCGATATGGAAGATGACGTAGTTTATACCTGGGGTAACTGGGGCGAAGCATTCGACATCCATTGTACTGATTCAACAGGAACAAGGGGCGACCCGAATTGCCAGGATTATAAGTATTTCCACATCACAATCAAGGGCGCTAAAGGCGGCGAAGAGAAGGTTCTGATATTCAATCCCGCTCCCGAAGATGATGACAACTATTCATTATTCTTTGATCAGCTCGTTCTTGCAGATGGTTCACATCCGAAAATCACAACCGAATGGCAGACTCTGAAGATCGACCTTGCTGCATCAGGAATGCCTCAGGTATTCAACCGTTTCCACATCAGATCCATCAAAGACGGCGTTACCATTTATCTTGACGAGCTGTACTGGACAGAGCCCGATGGCAACGGCAAGAAGCCTGTTCCTAACCAGAACTTCACCAAGCTTGCAACTCCTGAAGTAATCAAGCAAAGAGTTGCTGCATTCGAAAAAGGCACATCCGCTTCAGCTAATCCTAAGACCGGCGACAGCGGCATCTTCGCTCTGGTTGCTGTTATGATGGTTACAGCTGCTGGTATAGTTGCTCTTAAGGTTAAAAAAGCAAAAGTATAATCCCAGGATTTGACGGACTTATACTTCCTTACATAAATGCCGCTCCGAATACGGGGCGGCATTTATTATTGTCATATTTTCACAGGGATGTGAGTTTAGTGAGTTTAGGGGACGGACACTTTGACTCATTGTAATATTTGATATATGCTGACGAAGTCAAAACTCACATTCCGTGCCTGTACTGTCAAGGATGACATCACTGCGGCATATATTGCTTTAGTGCTGAGCAAGAGCGTGTACTTCACGTCCGCATTCATGTACTAGATAAACGATTTAAATTTGTTAGGCAACCGCTCGGTGTCATTTCTTCGAAATATTCCGTATTATCAAAACAAAATATACGCAAACGAAATTCCGCTTACGAGGGACCTTGCTCCCACCGTAGGGATCCGCACACATCATCCTGATCAAATGATCTTGCAGAGGCATTCATCACACGACATTTAATGTCATCACCGCATAACTCGTATCTTCATGAGCAAGCGAAGGAACTATAAAGATTCTTCGTCGCTTTCGCTCCTCAGAATGATATATATATTGGTAACCCAAGCACTAAGGGTGAGCTACAGATTGCGAAATTAAAATGAGTCAAAGTGTCCGTCCCCTAAACTCAAAATGAGTCAAAGTGTCCGTCCCCTAAACTCACTAAAACTCATAAAATAAAAAAACAGATGGATCGGGGGTTTCTGGATCCATCTGTTTTTATGTCGAGCAAAAAGGTCTGTCCTGTGCACTGATGTGCATGAAGGACCATCCCGGATATGCTTTTTAACCTTTTATACCTGAAGTCATGATGTTCTCGGTGAGCTTCTTCTGGAAGAAGAAGAACAGGATTATCGGAGGCAGTATGGAGAATACCACTGCACGGAGAACATCGAGATCGTTCGTATTATTGGCCCCCCTGTATTCAAAAAGCTTGACCATAACTGTCCTGTAATTATTGTCGAGAACCAGATAGGGCAGCAGGAAATCCGACCATGCGCCGTTTATAGTATAGATGGCAACAACCACCAGTATGGGTTTGGAAAGCGGCAACACAATACGGGAGAACACCTGAAGAGGCCCGCAGCCGTCAATACGTCCGGCTTCTATCATGGTCATCGGGAAGGAATCGAAAAACTGTTTGAACAGGACAACATAGAATGCATTAGCTCCCGCGGCAAGCCAAAGGGGAGTAAAAAACCCGGTCATCTTCAATCTGGTCAGATTCGCAAACAACGGAGTGATGAAAGTCGTTGCCGGAATGAGAAGAGAGAACATAACCAATGAATATACGACCTTATGTCCTTTGGGTTTGAGTATCGACAGACCATAGGCAAGCAGACCGTTGAAAAGCAAAGCAGTAACGATGCTTCCTGTCACCGACCAGAGCGAATTTATGTAATATTTATGGAATTTCATGTCTTTCCATGTATCGATATAGTAGTCTATGTTGAAAGCCTTTGGTAAAAAGCTTTTATTCCCTAAGAACTGCATCGTGCCGTAGAACTCCTTGAGTTCCTTGAATCCGGCCAGGAATACCCATACTATCGGGAAAACCGATACTACCAGAATCACCGCACACGCCAGGTATATAAAAACCAATCCTATTTTTACACTGCTTGACCGAAGATCATAATCCCGTATAACGCCTGTTCGCTTGATACCGTTCATATTTTCCACACTCCTCATTCAAGACTCTCTCTGCGCTTATTCAAAGTGTTGTATATGACCGTGAAGGTAAGCAGCATCAAAGCTATGATGACAGATACCGCTGATGCCCTTCCATAGTCGATGCTGGACGCATTCTGTATATAATTGAACAGAAGCTGCATAAGCGAAATCGATGCGTTGTCGGGTCCTCCGTTCGTAAGTACAAGCGGTTCATACAGGATCTGGAATACGGCGATGATCTGCAGGATGAGCAATGTGCTTCCAAGGTTGAAAATCTGGGGCAACGTAATGTGCCATGTGCGGCGCCAGATGCCTGCGCCGTCGATAGTAGCTGACTCATACAGCTCCGGGTTGATCCCCGCAAGTCCTGCCATATATATGAGAGCTGTGGCTCCTGCGCCTTTCCATGTCAATATAACGACGATAAGAGGGATAATGATATCCGCATTTGACAGCCATGCTCTGGCATCCATTCCTAAATAACTGATCAGTACGTTGAAAGCTCCTGAAGGTTTTGCGGAGAAGAAACTTCTCCACATCAAGACTGTTGCAAGCCCAGGCATAATATTGGGAAGATAAGACGCTGTCCTGAACAGTCCCCTCAGACGTGTCGTCTCGCCTATCAGAACAGCTATTATTATAGGCATCAAAAATCCTATGACAAGGGACCAAAGCACATATGATACGGTATTTCTCAAAGCCGCTGTAAAATTGGGGTCTTTGAAAACCGCTATGTATTGATCCAGTCCCACGAATTTTTCAAGGCTCACGCCTTTTGTTTTAAAAAGGCTCATTACAATGCTTTCACCCATCGGGACCCAAACGAAGAAGGCGAATAAAATCACCGACGGCAGCATTATGAGCCAGGAATTGATATTGTTTTTCAGATTCCAATACTTGCCTGAGTTTTTGTCAATCATTTTTTCACCGCATTCTGTCTAAATTTTGGCTCATAGGTTCCGGATAATTATGAATCTGCCTGGCAGCCGAAATGGATCGGCTGCCGGGCAGTCTCTTTAAGTTTACTTATTATTGAGCATCATTCACATATTCGTCAATCAGCTTCTGGAAGTTATCCTGTGCTTTGTCGAGAAGTTTTTGGATATCGGCATCCTTGTTCGTAAGAACTCTCTGGATTACCTTTGTCAGCTCAAGGTACATTTCCTGGGCCATGATGGGCTCTTCAGCACGGAGAGCGCCTTTGTTGATGGTATCAAAGTAATCCTGATAGAATCTCATATCTATGTTCTGATATTGATTTACAACTTCCAGCTCAGCTTCTGTGTATTCAGGATTGTTCCATGCCTGTATGCGAGGGATAACGGGTATGCCATCCTGTACGCGTCTTGCGGCATCCTGCTTCATACCTTCTATGCTGTCCGGAGTAAGAACAGGAGCTTTGCCCATCAGCTCAAGATATGCAAGGCAGGCTTTGATCTGATCCGAGGTTGCATTGGGAGCAAACATATATGCGGTACCGCCTGCGAGCATATACTGATCGCCCTTTGGTCCTGCCGGGAACGGAACGAGTGCCAGTTTGTCAACAGGAAGACCGTTGATCGCAGTGGGGTTATCAACTGCGTCGTTAGCACCGAAGTACATTGCTGCTCCGCCTGTTCCCAGTTGTGTCATACCTGATCCCCAGTTCTCCTGAGTCGGGTCAGCTGTGAGACAGTCATATTTCCATTTGAGATCTCTTACGAATTCCATGGCCGCAACAACTTCAGGAGTGTTGAGATGTGCATACCATCTGCCGTTTTCATATGTTTCAAGCGTTGCTCCATAGTTCCATGCTATATTTGAAAAATGCCATCCGCCGGCGCCATCCATAGCAAGGAGGCAGAATCCTGGAGTGCCTGTTCTCTCTTTTATAAGGGCTGCAGTTTCAGCAAGTTCCTGAAGTGTCTTGGGATACTTGGGAGTTCCGTCTTCATTCATCAGGTCGGCTGCTTCGAACAGTTCGACGTTTATCATTAAACCTAAACCGTAAGAATCACGAGGAATACCATAGATCCTGCCTTCTGCATCAGAAAGCATCCTCTTGTATCCCGGATTCATGTATTGTTCCCAGCCCTTTTCCTTAAGTTCATTGGTTATCTCTGCCACCAGACCGGCATTAATAAGCCTTTGGGGTTCGGTGAACCATGGCTGGAATATGGTAGGTGCGTTGCCTGCCGAAGCCATAGTTACGTACGTATCAACAGCGTATTGATAATGGAATGGCTCGATCGTAACATTTGGGTACAGTTCCTTCATCTTAGCAACAAAGCCTTCATGCATGGCTATTTCAGATTCTGCAGCAGTATCAGAAGGCCAGACACCAAGCTTGATGGTTGCTGTAAGATTCGGGTCGCCCTGAAGGCCTTCACCTATAGGAGTGATCTCTACTTCGGAAGTTGACGAAGGTGTTGCTGTTGGTGTTGCTGTCGGTTGGTTATCGTTGTTCGATGGCGCTCCGCAGCCTGCCAGGAGCAGGATAAACGCCAGGGTTAAGGTAAGAATTGACTTTTTCATTATATCCCTCCTTAAAAAATTCCCGTCAAAAATGTGCATGTTGCACAAATATTTAATTTAGTTTAGCGATAAACTAACCTAATTATATACAAATACTTTCTAAGTGTCAAGCGAAAACTCCAAGAAAATATGCCTTTCTTCAAAGCTCTTTCTGCAAGTGATCATAGCTTTTATATCCTTATCGGAAGACAATCATAAACTAATAAAAAACCTGAACCAGGCAAAATGCCCGGTCCAGATTTTTGATAGGAGAAATTTGATGTATGATGATAAACTGCAGGCTGCAGCCCATATTATTTCCCGAAATCAGCCTTTTACCGAACCTGCCATTATTCCTCTCGTTATATGCTTATTGAGAATTATATATACGATTAGCGTCGGCAGAGCGCTTAAGGTCATCACTGCAAACTGAGCCGAATAATTGGACGTGTACTGTCCCGCAAAATTATAGACTGAGAACGGGAGAGTTCTGAATCTGTCGCTTGACAGGAATGTGGCAGCCATTATGAACTCGTTCCAGATGCTTATGAACGACATGATTATTACAGTCATGATCGCAGGCTTGAGAATGGGAAAAATGATCTGGAAAAGAAGTCTGAATACACTGCACCCATCCATGAAGGCCGATTCCTCAATGGCTTCAGGAACCGTGTCCATAAAACCTGTAAGGATGAAGGTTGCCTGCGGAAGACCGAACGCTACATAGGGTATTATCAGCGCGAACGGCGAATCTTCTATATTGAGGCTTGTAAACGTCAGGAAGTTTGGAAGCAGCGTGGCGTGAATAGGGATCATAAATCCCAGGAGAACTATGTTCAGGAACATCCTGCTGAGCTTCCACTTCATCCTTGTAAAACCATAGGACATCATGACTGAAAGGATCACTATCAATATCAGGCTGACAGTGGTTATGATTATGCTGTTCAGGAAGTATTGCGGAACCTTACCTGCTGTCAGCGCAAGTTCATAGTTCTTCCAGTATGGCGGATTCGGCCATTTGAGAACATTTTTACCGAAAAGCTCATTACTTTGCACAAGCGAGAAATCTGTAAGCCAGACCAGCGGAAATATAGCCCCTATGGCAATGACCGAGCACAGAAATATATTTAAAAACCTGAAGATCGATGGTTTTGCTTTCAATCTCATACCTGAAATATTCTTATCTGCAAACTCTTTCAAAATACTCTCCCCTTAAACTTCTTTATTTCTGAACAGCTTCTGAACGATGATCGTTATGATCACGCATATCACTACAAATACCAGTGAGATGGCGTTCGCATAACCATATTTTTTCGCATTGAAGGCCTGAGTGTACAGATAATTCGCAACGAACTGGGTCTTTGTCCCCGGTCCGCCGTTGGTCATTATGAAGATCGGCTCCATCTGTTTCAATGAAGCTGTTATAGCTATCGAAATATTAACGAAAATAACAGGTTTGAGCATGGGCAATGTAACTTTTACAAACTGCTGCCATGCGTTGGCTCCGTCTATCCTGGAAGCCTCGTACAATTCATCGGGTACGCCCTTGATACCCGAATAATAAATCAAAAATGCATAGCCAAATCCCTGCCACATTATGACAAAGATAACCGAACCCAGGGCGATATTCGGGTTCCCCAGCCAGTCACGTTTGAGAAAACCTAAATTGACCAGCTCCAAAAATTTATTTACAAGACCATAGCTGGAATTGAACAGGTTCACCCACATCTTTGATGTTATAACGATCGAAATAACGCACGGAATAAAAAATACCGCTCTGAAAAACGTTTCAAGCCTGCCCTTCAGCTTATCTACCGCTATTGCATAGAACATTGCGATCGGGTGTTGTATAAAAACCGTGGCAGCAGCCAGCAATGCCGCATTCAGAAGAGATGTCCTGAACACCTTGTCATTGAATATTACCGTTTTATAATTTTCTGCTCCTACAAAATTATACTCGCCTATTCCCTTCCAATCGGTCATACCATAGAAAAAGCTTTTCACGATAGGGAAAAGTACCGCAAACGAAAAAACCAGTAGACCAGGAAAGACAAGCATAAATATTGTGCTTTTCCTTCGTCTGATTAGATCCATACTGCTGTCCCCCTGCAAGATTTTTTTCCTGAAATGATCCAATATTGTCTGAGCAGGGTCTTCGCCCTGCTCAGACGTGATAGTTCAATTATTTTGCAGCTGCTTCGTCAAGTTTGCTCAGGAATTCGTCGATTGAAACGGCACCTGCCGAGAACTCCTGGATAATGTTCTCAACGTCAGATTTCCATTCACCGGGTTTGAAGTCGTTCCAGGGTGTACCGCTCATCGATGTGGCAGTATTGAGGATATTTGTTACACCTTTCTGGAGTATGTTCTCATTGCCTGTCAGATATGATGAGTAGTTCTGGCCAGGCACAACAAGTCCTTCCTGCCATCCGATCTTAGCCCAGTTATCGGGATGCATCATGTAGTTGAGCAGCTTGATGGCTTCTTCTTTTACGGGTGAAGATGCAGATACTGCGTAGCCGCCGCCGTTCCATGCCACGATGTCGGTTGCTTTGCCCTTACCATCTTCAACCACAGGGAACGGGATCAGATCTACATTCTTTCTGAAGCTTTCGGAGTTGTCAGGATTGCTTGCCATACCGACTTCCCATGCTCCCATGTAGAACATGGCTGCCTGTTCCTGCAGGAAGAGGTTCATGGCTGCGCCATAATCGGCCGATATGAACGAATCCTGGAAAAGACCGGCGTCTATAAGGCCTTTATACAACTCTGCCGCTTTTCTGATATCCGGATCGGATGCGAAGTTGGTATCGCCCTTTGATGCGTTGTAAATGGTGCGCTGATTTCCGCTGACTTTTAGCAGCAGATCCTGGAAGAACAGGTTGAGTATCCATTTGTCCTTGCCGTTGATGGTAAGAGGCTGAATGCCTTTTTCTCTGAATGCTCTTGCAGCATCCAAAAGCTCATTGTATGTAGTGGGTATTTTGACGCCGTTTGCTTCAAACATTCCCTTGTTGATGTACAGTGTAGTCATGTCCTGGTTTCTGGGAAGTCCATAAAGTTTTCCGTTGTAGCTGAAGTCTGTAGTTGCGCCTTCGAAGAATCCGTAATCCTTGTAGTCATCGGGGTTCAGTTCGGCAACATATCCTTTTTCCATAACTGCTTCAAGGAATGAAGGCTGTCCCCATACGCTGAGGAAATCAGGCAAATTATTACCTGCCACATATGACTGGAATTTCTGCTTGTAAGGCTCATCCTGAAGCGCTTCCACTTTTATCGTCACATGCGGATTTTCTTTCACGTAGTTGTCCAGCAGCATTTGCTCAAGCTTGCCCTGACCGGCCGAACGGTCTGAAAGGTTCGTGAACACATTGATCGTTACAGGATCTTTTCCGGGTTCGCTCGACGGACTCTGGCTTGCTGCCGGTGAAGAAGTTCCTGGTGTATTCGTTGTTTCTTTCCCGCCACAAGCTGCAAGACTGACCAGAATAGCTATCATAGTCAGAAAAACGAGCACTTTTTTAAAAGTTTTCATTTCGAACTCCTCCTTGAAATTACTTAATTTTGGTAGCTACACTGTTAATATAGCATCTTCAGTGTTCATTATAAGTAGACAAATTTTTAAAATGGTTTTCTATTTTTATACATTGTGCTATACTTACGTTATAAGATTTTCCCATTTCATGAAAATGACTATAAGCGAAAGCTTTCTATATAACAGTTTTCTTATATATCGGGTATCGTCCCAGCAGATTTTACACAGGACATGTTTCGCAGAGGTTGGCTATGATTCAGGCTTTTTTCAATAAAATAAAGGTCTCTTTCATGAACTTGAGCATAAGAAGCAAATTAATAATAGCCAATTGCATCATCATCTCGATCGTTGCTTTTTCCATAGGCATCACAGCCTATTCCCTTTATCGCCAGACCGTTACGAACCGCCTGTCCACTGTCAATTTAAGAGATCTGAAACAGGTAGCCAACAGCATAGATTATCTGCAGAAAGACATTATAGAGCTTTCCAATTTCATAGCGTCCGATTACACTGTCCAGAAAGCCATTTCATACTCTCCCGAAGAGCTGATCATGGCCATCCAGGAACAGAGCTACGTCAGGTATCTTATCAACAACCTGCTCATATCAAAGGAATATGTAAGTTTTATAAGCGTCATCGCCGGCAACGGTTTCAGCCATTATGCCGCTTCTGACAGAAGCTTCGGTATACCGACATTTCAGATGCTAAGCGAGACCGAATACTACAAGAAGGCTTATGACGGCAAGGGTTCCCCCTTATGGGCATATCTCCCCATAGACAACACCGACTATATAACCAGCAATAAAGGCAATAAAATAATCATGTTCAGGACCCTGCTCAAGATGAACGATTATTCCACCAAAGGATTCATAATGATATCCATCAATCTTGACAAACTTAAAGAAATATACAGGAGCATGCTGGAAATCGATCAAAGCACTCTGATCCTGCTTGATGAAAATGGCCTCCCCATTTTTTATGACACCAATAAGCCTACCGATCCGGGTTTCAACGGTGTCAGCGATATTTTGGACAGTATACCCGAAAAAGCTTTAAATGACGGCGAAGGCACAGAGATCTTCACTTACAACGGCAAACAGCTTCTTTTGACCTTCGCGCCACTCAAGAATGTCAGCTGGAAGCTTGTAAATATTGTTCCTTTGCAGAATTTTGCGGTCAATGTCCAGTTCATACCTGTAATCGTCATTATAGTTCTGGTATTCGCTCTGTTTCTCGGCTTTTACTTTACGACCTTCACCTCTTCCATGCTGATAAAGCCCATCAAAAACCTTCTTGCATCGATGACCCGTGTTAAGCAGGGCAATTTTAAGGAAACTGTCCGGGTCAAGTACAACGATGAGGTCGGAGAGCTTTGCCTGCACTATAACGATATGATAGCCAACATCAACAGGCTGCTGAATCAGGTCTATACTCTTGAGATCGAGGAGAAGATCGCAGAGCTTAAGGCACTCCAGGCACAGATAAATCCCCACTTTTTGTATAATACCCTTGACACTATCTACTGGAAAGCGGTATCGGGCGATAACAAAAGTGTCCAGGAAATGATCCACGCTCTGTCCAAACTGTTCCGACTTGCCCTCAACGTGGGCAAGGATTTTCTGTACGTGCGTCAGGAGAGAGAGCTCATCAGCTACTACCTGCTGCTGCAGGAAAAGAGGTATAAAAACAAGCTGGTTTATAACCTGGATTTCAGCCCCAACATCCTTTATTATCAGATACCCAAGCTGATTCTCCAGCCGTTTGTGGAAAATGCCATCGTTCACGGTATCGAGACCGAGGATAAACCCACCAATGTAGACATACTGGGATTCATGGATGATGAAAGACTTCATTTCATAATCCGGGATAACGGGAAAGGCATGCCGCAGGAAGTTCTGGACAAACTGCTCAATCCTCAGATCGACGCAAACAGCACTCCCGACAGAGGCGGCTATGGTATCAAGAATGTAATAAACCGTCTGTCCATTTATTATGGCAGTAAATATTCGATAGATATAAAAAGCGAGCTGGGAAATGGCACCGAGATCGATATCTTCATACCGCAGACACCCGAAATCAATATAGAGAAAGGAAATCTGAAGGGCTATGTATAAACTTGCTATTATCGATGATGAACATGAGCATGTGAACGGCGTGAAGGACTATATCCCCTGGGAAAGATACGAAATCGAGGTATGCGGAGTTGCGTATAACGGAAGGGACGGGCTTGAGCTTATAAAGGAATGTCGCCCTGAGATCGCTCTCGTAGACATTCAGATGCCATTCATCGACGGTCTGTCCCTTATAGAGGAAGTGAACAAACTCGGAATAAACACACAGATGATCATAATGAGCGGACATGATGATTTCGAATACGCCAGACAGGCCATAAAACTCAAGGCCAGCAATTATCTTCTTAAGCCTTGTTCTGCCGAAGAGATCATCCAGGCGGTGCTGAAGGCAAAAAACACCTATCTGGAAGAATCGAACAAAAAAAGTCTGATAGAGCAGTACCAGTCTGTTTTCCCGCAGTACATAAACCTTCTGAAGGAGAAGTTCCTGATAAGCCTTCTGGATAACAACCTTCAAAACCCTTCATCCTTTTTCAGGGATATCTCAAGCTATGGGATCAACCTGACAGACAACCCCTGCTGTGCCGCTGTATTCAGGCTGGAGGACAAGGACAGGCTTTACACCCAAAGCACCAGCAGAGAATTCGACTTTCTGATAATAAGCATCATAGAAGAGATAAAAAAGGTCTCTGCAGACAAATATCCGTTTGAACTGGTCATTAAGGGCAATGACATCGTCCTGTTATCTTCAGGCGAACTGGCCGATTATGAAGCGTTCGTAGTCTATATCCAGAAAATATACCACAGACTGTCTGAGGTCTTTGAATACCAGTTCACCGTAGGTATAGGGCAGGTGGTCTCTACTCCTCTTTTTATACATAAATCATACAGCCAGGCTTTGGCTGTCCTGGAAAACAGCATTTTTTTAGGCGAGAAAAAAGTAGTCGTCTATGACGACAGGATCCTGGAAGAAAGCTTCCATTATCTTTATCCCTTCAATGAAGAGAAAAAGCTCCTGCATGCCATTGAGGCGGGAGATGTCTCAGCCATAAGGGAAGAAGTAGACAACTTTTTTGCTACCTTTGAACAGTGCTCCAACATAGACAACAATATACTGAAGAAGATAGGAATAACGCTTTTGAACAGCATGATGAGGTTCTGCTCCGAAAAAAATCTGTACAACGATGCTTTGCACCAGCTGATTTTCAGCAGCTTCGACAAGATCATCAAAGCCGTGTCCTTCGAATCCATGAAGGCTGAAATAAATAGAACCATTGACAAAATAATCGAGCATATCCATAGTACTGCGCCAATAAACAAGCTGGTCCAGCTTGCCCTCAACTATATCCATCAGAACTATGCCCGTGAAATAAGCCTGAAAACAGTGGCTGATGAGCTTTTCATCTCGGCATCATATTTAAGCTTTCTTTTCAAACAGGAGCTCAAAAAGAATTTCGTGGATTATCTCAACAATTACAGGATCAACATTGCAAGGGAGTTATTCAAGGATCCCAGGCTCAAGAGCTATGAGATAGCATACCAGGTCGGTTTCCAGGACGAAAAATACTTCTACAAGCTGTTCAAGAAATACACTGGTCTTACTCCTTCCCAGTACAGGGAAAGCGTTCAGGTTTTTTGATCAAAAAATCAGACCAATTATAGGGCTGTCTTAGAAGTCTATTTTATGACATGCTGTTCGGGGATGAACTGCCTTCCACAGAAGCAGTTGAATGTTGTAATGAGAACAGTGCAGCTCGAGATTCACATGCTCTGGACAGTGCGAAAATTTCGCACTGCGATTGCCAGCGACCTCGTGAGATCAAACTTGAGCATTAACAACTTCCTGCGACGAGGACAGCAGGAAGATCTGAACAGCATGGCAACATATTGTTTTGAGACATACTCTGTTCATAATTTGTATGGAATATATTGACATATGTTTTCTTGCATGATATCATTATGATATCAGTTTAGTATTGTACTGATAAGGAGGTTTTATATGGAAGCCAAATATACTCAGGAGATAGAATTGAAAGCAAAAAACGGTATGGGTATGCTTATACTGAGTATCTTTCTCCTGATTGCATCGATTGCCGTGATAATATGGGGAGCAATACTCATGAGCGGCAGCAGGCTGGCAACGTTAGGTACCATCATGTTCATCCTTGGACTTGTCTACCTGTGCCTGAGCTGGATCCCGTTTATGGGACTTAAAATTCTCAAACCCCAGGAAGCCCTTGTTCTCACTTTGTTCGGAAAATACATCGGTACGTTGAAAGGAGAAGGATTCTTCTTTGTAAATCCTTTCGTTTCTGCAGTCAATCCGACTGTCGGGCGCGGTGCCGCAACAAGTACCGAGGATCAGAATCCGTTTTTCCAGTATAACAGCCAGACCGGCAACGTCAACGTCAACCTCTACAATCAGAAGAAAACCATATCCCTTAAAGCCATGACCCTTAACAATAACAAGCAAAAAATAAACGATGCTCTCGGAAATCCTGTGGAAGTGGGAGTCGTAGTTATCTGGCGCGTCGTAAATACTGCGAAGGCAGTATTCAATGTAGACAATTACAAAGCTTTTCTGTCCATACAATGCGACTCTGCATTAAGGAATATTGTAAGACTTTATCCATATGATAAGTCTGATATCGGAGAGGAAATGACCCTGAGAGGCAGCAGCCAGGAAGTTGCCGATAAACTTAAGGCCGAACTCCAGTCAAGAGCCGATATAGCCGGTCTGGAGATCATCGAGGCCCGAATCACGCATCTTGCCTACGCTCCCGAAATAGCTGCCGCCATGCTCCAAAGGCAGCAGGCTTCTGCTATAATCGACGCCAGAAAGATGATCGTCGACGGAGCGGTAGGAATGGTCGAGATGGCACTCAGCAGGCTGAATGAGACCGGTATCGTCAATCTTGACGAAGAGAGGAAAGCGGCAATGGTAAGCAATCTTCTTGTTGTGCTCTGCGGCAACAAAGACGCACAGCCGGTCGTTAACAGCGGGTCGATTTATTGATGCCTATGGATAAGAAAGCTGATCAGGAAAAAAAGCAAGTACTGCTGCGCCTGTCCCCCACATTATGGAAGGAGCTTGCAGCGTGGGCTGAGGATGAATTCCGCTCCATAAACGGGCAGATCGAGTATTTGCTCACCGAATGCGTCAGAAAACGGAAAAAGATATCTTCAGAAAAATCCGATTAATAAATGTGCAGAAGGGACGATCCTTTCTGCACATTTTTATTAAAACGATTAATAAACGTAAATTTCTACTGCGAAGCCAAGCTATGTCATTCTGAGGAGAAGCGACATAAAGTCGCTGCGACGAAGAATCTTTTATAGATCCTTCGACTTCGCTGCACTTCGCTCAGGATGACGCGGGTTATGCGCTGGAGAAGCCTCATGGCCTGACTATGTCATTCTGAACGGAACGAAGTGTAGTGAAGAATCTTTAAAAGATCCTTCGACTTCGCTCAGGATGACGCAGTAAGGCTAAGCAGCGGAAAACCCTGCTTATAATTTGCATTAATAAAAATGTTCACGGGCGAGGAGTCGGGGACGCCGTCCCCGACAACGTATCCATCAAATTACACGAAATTATTATTTTCCCAGAATCAATGAAATGCCGTATCTTAATGTCTCCTCATCTATCCCTCCGGTTATGCCTCCGATGACGTATCCGTCCCTGTCGATGAACAGGGTGCTCGGTATTGACCTGATTCCGTAGGTTATGGCCGCATCCTGCTGTGTATCAAAGAGAACCGTGAAGGTAAATCCATTCTCCTCGATGAATTTCTTCCCTGATTCAACAGTTTCCCTGCTTCCTTCGGCCAGATCGACCATCAGGAACAAAAGCTCATCTTTTTCAAACTCTTCGGACACCTTGTTGAAATGAGGCATCTCCTCCCTGCATGGAGGGCACCAGCTTGCCCAGAAGTTTAAAACGATAGGTGTTCCAAAAAAGTCAGAGAGCCTGACCTCGTTGCCGTCATAATCCACGACCGTAAAATCTGGAGCTTTGATTTTTTTCTCCGGCTCATCATCACCTGGTGTTTCTGTTTCTGTATCAGGGGTATTGTCAGTTCCGGCACCTGGACTCAGGGACTCGGAGGCCAGGGTTTCGGTTTTAGTAGAATCAGCAACGTCATTGCGCCCCGGAGCCCTATAGTTTTTACTCAGGTAATCATAGCCCACGACCGCTGCCGCAATAAATATCACAAAACCTAAAATGTACAGCAATAATTTTAATTTCTGATTCATCCTGCTTTCTCCCTTATCAAAACGATAAAAGTCCTATAACTTTTCCCAGATACCCTGTCATCATGGCTATACCCAGAATTATAAGCATGATTCCGGACACAAGGTTGATGGTCCTATAGTTGCGTTTGATAAAATCAAATACGCTCTTCAGTTTGTCCAGAATCAGCGCAGATGCCATAAAAGGAAGACCAAGGCCTGTTGAGAAGCTGAGCAGCATAAGTATCCCCTTATGGCTTTCCTGGGAAGATGCGGCAAGCATCAGAGCTGAGCCCAAAAATGTTCCTACACATGGAGACCAGCCTACGGAAAAGACTACCCCGAACAGCAGCGAGGACAAAAATCCTGGTTCTGACAGACTTTTGCCGGTACGACCATGATTTTTATTGAGTATTGATATATTTATGATCCCTGTATAGTTCAGGCCAAGGAGCACGATAACTCCTCCGGCCACAATATTCACCCATTTTGAATATCTGACGAGAAAGCTTCCAAAGAATCCCGCAAATGCGCCCAACAGGACAAACACAGTGGTAAAGCCCAGCACAAATCCCAGGGCGTTTACAAGCGTCCTTTTCTTATCCTCTGTCCCCCCTGCGAAATATGAAACATATACAGGCAACAGAGGCAGCATGCACGGTGATACGAATGCTATGATCCCCTCGAGAAAGGTTATAAGATAGTCCATACTCCGCTCCATTAACGTAAATTAAATTAATATAATAATTTTAATATATTTCTTGCCGGGATTCTGTAATAAAATCACATTTGATTTTTGAACATTGTAACCTGTAACTCATCCTTAGTGCAGAGCTACTGATTATACCCAGGACAGGTCCGTCCCTGTGACAATTTGTTGTCAGAAGAACCGTCCCCGTTGACTACATTGACCGGATTGCCCTGGAGGTATTGTTTTAAGTTGTTGACTGCTATATCCATCAGCCTTTGTCGGGCTTCTTTCGGAGCCCAGCCGAAATGGGGCGTTATAATGCAGTTATCACAGGTAAGGAGCGGATTATCGGGCGCTATAGGCTCTTTTGACACCACATCCACTGCTGCGGCATATACCTTTCCTGAATCAAGCGCTTCCTTCAGATCCTCCTCGACAATAAGCGGACCCCTTGCGGTATTTATTATGATAACCCCATCCTTCATTTTCTCAATGGTATCCTTATTGATGATCCCTCTGGTCGAAGGTGAAAGGGGGCAATGGAGCGAAATGACATCAGCCTTTGCAAGGACTTCATCGAAACCCATCATCTTTATGTCATCAGTTTCAAGCGACTTGTCAGGATGCCTGCTATACGCAATGACCTTCATTCCGAATGCCACTGCAATTTTGGCTGTTGCCTGTCCTATCCTGCCAAAGCCTATTATGCCAAGAGTTTTGCCGGCAAGCTCTATAAGGGGATAATTCCAGAAGCAGAA
This sequence comes from Clostridiaceae bacterium, assembly GCA_012840245.1. Lineage (GTDB taxonomy): Bacteria > Bacillota > Clostridia > DSM-8532 > DSM-8532 > DTU059. The sequence continues at coordinate 64,860 of DULR01000017.1, forward strand.
ATCATGGCTCCTGCTCCAGGCACCGGCTTTTACAGCGTCAGAATGAGCTCCCACGTGATGGCATATTTCAAGAAGCAGTGCGAATACAAGCTGGGCGACCGATGCCGTGCTGTAACCAGGGATATTTGTCACCGTTACCCCCTTTTTCTTTGCCGCATTGATGTCAACTATATCATAACCTGTTGCCAGAACTCCGATGAACTTAATATTCGGGCAGGCATCAAGAGTATCCCTTGTTATTGGTGTCTTATTTGTGTAGATATACTCTGCATCGCCTATCCTTGAGACTATCTGATCGGCCGGTGTCCGGTCATAAACCTTAAGCTCGCCAAGAGCTTTCAGCCCGTCCCAGGGAATATCTCCCGGATTTGCGGCATAACCGTCCAAAACTACTATCTTTCTCATACCCATATATGATGCTCCTTTTAATAGCTGCAAAATCTGTACCCATACGGGCGTATAAAATACAGAAAGCCGATCAGACCATGATGGCTTTCTGTAACGCTTTTTTCTGTTTTCAGATTTCAAGCAGCTCTTTTATATTTCCATTTGGTATTATAACCCCAATATGCGCCTCGTTTTCATCAATTATTCTTCCCCTGATTGTAATTGAAACACTGCTGCCATTTGTTGGAGCAACCTCGATCCTTTCTTTTTCGAAAGAAATGTTGCTTCCCTTAAGATCAAGAACCAGTGCGCAATTGGTGACTGCCTCCAGCTCAACAGCAAGCTTGCCGCCTTCTCTTGATACACTTTTCTTTACTATACTGAAGAAGTTTTTAAGGTCAAGGCTGTAATCTTCTCCGGGCACCAGTGTAATAGATTTTTTAAGGCTGCCGTAAGTGACCGTATATTTCCCCTGAGGAAGATCTGCCGAAAATTCTCCATTATCCCCGGCTTTTATGCTGGCGGTTTTCCCTGTGATCATGTTCAGGAATTCAACATTTTCGCAGGGACCTACTTTGCCTGTTACCTTTGCCGTTCCCGCCAGATCCGACATCAGCCACAGCCAGCGGGCAGATGGCTGCACCCATACTTCCTTGTAGTTGTAGCAGTTGTTTACCGGCCAGTACGGGATATCCTTTTCCCTGCTGGTCTGGATACCTACAGGAAGTGAACCGACCATATCTCCAGACATTGCCGTATACTGAGGTGCATAGTCATATCCTTCGCCGTACATCAGGCTCTGTGAGAAAGGATTGCGCCCCACGCACCACTGAAGCTGATACTGGCAAAGCTCCAGAAAAGAAGTGTTCCTTCTTATCCTTGCAAGGCTTGACAGGGCTTTGGCATCGGAAAGAATGAGTGAATTATTGCCCCTGAATACATACCAAACCGGAAATAGCCTTAAATAGTATCCTTCCGATAGTCTCACGCCGTTTTCGACCTGTTCTCTATATGTTGGCGTATCCGATTCATCAATTTTATAAATCGATGCCGGAAACATGCCATAAGGCCAGGTATACTCTGTTATTCTCATCAGATAATCTGAATAAAGGGCTATGCACCTGTACCAATCAGCCCAGTCCCGATGATTCGGGAATTCTGCCAAAAGCTCGGCAAGAGCCACCAGCGGTGCCTGGGATTGAGACAAGTGAGAATAGTGAAGAATCATGTCTTTATCTGGGTTCTCGTAGAAAAAGCCTGTTAAAGGTATGTCCCAATCAGGTGCTGTGATTTGCTGGCAGTTTATGATCATTTTTGCCTGTTCAAATGCTTTTTCGGCATACTTCATGTCCCCCGTCGCCCTGTAAAGCTCGACAGAGGCCAATGCCCCGGTCCCGTTAAGCTGTACGTCAGGATAATACCTGTGAGTCCTCGAATAATCTGACGCAGTCAGAGAGTCAATGGCAAACTGCCAGTCCTCCTTTGCGGCATTCAGGCAATAAAATGCGAGTACCGGATCCTCATCTTTAAGTACCATTGCCGCAATGGCTTCGGAGGCCGCCGTGTCGAAGTTGGCAAACGGGATATTCAAGGCCTTAAAGGTTATATCATCATAAGTTCCGATAATACCGTCAGTCCAGAAATCCATCGTAGCCCAGACCGATCTGTACCCGTCACCGAAACGGGTCTTCAGGATCCAGTCCAATCCCCATTTCCCTTCTTCAATAAGCTTTTCATACAGCTCAGGATCACTTTCCTTTACTCTTCTTGCCAGATGGAACATGGCATATGTCGCTTCGGTGGTATTTCCCACTCCCTGCGACAGATCACCTGCGTCATGCCATCCTCCGTTGATGATGATCTTCTTGTCGCCATGTTCACACTGCCAGTCGCGATGGCAGTTGCCGTGGATCCCGGGCACAACAAATCCGCATCTTTCACAGAAGAAGAAGTTAATTGTTTTCCAGATAGTTCCGCGCCAGATGTTTTTATCGATGCGGAATGGCTGGGTTTCCACATCGCCCGCTCTGATGATAAAGCTGCCTTCATCATCAAGCTCTGTAAAATCCATAAACTGAAATTCGCCTATATGGCTCTTTTTTATTTCAATAGGCTTTGTAAGGACCGTCTCGTTCGTATCGGTATTTATAACCGAAAACTCCGATGCTTTAATACCGCTTGCGATGGCATTTTTTACAGAGCCGGCCTGATACCCGGTATGGCTGTATGATATGCGTCCCGGAGCAACGCCCCAGCCTTCATAATAGTCGGCTTCCACCTTCTGAAGCTCAAGCCTGTCGATATCGAAAATGACCGTATCGGTGGCCCCCGGTTCATTTCCCTGCATGCGGTAAATTATATCTACTGCTGTGACCTTATCCCTTGGAAGGCTTGCGATCTCCCAGACGACATGATTCCACTGATCGGGCTTGAGCAGGAAGAAATGCAGTCCTTCTCTCTCATAAGAATCCGGGATCTTAATCTCTCCGTCATTGTGCAGGACCACATACATCGATATGACCCTGAAACCCGGCAGAGTGGGATATACCCAGAACGAGAGTCGGTTATATGCTCTCCAGTCCTCTCCGTTGAACACCCTTCTTGCCACGGCTTCACCAAAAGGCCTTCCGTAGCTGGCCCGATCCTCCGGATCCCTGTCAACCTTCCGTTTTGTTTTTGAAATGAGCCTTAAGCTTTTTTCGCCATCTACAGAGCGTTCGCTCGTAAAGGTCATTTCCCCGACCCCGATATGCTGCCAGGTCGCGCTGTCCTCCATGCTGTCAAGCAAAACAGACCCGATGACCGGCTTGTTCTCCCATCTGTATCTGGCTGTTCTGCTTTCGTCGATCCTGATCGGAAAACTATTGAATGATTCCTGCATCGCTGTTTCTCCTTTTTTTTTAATTATCAATTCTTACAGCAAAACACCGAGGAAACATTCCCTCGGCATGGCTAATAAAGGTTATTATACTTATTAATGACCCATCGGTTAGATCCTTATGTCCACATTCTGTCCCAGGTGTGGCGTAACGCTTTGCTCAAGGGCTTTCAGCATGTCCTGGGCAAGTGTTTCGGCGCTTGTCATTGCTTTTTTCAGCACCAGGATCCCCGCTTTCTGAAGCAGTCCTGCCTGGTGCATCGATGAAGCCACTGCCGCTATATCCATAATATCAGCTCCTATACAATATACATACCCTGATATCAAAGAGCTAAACCGGAATCTGCATTATTGCTTCAGACCTCAACCGCAGTTGAGACCGAGTTGTCAATGACTTCCTGAGCAGTGACCTCACTGCCCACTTTATCCGAAAGGTACAGGCCTTCCTGTATCAGCATGGTACAAAGTGCCAGCTCCGCAGTAGGAAGCAGCGGTACCTCACCCTTGAGAGCAGCGATCCAATGGGCTTGTGAGGAGCTGTAAGCATACTCGTCTTCAATGGTGTTCATCCATCTGAAGTTCATATTTTCAAGATTTCCGGTGCAATCAAGATCGACATCGCATATGGTGGTGTGGTAGCTGAAGGGCTTCAGCCTTATTCCTCCCTTGCTTCCCATCAGCGAGCTGGATTCCATATTTCCCATATGCACAGCCCATGACTCGAAGATATCCATCGTTATTCCGTTGCTGAATCTGACAAAACCCAGACCGAGTTCTTCTACATCGTAACCGCTCTGTTTTCTTCTTCCCTCATGCATATCGGTTTCCTGATATAACTTGCCCGAAATCGTCTGCGGCTGAGGCATACCCATCAGATAAAGAAGCTGGGAAATGTGATATACGGCCATGTCATAAATGGCTCCGCCCCCGGCATACTTTTTCTGAACGAATTTCTCAGTCCCATAACCGTCCACGTATGGCCTTCCACGCCGCCTGAAGCCAACTGAACGGGCATGATATATCCGGCCTAATGCCCCGCCGTCGATCAGTCTTCTGGCTGCTCTCGTCTCTGGCGTGTACAGACTGCTGAGCTGGATATGAAGCATCTTTCCGTATTGTTTCGCAGCCCCCACCATTTTGGCTCCGTCGGCATAGGAGCCTGCCAGAGGTTTTTCGCAGTATACATGTTTACCTTCCCTGAACGCATCTATGGTAACCGGCATATGCAGGTTATTGTGCAGGCATACATCGACAGCAACGATATCATCACGTTTCAGAAGTTCTCTGTAATCAGTATAAATATGAGGTATGTCCCATTTTTGAGCTACCATTTTCAGATTATCCTCATTCAAAGCACAAATGGCCGTGACCTCCGCGTCAGGGATATCCCTGTACATTTCCAGGTGCGCTTTTGCTATTTGTCCGGCTCCGATGATTCCGATCCTGACCTTGTCCATATCATACATCTCCTTGAATATTAATATGATTGTTTCGGGGGTTTGCGGGTCCATTCATACAGTGATAATATACCACGAAAAACTATGCGCAATCTTTTATCTTCAGAACCTGCTTTTATGAACAGCATCAGGCTGCCTTCCGATATGAACAATATTTCCCCATGACCGGTCTGAATTAAGGTAAAAAATAAAGAATTCAGCTATAATGAAAAATCATGTATAATAAAATAAACCCCAAAGAACAGGAGGTATAGCGGTTATGAAAACGGACAGCACCAACTATGACTGGATTGCTCCTTTAGCAGATTTAGTCATAGAATGCAGTATCATCAACCCTGAGCTTTACAGTAAATACGACGTAAAGAGAGGGCTTCGCGATATAAGCGGCAGAGGTGTGCTTGCAGGACTCACTGAGATCGGTGAAGTCCACTCCTATATAATCGACGAGAATGAAATGATCCCATGCCCCGGCAAGCTCTATTACCGGGGATATGACATCGAAGAGATCGTTCAGGGCTTTATGTCGGAAAACAGGTTCGGATTCGAAGAAACCTGCTATCTGCTGCTTTTCGGGGATCTGCCAGGTAAAGAAAAGCTTCAGGAATTCGAGAAGAATCTGGGCAGGCTAAGAAAGCTTCCTCCGGATTTTACCCGCGATATCATCATGAAAGCTCCCAGCAGGGATCTTATGAATGCTCTGGCAAGATGTGTCCTTGCCTTATACAGCTTCGATGACAAAGCTGATGACAATTCCATACCAAATGTGCTGAGACAGTGTCTTGAAATGATCGCTTATTTCCCGTTGCTGGCTGTTTACGGATATCAGGCATATACCCACTATTTAAAAAAGAACAGCCTGTTCATCCATAGTCCGAAGCCTGAGCTCAGTACCGCCGAAAATATCCTTCACATGCTGAGGCCTGACAGCAAATATACAAGACTTGAAGCTGAGCTTCTCGACCTTGCTCTGGTCCTCCATGCCGAGCATGGCGGAGGAAACAACTCTACATTTACGGCACACGTTGTGACCTCCACCGGTACCGACACATATTCGGTCATGGCAGCGGCACTGGGTTCGCTGAAAGGTCCAAGGCACGGCGGAGCCAACATAAAGGTCGTCCAGATGTTCGATGATATCAAGGAAAATATAAAGGATTGGGACGATGACGAGGAAATAGCAAATTATCTTGAAAAACTCCTTAAAAAAGAGGCCTTTGACCGTTCCGGCCTGATTTATGGTATGGGTCATGCGGTTTACTCGTTGTCAGATCCGAGAGCCGAAATATTCAAACGCCATGTCGGAGACCTGGCACATCACAAGGGACTGGATAAGGAATTCAAGCTCTATTCGAAGATAGAGACACTGGCACCCGAAGTAATAGCCAGACACCGCAAAATCTACAAGGGAGTCAGCGCCAATATCGACTTCTATTCAGGCTTCGTATATCGCATGCTGGGAATTCCCGAGGAGCTTTTCACTCCTGTATTTGCCATTGCCAGAGTCGCAGGCTGGAGTGCTCACAGGATCGAGGAGCTTGTAAATAACGGCAAGATAATCCGTCCGGCTTACAAGAGCATCACTCCAAGGCGCGGCTATATACCTATGGAGAACAGAAAGTAGATACAGGGGACGGTTCCTCTGTGCACGTTATACACCCCGGAAGGTTTTGTATCTGCAAAAATTCCGGGGTGTTTTTATTTCGTCTGAAACAGTGCACAGAGGAACCGTCCCCTGTGCTGTTTATACGGCCAGATAATGGGTGTCGGGCGTATATTCCCGCGGAAGGAATCCGGCGTTGAACCAGGGAAAATGCACCCGCATCTCGTTCATAACATTGACCAGTGTATAGACGTAAGGCTTGTATATCATATTGAGCACCATTTCATCGTCAATATGGTAATACCAGTTGATATTGAACTCATTCCGGCTTATGATGGTAAGTCCCGAGAAATGGTAGAAAATGAGCGGTCCCCCCTCTATATAGACTTTGCCGTCGTTGATGGAAACGGTATAGTTTTGAATATTCCATAAAGCGGCATTGACTCCCGGATTACGGACGACATGAACATTCGGGAATTCATCAGGCCAGCTTTCGACATATCTTTGATCGCCGAAAATCTTGCGGACCGGGTCCTCCTTTATGGGACAGTACTCCAGACACTGATTCTTCCATTTCGAGACGGCTTTATATGCGGTATTGTCATTTTTGCATCCTACAAAACCTGTATTGAATATGCCCGTTGAGCAGTAGTATTTCAGAAATTCCCTTGAATTTCTGTGATGAGTCAGATACAGCGAAGCGTCCGGGTTCTCCAGGAAAATATGATCAGGACTTTCGTAGAAGAAAAGGTCGGCATCCAGATGGGCAAAATATTCGCAGTCCGAATACCTTTCCATGATGTATTGCAATGCAACCGGCTTCAGAGTCCAGCAAAATGCCTGAAAAGGCCTGTCACTCTTTGCTTTTTCAAGCATGACGCTGTCAACTTCCATGAGCATTATAGGCACAACCTCTTCGATGCTGATTTTATTGAGGATATGCCAGACTATTTCATCAACACACAGTGTATATATTTTGAAATCCCTCGAGGTGTTCCTCAGGGATGAAACCAGCGCAAGATATTTAAAAAAATGATCCTGTGAAACCACTGTTGAAAAATGATATCTACTCATCATTATCATCCTTTTCCTTCCTGTTTGCATCAAGTATCATTTGAAAATCAATGCCCAACGCCATTTTCATCATTGCTGAAAGCTGTTTGATAAAATCTTCTGATCCCTCTTCCCTTTCGAGCTTCAATACCTTTTGCACGTAATGGTCCAGCTTTTGAACCACCTTAAGAAAAACCCTTCTGCTGTCTTCCTCTGCCGGCAGGAAGAACCGTCTTCTCAGAACCTGCAGAACCTCGAGGAACAGTTCCAGTACATCGTGGTATTGGCTTTTCGGAAGCAGATGATCTATGTCCCGGGCTATCCTGTTGAGCTGCTCCGGGTCGATGTTGAGGGTGTCGCTCATACAGACGAGGGGAACGTCTATAAAATAAATATTGTTGTATTTTTCGCACATGAAGTTTATGTTGATCAGCAGATCATCGCCCTTGTAATTTGCAGGATGCTCCTGATGAAGACTTATGATGTCGTCTGCTATGACGAACCTGCAGCCCGATTTATAAAGCCGCACTCCCAGGTCATAATCCTCATATCCGTAGCGAACGATATTGTTGTCGAACATGCCCACATCAATGACCTTTTGGCGTTCCACAGAAAGATTGTTGGTTATGCAGAAGCGCCACGGCAGGTGATAGCCTTTAAGATCGCGTCCGTATTTTTTTACTATTCGCTTAAGATCGTTTATGAAGCCAAAATCCAGGTCAAAGCTATAGGACGAAAGGTCCTCGTTCCTGATTTGTTCCTCAGTCAGAAGAGGGTACTCATCCCAGTACAGGGATAGCCTTTTCATATTCAGTCTTTCTCTTAACTTTTCAAAGTTGTTTATCTGATCGGGACTAAATCCGCTGTAGTAATGTGTGAATATCCTTCGCCAAAAAAGGCCGCAGACCACTGTACCAGGTCTTTTATGCTCCTCCAGGTGCCGTTTTATAAAATCCTTCGTGGCAAGCATGTCGCTGTCGTGGAATATGAGGATATCCCCTTCGGCGTTTTTGACCCCTTCATTCCTGCCCCGTGCTATACCCCTGTTTTCGTCTATCCTGAATATCTTCATGGGATATTTGAGCCGGAATGACTTAAGCATTTCCATGGTATTATCCTTTGATCCGTTGTCAATAACTATGACCTCGACGTCATCTCCCTCATAGCTCTGATTGTTCAGTGCCACCAGATTCAGATAAAGCCTCTGTCTTGCGTTGTAGGATGGAATGATAATACTTGCCTTCACTTTTCTCATGCTTCCTTCCCGAAAAATTCCCTGTACCATGCAATGGTCTTTTTCAAGCCTTCTTCAATGGTGTAATACGGTGACCAGCCCAGAACCTCCCTTGCCTTTTTCGCCGACAAGTACTGGTGCCTTATCTCATTGCTTCCCTGATTAAGTATCACCGGTTCAAGATCGCTGTCCATAAGCTCAAGTATTTTGTTTACCAGCTCCAGGACGGTCAGCTGGATCTCATTGCTGAAGTTGAATGCCTCGCCCTCCAGGCGCAGATCGTTCATCTTCTCTGCAAGCAAAAGGTAGGCCTTTACCGCATCCTCCACATAGAAATAGTCCCTGATAAAGCTTCCGTCTGACCGGATCACAGGAGCTTCTCCGTATATCACGCTTCGTATGGTCTGGGGAATGATCCTGTTGAAGTTAAGATCTCCTCCTCCGTAAAGGTTGCCGCAGCGTGTGATGCATACAGGAAGACCGTATGTTTTATGATACGCCTGGGCGATGAGATCGGTGCAGCTTTTGGAAACATCATATGGATGGCTTCCTTTAAGAGGCATATCCTCGGTATATGGAAGCTGTGTCTGTTCACCGTATGCTTTATCGCTTGATGCCACTACTATCCGCCTGACAAGCGGACTTCGTCTTGCTGCTTCAAGCATGTTGTATGTGCCCCGGATATTGGCCTCAAACGTACTTAAGGGGTTTCTGTTGGCTATCCCGACGATAGCCTGGGCCGCCACATGGAATACGGTGTCGATTTCGTATTCTCCCAAAGCACGCTCCAGCAACGGCTCATCCTCAAGAGAACCAATGACCGTGTTGATTTTTTTATACTCATCACCGCTGTAGAGATAGGATTTGGGGATCACATCCCTTACAAGCCCCGTAACATTGGCTCCCTGTCTTATCAGCTCTTTTGCAAGGTAGCTTCCCAAAAACCCTGTGCAGCCTGTAATAAAAACGTTTTTACCTTTCCAGAATTCCATATGTTTTACCATACCTTCCATAGATTTTGTTGTTCCCTGCATTGCATGTTGATCCTCAGAATGTCGCTGTAGGTATCACAGGCGGTCCAAAAGCCCTCATGATGATAGACAGCCAGTTGCCCGTCACGGGCCAGGTTCTTCAATGGTTCCTGTTCCAGAATACAGTTGGTATCATCGGTTATATAATCAAAAATCGCCGGCTCAAAAACAAAGAAGCCTCCGTTGATGAGCCCTCCTGAGGTTTCCTTTTCCCTGAAGGATGTAGCGATGCCGTTTTCGACCGTCAATATCCCGTACTGTGTCTTCTTTCTAATCCCGGTCACGGTGGCTGTTCTCCCCATTTTTCTGTGGTACTCCAAAAGCTTGTTTATATCAACATTTGACAAGCCGTCGCCGTATGTAAGCATGAAGGTCTCATCGCCAATATACCTCCTTGCTCTTTTTATGCGGCTGCCTGTCATGGTATCGATTCCCGTATCCACAAAAGTTATTTTGAATGACTCATTGTCATCAAGGAGCTCAAGTTTTCCGCTTCCCGTATCAAGCATGAAATCATGCTGTTTCCAGTTGTAATCAACAAAATACTCCTTGATTTTTTCGCCTTTATATCCCAATAAAAGAATAAAATCATTGAAGCCGAAATGCTTGTAATTCATCATGATGTGCCAGAGCATCGGTTTGCCGCATACCAGAGCCAAAGGTTTGGGCATGTCCTCTGTCAGCTCATACATCCTTAGTCCCTTGCCTCCGCAAAGTATGACAACTTTCATTCATCTTCCTCCATACCATGGTTGTACCTTTATTAATATCTTATGTGAGGGGTTGCCTCAGGGTGATAGAATGCGAAACATCCTGTTTTTGAACGCTGAAATGAGGTAGAATACAACTATGCACCGTTAATGTCACTGACCATGTGTATTGCCGGAAAACGGCACAGCTGCGTTGCTTTATTATAAAATCATTATGGAGGCGGTAGAATGATAAATTTCGTTTTTAAAAATCCGACAAAAATTATCTTTGGAAAGGATACTGAGAATTCAGCAGGCAAGGAAACCAAGGTATACAGCGATAAAATCCTTCTTCATTACGGAGGCGGAAGCATAAAGAAATCCGGACTCTACGACAGAGTGAGAAAATCCCTCGATGAAGCCGGAATTGAAGTTTTTGAACTTGCAGGAGTCATGCCGAACCCACGTCTTTCGCTGGTTCAGGAGGGCATAAAGCTATGCAGGGACAAGGGGATAAACTTTATCCTCGCTGTGGGAGGCGGAAGTGTTATCGACTCAGCAAAAGCCATCGCTGCAGGTGTACCCTACAAGGGAAACGTATGGGACTTTTTCTCGGGCAAGGCTTACCCTGCTGAAGCTTTACCGGTTGGTGTCGTTCTGACTATCCCCGCTGCAGGAAGTGAATCCAGCGACAGCGCTGTTATCACCAATGAAGACGGCTGGTATAAAAGAGGTCTGACCAACGAGTGTCTGTTCCCCGTTTTCGCAATCATGAACCCTGAACTTACCTTTACGCTGCCGGCTTATCAGACAGCCTGCGGCGCTGCTGACATAATGGCCCACATTATGGAGCGGTATTTCACAAACGTACGGGATGTCGATTTTACGGACCGGCTCTGCGAAGCCACCCTGAAAACCATGATAAACAACGTGCCCCGTGCTCTCAATAATCCCACTGACTATGCTGCCCGGGCTGAGATCATGTGGGCGGGAACAGTAGCCCACAACAATCTTCTCAGTACGGGAAGGATAGGCGACTGGGCTTCTCATGGCATCGAGCACGAATTGAGCGCTATATATGATATTGCCCACGGCGCAGGCCTGGCTATAGTATTCCCTGCATGGATGAAGTATGTTTACAGGCACGATATAAAGAGGTTCGCCCAATTTGCCCACAGGGTCTGGAATGTGGAGTATAATGCTTTCAATATTGAAGAGACTGCCCTCAAAGGCATCTCAGCTCTGGAATCATTCTTTGCGTCCATTGGGCTGCCTGTAAGACTGAGCCAGGCTAACATCGACGAGGCTCATTTGGAGGAAATGGCCGATAAATGCACAGGATCAGGCTCCTGGTCGATCGGCAATTTCGTGAAGCTGAACCGCGATGATGTCCTCAATATCTACAAGCTGGCATTGTAATATGAGTTTTGGGGACGGAGGCTTTTACTCATTTTCCCGTTCCGTCGGGAAATCGAGAAAAATCTTCGTCCTCTTGTTTATATTAAATTCGTTTTATCAACCCGCAGGCCAGCCTTTTTCCCGCGTTTCCTGCAGGCTGAGACCTGTAATCATCAGGGTTCTGATGTATTATAATCGTCCTTCCCACAACCTGTCCCGGCGTGAATCTGTCAGTGAAAAAGGCCATAAAAGCATACCCGTTATTGCCTAACAATACCGGCATATCCCCTGCGTGAAGCGGATGAGGCATATTTTGGGGGTTGTAATGTCCCATGGCCGCCTGGAAAGGATCGGCGGGATTTCCCTGCTCACAGGTATCGCCTTCATGTATATGAAATCCAAAAGGATTTATCGGGGCTGTGTTCGCGGTTGGAGGAACAGTCTTTGGCAGATTGTATATTTCAGCCACGACCAAAGTACCGTTATGGGCAGAATAGAAGTCTACCGTTCCGGCTATGTCCGGAGCAAGGCTGCCTCCCGCGATATTTGCCCTGGCATATGGCTTTCCGGTAAGAATCATTCTGGAAAAGTAATTGACATTTTTTACTCTCATAAAAACCACTGAAAACGCTGATGCTGTTACATAATATGCATGACCGATGCCAAATGTCAGGATAAGCTGTATATCATTTGATTGATGCGAATGAGTCTAGGGGACAAATGAATCAAGATCCTTGGTTCATTCGACTTTGACTTATTCTGTTTGGTGGGTGCAAAAATGAGTCAAAGTCTCCGTCCCCAAAACTCACGCATGACAATTAAGCAAAAGTCAGGCAAAGCAGGGAGCTTGATTTGCCTGACTTTTACTCGATATCATACAGGAGGGACAGCCTTGGGGAGGGAAACAGGAGTTCTGCTGCATTGGCTGAAGCAAAACTCCTGTTCTTGTCCCACTTCTGCTATCAACTTAAGTCTATTTGCATACACCTTCATATAATGTGCGAGTGATCGGGAAGTTTTCAGCTTTTACATCGGTTGCTGTTTCCCAGAAAATAAGTCCGCCAAGATCATGCTCAAGGACATAATCAACCTTGGCCTGTGCGGAACGCTCGTCTTCGTAGGTCAGGAAAACCTTGTCCTTTGTATCGTACAGATACGGAGCTTCTGCTTCCTTATCATAGAAGGGCAGATAGCGATTGCCATCCTTCAGCATCTCTTTGATAGTTGCAAGCCTGAAGTTCGCACCGGGATAAAGGCCATACCATTTGCCCACTACCTCAGGCATATCGGTTGCCTTATGCTTTCCTTCGGACCATCCTTCGGTCACTTCATATTTTCCGAATCCCGAGTTGCCGTCGCCGCGATAATAACGGGAATTGACGTCAGCATCGGGATGACCTGTATCTGGCGCAGGGTTTCTGTTTCCTGCAGGCTGCCCTAACAGCTTGCCGCCAGGCCCCGGCACAACATTGGCCCAGCCGCGCGAATAGGTTGCAACACCCACATTTAGCTGCTCAGGTCTGAAGTGCTTTAGATAACCGGTGATGGCCTTATCGACAGAGAACGGAGCATATTCGTTTGAATACACTGCTGCGTGATGTCCGGTCGTATCGTTGTATGCGCCGGTCATGTCATATGTCATAACGTTGACAAAGTCAACATACTTAGCTACTTCATCAAGCTCCTGCTTTGCGGCTGTACCTTCATAGTCGGCTGATTCACATATGGTGAGCAGTTTGTCCTGGTATCCTGCTTTGTCCATAGCTTCGCGCAGTTCCTTCAACAGTGCAGTGAAGTTCTCTTTGTCCACCGATACATCATGGCCGCCGATGCCCGATCCGAAATCAACGGGATCATCCAGTCCTTCAGTCACAGGATCACGATATACGCCAGGATATTCCCAGTCAAGGTCAATACCGGCCAGCCACGGACATTTTTCCAGCATTTCTATGCAGCTGTTGATGAATATTTCCCTGGTCCCGGCCTTCAATGCCATCTCCGAGAACATCTGTCCGCGGGTCCAGCCGCCTACTGAAATCATGATCTTAACGTTAGGATATATGCGGCTCATTCTCTCATAAACCTTGAATATCCCTCCGTCTCCGCAACCTGCATTCATCCATATATCAGCCCAGGAATCGGTAAAGGCCAATGAATACTTGGGAGCGGGTGCCCATCCAAAGGTCTCATCGGAAGGAGTACCGTCAGAAACGGTTAAAAATCCGTGATTCAAGTGTGTGAGCATATTCCAGGGTATTTCAGCCGGCAAGAGAGCGCCATAAGCCTGCCAGTTGCCATAATATCCGACGACCATCTTCTTCGGCATAGCTTTTGGTGCCTGCAAATGAGAATATATTTCAAACATTACATGTGCGACCTGATAGCGGGTCACCGGTGCTGCAAAATCTGCAATAAGAGGAGCGATTGCTTTTGGATCGGGGCGGAATGTATTGTCTGCCTTGACCGTCTCTTCCACGAATACGAACAGATCTTCGCTGGTTATTAATTCGTCAGGCATGAATCTGCCGTTTTCAGCCTTCAGATATCCGGCATCAACAGCAAGCTTCGCGTAGTTCGCATACCATATGTCATCATCAACATCGGAAAAAGATATGTCTGGTTTGCCGGTCAGTCCATAGGTCCTGGCTATAAAAATAGCAAAATTGGCTCTGGATACCGTACCTTCGCCATTGAACCTGCCTTCGTGACCGACAACCACACCGGCCTTCTGCAGGGCAGTTACATACGGATAATCATCGGTAACATCGGAAAACCCTGAAGTTGTCGCTGATGTGAGCAAACCGGCTGTCATACTGATTATGAGAAACAAAGTGAGCAGGAACGCAAGAATTTTTTTCATGCCTTATACCACCTTTCATAATCGGATATTGACTTTTAACCGCTTCGTCTCGATTATATCATTGCCCTGTACAAAAAAAGATGGCTACACTTGCTCATATTTGTACAAAATTGCTTAAAATATATATGTATTATGAGATCGCCAAAATTTCCGATATTTCTGTAAAATCTATCATCAGGCCCTTGCAGAGAAGACTTGTCATCATCAATAATTAATATGACGGCGCTTTTGATATCATCAGACCGTTCTAATATAAAATGGAAGCTTAAAAAGTGAGGAATCATTTATAATGGCTCGGGAAATCGAACGTAAGTTTTTGGTCATAAATGATGAATACAAGAAAGGTTCGACGGGAGTATTGTACAAACAAGGCTATTTAAGCCGGAATTCCGATTGCACGATACGTGTGAGAACGGCGGGCGATAAAGCGTGGCTGACCATAAAAGGCAAATCACTTGGTGCAACCCGCTCCGAATTCGAATATCCCATTCCATATGACGATGCTTTGGCATTATTCAGCCTGTGCAAAGGCGGTCTTATAGAAAAAATCAGATATAAGGTGATCTACGACGGCATGTTATGGGAAGTTGATGAGTTCCTGGGAAATAATCAGGGTCTGGTCATAGCCGAAATAGAGCTCGAATACGAAGATCAGTCCTTCAAACTGCCCTCCTGGGCAGACAGGGAGGTTACAGGCGACCCAAGATTCTATAATTCAAATCTCATTGATAATCCATTTCGTGAATCATAGAACCCTACCCCACCAGAAAATCACAGATTCACTGTGGGGTCCCGGGAACCTTGGTATTTCATTTTAAAATCCGGGCCGGACGGGCACAAAATACGCCTTTCACCAATAAAATGGTGTGAGGTGGTATGAATGAAGTGCGATTTTATCAAATCCCGGAAGATCGAAGATCAGTTGTCCTATAATAAGGTATTGATGGTCAGTGTAAAAATCAATTACCCGTATCTGGATCATGGCTATAGCGGAAACACGATGCGTTTCAATGCCCATTACAGGCAGAAAGCACACAATAATTACCGATATGCATCAACCAGGCTGTATCAGGCTGCTTTAAGACATTACAGGGTATCGAAATCACAAGGCTTTCCATTCCACAGTTATGAGCTTGTCGAGACTTTTGAATCCACTTACTGCAGAAAACCCATGATAAGCCTTTTTTACGATATATATGAGTTTACGGGAGGAGCCCATGGCAACACCATCAGAAAGGGAAACACCTGGGACATGGAAAAAGGCACCATCATTTCGTTGAGCTCACTGTTTGTAAGAAATTATGATTTTACCAGTGTATTGTTAGAATATATCGAGTCCGAGGCAAAACGAAGACAAATGGCAGGTATGGCCCACTATTTCGAAAACCTTGAAGAGAACCTCAAGAAATATTTCGACCCCGCTAATTTTTACCTGACAACTGAAGGGTTGGCAGTATTCTATCCATTATACACGATAGCTCCTTATTCCGAAGGGATACAGGTGTTTATAATCCCGTACTTCTTATTTGGCGATAAGCTGAAATATAAGTTGTAAAATAGTTTCTGAAGCATCTTTATAAGTTGGACGTCATATGCTCTTTTATGTCATTCGGAATAAAGTGAAGTGAAGAATCTGACTCTGTCATCCTGAGCGTAGTGAAGGGTCTTAAGATTCTTCGCTTCGCTCAGAATGACATATTGATTACAGGTGCACGTGCTCCTTGTGAGATCACTTGGTTGAACAGTATTCCGTAGCCCCAGCACTAAGGATAGTCTACTACTTCTTCTTCCTCTATTTAAGCAAAAGCAAACTTAATCCCATGACGATCATTCCGCCGATCAAACCGAAAATGGCCAGGTGATGCTCTCCATATTCCCTTGCCGAAGGCAAAAGCTCGTCCAGTGATATAAACACCATGATACCGGCTATCGATGCATATATGATTCCGAACAGGGCATCGTTCAAAAACGGAGCGAGAACAAGATATGCAATGATAGCTCCGACGGGCTCGGCAAGTCCTGATATAAGAGAGGACAAAAACGCTTTCTTTTTATTTCCCGTGGCGCAATAAATGGGCAATGCAACAGAGATCCCTTCCGGAATATTATGAATTGCAACAGCCACTGCTATGGCAAATCCCAGGGAAAAGTCACTCATACCCGAAACAAATGTGGCTAGACCCTCGGGGAAATTGTGTATAGTTATTGCAAGTGCAGCCAGTTTGCCTGTCTTTATTAGCTTCTGCGAATCATGTCCCAATCCGCATACATCCAGCCGTTCAATGCTTTGGGGCTCGTGGGGATTATCTTTTTCGGGAACAAGTTTGTCAATTATGGCTATCAGGAAGATTCCTGCAAAGAATGCTATAAAGGTTATCCAGTCGCCTTTTTTTGCGTCAAAGGCTTGTCCCAGATATTTCGAAGCCTCGGGAAGGATCTCCACAAAAGAAACATAGATCATTACTCCGGCCGAAAAGCCCAGAGCAACAGAGAGTATCTTGGTGTTTATTTTCCGGAAGATCAATAAAAACAATCCGCCTATCCCTGTTGAAAGACCTGCAAACAATGACAGACCTATTGCCGTCAAAACGTCGTACTTCATTTCGATCCCCCATTTTTATTCATCTTCGCCGCTGCTCAGCTTGCCTGCCTGGTCCGTGGTAATTAGCGCGTCAATCAGTTCATCCATCTCTCCGTTGATGAACTGATCTATCTGATAAAGTGTAAATCCAATACGATGGTCTGTGACTCTCCTCTGAGGGAAGTTGTATGTTCGGATCCTTTCGCTCCTGTCTCCGGTTCCTACCTGGCTCTTCCGGTTCTCTGCCAGTTCGGATTCATGTTTCCTTCTTTCTATGTCATAAAGCCTTGCTTTGAGAACTCTCATGGCTTTTTCCCTGTTTTTGTGCTGTGAACGCTGATCCTGACAGGTAACGACGATGCCCGTAGGGATATGGGTGATTCGTATGGCCGAGGAGGTCTTGTTGACGTGCTGTCCTCCGGCTCCTGATGCTCTGTAGGTATCAACTTCTATATCATTGGGATTGATTTCGATATCTCCGATGTCCTCGGCCTCGGGCAGTACCGCGACCGTCGCAGTGGAAGTATGTATCCTTCCGCTCGATTCGGTTGTCGGAACGCGCTGCACACGGTGAACGCCGCTTTCGAATTTCAGACGGCTGTATGCTCCCCTGCCTTCTATTTCAAAGATGATTTCCTTAAATCCGCCTATTTCAGTAGGGTTTGAGTCAATGACACTGACAGTCCAGCCCTTGCTTTCCGCATAGTGGGTATACATACGGTAAAGAACGGCGGCAAAAAGGGCCGCTTCGTCACCCCCTGCGCCTGCACGTATTTCGATGATAACATCCTTATCGTCATTGGGATCTTTGGGCATCAAAAGGATCTTAAGCTCCTTTTCTGTACGCTCGATCCCTTCCTCAGCCTCGGCGATCTCGGCCTCTATCATCTCCTCGAGCTCTTTATCGGGATTTTCCCGGAGCATTGACCGCGAATCCTCCAAAGATTTGACATAGGACTTATATTCACGAAATTTCTCTACGATCTCCGACAGTTCGGCATGTTCCTTCATCAGTTTCATGTATTGCTCCTGATTATTGATTATACCGGGATCGGTCAGTCTCATATTCAGTTCTTCAAAACGATTCTCAATCGCCTGCAACTTCTCAAACATGAACTTTATCTTCTCCTTAAGCCCAGTCTTTGTTTTAATCTTAAAAGATCCGCATTGGCAATCAGTTCTTCCGGAAATCCGGATCTCCTTACAACCTCCAGAGCTGCGTCGCTGTCGCCTATATCTGTATGGATATGTGCGTCACTGTTTATTATAACGTATACTTTGTTTTTATAACATTCTTCAAGAAGCATCCTGTAGTTTTCTGCTGCGTTTTTCCTGAAGGAGGTCGGTTTCAGTGATGAGTTGTTGACTTCAACGAGCACCCCGTATTCCGAAGCAGCCTTTGCCAGTTCAGTATAATCGATGGGTACCCTTGAGTCGTCGGGATGTCCGATGATATTTACATACCTTTTTTCCATGCTTTTAATTATGGCTTTTGTGTTCTCCTTCATAGTTGACGGCGCCAGACAAGGGCTGTGGAAGCTTGAGATCACAATATCCATTTCTTCAGGAATCAAACCTTCGGTATCGAGCGACCCGTCAAAATCAACTATATTTGCTTCAATTCCTTTATAAATCTCCACACCATATAAAACACCGGGTATGACCCTCAAATTGTCAAAATGATATCTGTGAGGTCCTCCGGGCATTTTGGGTCCGTGATCGGTCATTCCTATCAATGCCAGACCCTTCCCGGAAGCTTCTTTGGCATACTCACTTATCGTACTGTAGGCATGTCCGCTGCTGATAGTGTGAAAATGACAGTCTGCAACAAGTTTCATCTGTCCCATCCTCTGTTTCGGTAAACTTATACTCACACATAATACTACAATTATATATAAACTTAAGTCAACCTGAACTTACCCGCCATTTTACGGCAAAATAAAAGCAGCCATAGAATGTATGGCTGCTTTAAAAAAGGAAGGAGGAAAACAAAGGCTATTCGATCTCGATCTTTCTTGCTCTCTTTTCCGGTTCAGCCTTCGGCAGGACTACTGTAAGCAAACCGTCTTTATATGATGCCTTGACTTTTTCGTTGTCGATATTGGGCACGGTAAAGGATCTTCTGAAGGATCCGCTCCTGCGCTCCCTGTAGATATATCCGTCCTCATCCTCGTTTCTTTCCTGTTTTACGTCAACTCCAAGGGTCAGCACATCATTGTTCAGATCGATGATAATGTCCTCTTTTCTTACTCCGGGCATTTCTGCCTCAACAATATATTCATTGTCTGTCTCTTTTACGTCTGCACGGATAGGAGATGTCCATGAAGATACCCTGGCGAAGAAAGGATCTCTGAAAAACTCATCGAAAAACCTGTCAATTCCGAACCAGTCGTCTCTTCTTGATATATTGCCGTTTTTTCTTGAAAAAGGAACCAGACTGAACATAAAACCACCTCCGTTTTATAATGTTGATTTGTTTTTGACTTTCTTTGACCTTAACTAAATTTTACATTATTACGCATCGATGTTTCAAGTCTGTTTTTGACTATCTTTGACCTTTGCTTAGCCGTTTTTTGGCATTCTCCTCTTTATTGCTCTTTATTACTTGTGTTTTTATAGTTTTTCACCCTTTCTTGATTTTATACTTTGGGTCAGATGGATCAGTTCCTTGATCCATCTGACTTTTGCTCATTTATCCTCATTCGGGAAAAATTCTCAGTGATTAACTTTTCCGGACGAGCCAGCGTTTCAGATCATCTTTCTTTATGATGCCTGTTACCATGTATATAGCAATAAACATCATAAAGGCGATCATCACGATCATTACCATATAGATCCTTACCGGTATACTCATATTTATTAATACATTCCTGACAATAAAAATCAAAAGGACTCCTGCCAAAGCTGCAGAGACCGGTTTTACGATCCACTGGCCAACATCTATGGAAATACCGGTTATTTTTGATATTTCTCTGAAATTGAACGCGATGGTTATTATGCTCCCGGCAATAACAGCATATATGTAAGCCTCCACCCCCATGACGGGCATTAAGAACCAGATCCCTGCAATTCTTATAACGCTTCCGGTGAGAGTGTTTATAAGGATAGCCGATTCTCTTGCCAGGCCGTTGAGTATGCCCAGCATGGTATGCTGGAGATAAAGGAAAACACCTGTCAGCGAAAGCAGCCTCAGGATCGGGCCGACGTCATTCCCCGGGTAAACCAGCTCAGCCAGTTCATGGCTGCATGAAGCGAAAAACGATGTAAATATGAGCCCCATTATAATGGTCAGTCTTATTGATTGCGATATCTGTCTGTTGGCTATCCTGTACTGTTTGGCGGCTACAGCCCCGGCTATGGCAGGGACCAGCGCTGTTGCCAGTGACATTGGAAGCATCGAAGGGAAAAAAACCAGCGGAGAAGCCATACCTGTCAGTTTTCCGAAGGATTGCAGACTCTCCTGGAACGTAAGTCCGGATAAAACCAGTCTTTGAGGGATCAATAAGCTTTCGGCAGTTCCGATCAATGACAGTACTAGCCTGTTCGCAGATATGGGAAGAGCGGTCTTTACGATCTTTCTTATCATCGTGCCGGTTTTTTCTTTTCTCGCGAGCTTGAGCTCATAGAGCGATCTTTTGTTT
Organism: Clostridiaceae bacterium; assembly: GCA_012840245.1. Taxonomy (GTDB): domain Bacteria; phylum Bacillota; class Clostridia; order DSM-8532; family DSM-8532; genus DTU059. Next base: position 85,669 of record DULR01000017.1, read on the forward strand.
GAAAACAGGAAAGCGATATATACTACCAGAACATTTGCGCATTCGCCAATAAGCATGGCCAGTACGGCCAGCAGGCACATGCTTTCTATTCCCTTTCCTCTGAAGGAATCTATCATGAATATGACAAAAAGAAGCTTGGTGACCTGCTCCGCGATCTGTCCTATCGAATTCGGCATCATTTCCTGCCTGCCGTAAAAATATCCTTTGAATGCTGAAACTGCAGCTATCGGAGGAACAAAAACCAGTATAAAAAACAGAGAGCGTTTTGTCCTCATATCGCCTGTAGTTCCCAATACGAGAGCATCGAGATTCAGAAGCAGGATCCCGCATATCACGACACCTGCAGCCAGAACTAATCCTGCTGAGATCGATGTGATCTTTACTCCGGCATGTTTCAGTCCTTTTGAAGTTTCCTCTGCTACAAAGCGGGACACGGCAACTGATACGCCTGCTGAAAGCACCAGGACCAACAGAGAGTAGATGGGCGTCATCAACTGATAGAGCCCCAATCCTTCGGTACCTATGCTGTTGGCAATAATAACGCGATACAAAAATCCGATTGCTTTTACTATAAAGCCTGTTACTGTCAGAATTGCCGTATTGTATTTTAAGGAACGGCGCGCCATTATTACCTCCCATTATTACTGGCTGACTTTTCATACTATGTGTTTCGCCAATGTAATATGACACATGATGTCAATCCTGAATGCAGCATTTTCATCTGACACCATGGATCCAGGGTATGTTTTCAACAATAGCCATTTTATGGGGGTATGGCTGCAAAATCACCCCGGGGGTGATTACATTCATGACGAAATAAAAGTATAATAGCACCAAACAAAGCATAACCGCATATAAGAATATGGCAACATGCCAGCTTTATGATGCCGGTTCACTAAGATTCGAACATTATTTTGAGGAGGAATATCCATGAATCTTAAAAAGCTTTTGAGCTTACTGCTGATTTTCTGTCTGGTTTTCAGTTTTGCCGCCTGTGGTTCCAGAGGTGTGGACGATGACGATGATGACCGTTCCACAAGAAGTTCCAGACGAGTGGACGATGACGATGACGACAGAAATGACGGCAAAAAAGCGGAAGACGATGATAATGACGAAAAAGATGATTCAGGTAAAAAAGACAATAAGGATGATGAAGATAAAAAAGATGATGATGGCAAGGATGACAAGGTAAGCAGGGAAGAGGAAGAAGAGAGCAAAGGAATCGGCTCCGTCAATGATCCTCTTGCCAATTTCCCGGAAGGAAAGCTTCCTGAAGGGTATCCGATCGACAAATATCCCAATTACAAAGACGGAAAGGTCTGGATGGGAATAAGACATGACGAAGGCAATTACTACAAATATACCGTCGCAGTCGTATATGCTGAAGAATTTAATACCATAGACAAGTTTTATGCGGATTACCTGAAAAACGCCGCTGACTATTCAGATCAGAAGACTCCTTTGGGCAACGTCTATACGGGTATATTGGACGGATTTAAGTTTAACATCATTATTTCCGAAACCAGTGAAGGGGCAGTTCAGGCAACAATAGAACTGACTGAGATCCCTTCAGCCGATAACGTATTGAAGTCGCTTGACAGGGCTGAACTTCCGTCCGGTTACCCGATCAACGACTTCCCCATCATAGACGGAGCAGCCCTTTACGATGTGTCAGAATCTGAAAGCGACGGCAGTGTGACTTATATATTATATCTCTATACAGATAAGTCAATTAAAGAAATCGTCAAATTCTATGATGAAGAAATCACAGATATCCAGGACAAGTATAAATACTCCGACAGCGACGGTTTCAGTATAAGTGGTACATCCAAAGGCTACTATTTCAGCATAGAAGGTTATATGGAAACCGAGAATAACGTTGAACTGATCAAATACTCAATTATGGTCGACCCTACAGAAGATTAAGGCATGTTACTGAATAAAGCCGGTTTGTGCCGGGCAGACCTGTGAAAGGAAAGCCCACAAACCGGCTTTCATATTTATTGGTACATAATTTACATAACGATCGCATGATGCTATAATTTTCATCAGTGAGCAAAGACTAGAAGAAGGAGCAAGCACCAATCATACGGTGTAATAATGCAAATGAATAACAGGTTTAAGGATGATCTGATCATTATATTGAAAGGATATGCCATAGGCTCATCCATGAGCGTTCCCGGAGTGAGCGGCGGCACCATGGCCATCCTGTTAGGGATTTATGACAGGCTCATAAGTTCAATAAGTAATTTTTTCAAAGATATCAAGGGAAACATACTATTTTTATTGAAGGTATGCATTGGAGCCGGAGCCGGCATCTGTTCCCTCGCGTTTTTGATCAAATGGTTGCTGGAGAAATTTCCGATCCCTGTATCTGTGTTTTTCCTGGGTGCGGTTATAGGCGGTATTCCTGCGCTGTATAAGAAGGCTAGGCAATCAGAGTTAAGGATATCTTCCGTTTTTTACTTCCTTCTTGGTTTCCTTATCGTGCTGTCCATCGGGTTCATTCCGTCAGGAAGCATAAATATAAGCGTTGGTTCAGGAATCACTCATTATCTGATGCTGCTTCTCACCGGCATCGTGATCGCTTTGGCACTGGTGCTTCCGGGTATCAGTACCTCCCATATGCTGCTGGTACTGGGTATGTATGATTCAATGCTTGCTGCAATAACCGGGTTTGATGTCATTTACATCGGGATATTGGGAATCGCAACATTGATCGGTGTTTTCCTGATCACGAAACCAATTGAATGGACCCTGAACAGATTCCCCCATCAGACCTATTGCATGATCATAGGGTTCGTTCTTGGATCCACGACAGAGATCTTCAGGGACAAAATACTGCCCTCAATTCCCGAAAGTGCTGATGCTCTCTGGTGGATAGGTTTTGGAGTAATGTCCATAGCCGCGTTCATCTTAGGATTTATGGCTATCAATTCCCTGTCCGGATTTCAAAATGATTGAAAATCAAAAATTGAGGATGATATCAGAAGCAGCTTCGGAAAATTCTCCGTCGCTGCTTTTTTATATCAATCATGATCCCGTTTTGTGTAAAGCTGTGATAATCAGTCTGCCTTAATATTATATATTTTTTGAACGGTCCGGAAGCCGATTATCGTTATTTATTTCTATTGAAGATAAAATAAAGTTCTTGTAAAATATGATTACTTGTATTAAGTTACTTAATGTCTTATATCATATTTGAAGCAAGGAGGCGAACGGCCGAATGTACCGTATAGTCAGAAAGGAAATCCTGAATCCTCAGGTAAAACTTCTTGAAATCGAAGCTCCTTACGTCGCCCGAAAAGCAGAACCTGGCCAGTTTATCATTCTTCGCGTCAACAAGGAAGGAGAACGTGTTCCGTTTACCATCGCCGATTTCGACAGGGAAAAGGGAACCGTCACCATAATCTTTCAGGAAGTGGGAGCTACAACACAGCTGCTGGGCCAATTGAACGAGGGTGATGAGGTCGAGGATTTCTGCGGTCCATTGGGCGTTGCTTCTCATTTCGAAGGAGTTAAGAAAGCTGCCGTCATAGGAGGCGGTCTCGGAACAGCGATTGCATACCCGCAGGCAAAAAAACTGCACAGCATGGGTGTTTCAGTCGATGCAATAACAGGTTTCAGGAACAAGGATCTTATAATATTGGAAAAAGAGATGGCTGCCGTATCGGACAGGCTTATAATAACGACAGACGACGGTTCCAACGGGACAAAAGGTTTTGTTTCCGATATATTGAAAAAGCTTCTGGTTGAAGGCGCAAACTATGATGTAGTCATAGCCATAGGTCCCCCTATCATGATGAAAGTCGTATGTGATGTTACAAGACCATATGGCATAAAGACCATAGTCAGCCTGAATCCCATTATGGTAGACGGAACCGGAATGTGCGGAGGCTGCCGCGTGACTGTAGGCGGACAAATAAAATTTGCCTGTGTGGATGGCCCGGATTTTGACGGTCATGAGGTTGATTTTACAGAGCTTATGAGGCGCCTTTCAATGTACAAGGATTCTGAAAAAGCTTCTGTCGAGCGGCATAAATGCAGATTGGAGGGTGTCGTCAATGGCTAACATGTCTTTGAAAAAAGTGCCGATCCCCGAGCAGGATCCTAAGGTCCGCAGCAAAAATTTTGATGAGGTTGCACTGGGTTATACAGAAGAAATGGCAGTAGAGGAAGCAAAGCGTTGCCTCAACTGCAAGCACAAGCCCTGTGTCAGCGGCTGTCCGGTCAATGTGCAGATCCCGGAGTTCATTTCCCTTATTGCAGATGGCAGATTTGAAGAAGCCTACGAAAAGATCATAGAAACCAACAGCCTTCCTGCTGTTTGCGGGCGTGTATGTCCTCAGGAAACACAGTGTGAGGAAAAATGCGTGCGCGGCATAAAGGGAGAGCCGGTGGGCATAGGCCGTCTTGAGCGCTTTGCCGCAGACTGGGCTATGAGCAACACGAAAAGGACATATAAAAAAGTTTCTAAGAACGGTAAAAAAGTTGCCATCGTCGGATCAGGCCCTGCCGGATTGTCGTGTGCCGGAGATCTTATAAAAATGGGATATGATGTTACCATATTTGAAGCCTTCCATCTGGCCGGCGGTGTTCTGGTTTACGGAATACCCGAGTTCAGACTTCCCAAAAGTCTGGTCCAGAAAGAAATAGAAACCCTTCTGGAACAGGGCGTTGAAATAAAGACGAACATGGTAATAGGCAAGGTCCTGACAATCGATGAGATATTTGAAGAAGGTTATTCGGCAGTGTTCATCGGTTCGGGTGCAGGACTGCCCTCATTCATGCATATACCCGGCGAGAATCTGAACGGAGTATATTCGGCGAACGAGTTCCTTACCCGTATAAATCTTATGAAAGCATATAAAGAAGACGCTGAGACTCCTGTCATGCGCGGCAGGTCAGTCGCTGTGATCGGAGGCGGAAATGTGGCCATGGATGCCGCAAGATGCGCTCTTCGTCTGGGTGCCGACAATGTATATATCGTTTACAGACGGTCTGAGGCCGAAATGCCTGCCCGTCTGGAAGAAATACACCACGCAAAAGAGGAAGGTATCATATTCAAGCTGCTCACCAATCCCACCAAAATCCTTGGTGATGACAAGGGCTGGGTGAAAGGCATGGAATGTGTCGAAATGGAATTAGGTGAACCTGATGCATCAGGCAGACGCCGCCCGATAGCAAAATCAGGCAGCGAGCATGTGGTCGATGTGGACACGGTGATCATCGCAATAGGAACTTCGCCCAATCCTTTGATCAGAAGCACTACCCCCGACCTCGCCACTAATAAATGGGGCTGCATAATTGCAGATGAACAGACCGGCCGCACCAGCAAGGAAGGTGTATTCGCCGGAGGTGACGCAGTCACCGGATCAGCAACGGTAATCCTGGCAATGGGTGCCGGCAAAAAGGCTGCAAAAGCCATCGATGAATACATAAAAAGCAAAAATTAAAGCTATTTGGAATATATATAATCGCATCGAATGGATATGAGAAAACTCATATCCATTTTTTTATATTTATTTGCAACTTCATGAATCTGTTCTTGCATATACTATTATTATCTGTTATAATCTTTACTGATCTGTTACCATCCGGGCCAAAAGCGGCTAAATGTTGGAAATTCTATGGTGTGCATGGTTTGCAACTAGGCTCCGCAATATGGAAACCGGTGCGCAGAAAAAATTTTATATATTTTAGTCAATATCAGAATGCAAGTGGTAGTTTTATTTGTTGCATATTACCAATTCGCTGACTGATGGGCATAGTGTGAGGAGGCCAATATGAAGATTTTAGCAGATGTTTATGATCAAGTAATAAAAAGAAATCCGGGTGAACCTGAATTCCATCAGGCCGTAAAAGAAGTGCTGGAATCTCTGGAACCTGTTGCCGAAAAACATCCTGAATATGTTAAGGCAGGCATATTTGATCGCATAGTTGAGCCCGAAAGACAAGTAATCTTCCGTGTACCCTGGGTTGATGACAACGGTACTGTCCGTGTGAACCGCGGTTTCCGTGTCCAATTCAACAGCGCCATAGGGCCATACAAGGGCGGGCTTCGTTTCCACCCATCTGTTAATCTTGGTATTATCAAATTTTTAGGCTTCGAACAATGCTTCAAAAACTCTCTTACCACTCTTCCTATGGGTGGTGCAAAGGGCGGTTCGGATTTTGATCCGAAGGGCAAGTCAGATATGGAAATAATGCGTTTCTGCCAGAGCTTTATGTTTGAACTGGCCCGGCATATAGGCCCTGATACCGACGTTCCTGCGGGAGATATCGGTGTCGGCGCACGTGAAATCGGTTATATGTACGGAATGTACAAGAAAATAAAGAATGATTTTACCGGTGTTCTGACGGGTAAAGGATTATCATATGGCGGAAGCCTTGCACGTACCCAGGCAACAGGATACGGTCTTTGCTACTTTATGGACGAAGCTGTTAAGGCAAAGGGCAAATCCTTTGAAGGCAAGACTGTCGTAATCTCAGGTTCGGGCAATGTGGCGATATATGCCGCAGAAAAAGCCATGCAGCTTGGCGCGAAGGTTGTCGCCATGAATGATTCCAATGGTTACATTTATCACAAGAGCGGTATCAATCTTGATACCATAAAACTTATAAAAGAGGTTCAGAGAGGCCGTATTTATGAATACGTCAAGCATCATCCCGATGCTGTTTATACAGAAGGCTGCAAGGGAATCTGGACCATACCTTGCGATATAGCTCTGCCATGCGCCACACAGAACGAACTGGATGGCAACGATGCTGCAATGCTTGTTAAGAATGGTTGCTTCGCTGTAGGCGAAGGAGCCAATATGCCATCGACACCTGAGGCTATCGACGTCTTCCTCAAGAATAAGGTTATCTTTGGCCCCGCAAAGGCTGCAAACGCCGGCGGAGTTGCAACCTCAGGTCTTGAAATGACACAGAACAGCATGAGATTGTCCTGGTCCTTCGAGGAAGTTGATTCCAAGCTGAAGGGCATCATGCAGAACATATACAGGAACGCCAGTGAGGCAGCTGCAGAGTACGGTGAGCCCGACAATCTCGTTATGGGAGCCAATATCGCAGGCTTTATGAAAATAGCCGCTGCGATGTATGCACAGGGTATAACATATTAATATTGTCAAGGGGACGGTTCTTTTGACAACTTATTGTCACTGGGACGGTCCTTTTTGTACACTATTTTATTAGTGTGTATTCTTAGAACTAAAATGTGCATAGGGGTCCGTCCCCAAAACTCATATTGACGCAGGTGCTTAAAGGTGAACAGAGCGAGATCCTTGCGGCCGCCAAAACATGAGTAAAGCAAGATCCTTCGACTCCGCTGCGCTTCGCTCAGGATGACATTGTTGGGCTACGGAGCGGAAAATCCGGTTTATTGTTCGCATTAATCAAATAATGCGAACATATTTATCTCTTATATGCAGCCTTGATGATCGCAGTCAGGAAGTGGCATGCCTTTTCAAGATTTGATATCCTTATAAACTCATTCTTGCTGTGTACGTTTTCCATGCCTACACTGACATTAACCGCAGGTATCCCAGCTCCGTTAATTATATTCGTATCGCTGCCGCCGCCTGTAGCTTCAAGCTTAAGTGGGATTCCCGAAGCATTTGACGCATCCTTTAATAAACCTATTATTTCGTCTGTTTCACTGATGTTGAATCCGGGGTACATGCGCTCAAGATTGATCTGCACAGAGCCTCCCAGACTCTCTGTAACAGTCTTTAAATGGTTCAGAATCGCATCGGTATATCGGTTGATTTTTTCTTCCGATATTGAACGTACTTCACCCTCGATCCTGCAGTTTTCAGTAACTATATTCCTTGCTCCTCCACCATTTATAATGCCAATATTGGATGTGCTTTCTTCATCTATCCTTCCGAAATATGGCATGTCAGAAATGGCTTTTGAAGCCAGCATTATAGCGCTTAAGCCTTTTTCAGGCTCAACTCCGGCGTGGGCAGCCCTGCCATGGAAAATCACCTCGAACCTGTTATAGTATGGAGCTTTGACCGCAATCTGGCCAATCGGTCCTCCTTCATCAAAAATAAAGGCGAAATCTGCCGGTATTTTGGAAAGATCGAGGTTTCTGGCACCATATAAACCGCCTTCCTCGCATACCGTAAAAGCAATGTACAGATCCCCGAAGGGAGTGCCGTCTTCTTTCAGTGATCTTACAGTTTCCAGTATAACAGCGATACCTGCGAAATCGTCCCCGCCCAATATCGTCGTCCCATCTGTCTTGATTATATCCCCATCGATTATGGGGTTCTTGGATATGCCCGGGACCACTGTATCCATATGGGCCATCAGTAAAAGAGCCGGTTTGTCCTTCTCACCTTTTATGTGGCAAACTACATTACCTGCATTGCCTCCAATTTTGGTACCTGCATCATCCTCATAAGGCTCATATCCCATATCCCTCAGCTTTTTCAGCAGGGCATCGGCCATCTTTCTTTCCTGTCTGGACAGGCTGTCGATTTTGACCAGGCTTATGAATTCATCAACAAGTCTTTGTCTGTTAATCATATTAATTCTCCTATCTTTATATTTACAATCAGATTCTTCGCCAAGAAAATACAAAGTATTTTCTTTGATCAGAAATGACAAATTGGACAGTTCAATATATACAGAGCAGAGGTCTGTCCTCCATGCAAAAAATGAGTAAAAGCCTCCGTCCCCAAAACTCACTTACAATCCGGTGGAGCCGAAACCGCCGCCTCTGTCGGTGCCGATATTTTTGACTGATTCCACAACCTTCAGGTTCATTCTGGGCACCTGCGCCAGTACAAGCTGAGCAACCCGCTCCCCTTTTCTGACGATATAAGTTCCTTTTTGGTTTCCCTTGCAGTCCAGCGTCAGCATTTTTTCATTATCAGCTGAACTGCTGCCTTCCGGAGAGGTGTTGCTGACGATTATGCCCAGTTCATCCCTGTATCCCGCATCAATGGTTCCGGGAGAATTGGCAAGCCTGAGCGGTGTTTTCAGGCTTATCCCGCTCCTTGGACGGACCTGGATCTCATATCCTTCCGGGATGGCAAACTTCAACCCGGTAGGTATTATTACTGTTTCGCCAGGTTTGATGACCGTATCCTCGGCTGCGCAAACATCCATCCCCGCATCGTAAGGGTTTGCATAAGAAGGCAATTTAACGCCTTCCCTAATGATCTCAACATACACATCAACCATAATATACTCCTGTAATCCAGATTTATACTTATTATAGCACAGCGTATGTTCCATCAAGGAGATTAATATTCAAAGTATTTGCATACTGGTCAATTATGGCATTATATGTTAAGGTAATATTATTCTGCGAAGGGATTTAATTGAGGCTTTCCTAATAAGTATGCAATAGCATTAATACTGTACGGCATAATAAACTTATTCCACTCCCCTGAACCAGTGGCCTCTGGTAAAGCCGTTGCTCTTCAGCTTATCTATAGTGCTGATAACTTCAGGCGTAGGACTTATTCCGTTCAGTTTATCATAATAATACCTGGCCAGCGCATTTCGGGTATTATTATCCTCGGTCGTGAATATGAGCCTGTATATGCTGATGGCAGTGCCCTTTAACGCATCCACATCGTCCATTAGCATAGGATAGGCATTAAAAATTTTTGTCCTCTTTAAAATCGGATCCCTGATGAACGGGAATACCTCTCCTCTTCTGTCTTTTAAAAATCCTCTGCTTCCCTTGCACTTATCGCATTTTCCTGAGCAGCCGATTTCCATAGCAGAAGGACAATGTTCCATGGTCATAAGAGGGATTCTCCCATAGACGACCGATTCCAGCCTTGCTTTTGAAGGATGCAGGTCCTTTGCCTCTTTCAGATTAAGCTCCGGTGATATGACGATTGATTGGGCGCCAATATCTTCATGGAAATGTATCGCTTCATTGTTGAAAACATTCATTGAAGGCCCGGCGCACAGTGAAATCCGGGGAAATGCTTCTTTTAGTACCTTATATGTTCCAAAGCTTCCGTAGGTCAGACCATCTGTCAGATCACTGACTTCTTTGATTTGCTTTATGATCTCAGCCATCTCACCGTCTTTTAATATTGATGGCAGCCACAAATAAACTTCACCGTCAAAGCCTTTTCTTATCTGCTCCAGGTACTGACGCGGCATGACTGTAATATAAACCCGTTTTATAAGGCCGCTTAACTCATTGATCGAATCAGGAGCTTCGACAAAATATGCCGAAAGCTTCGGTTTCATGCCGGTATGCTCATTTGTTGCCTTAATATTGTAATAAACGCTTTTTGATTTTTCTTTTTTCTTCTTGCTTATGCGAATTTCTTTGATCTTTTCCAAAGCTTCGCGTCTCAAGGCGTTCAGGGCAGAAACCGGCATCATGCTGTCATTGTCCGTTTCAATATGCAGATTTCTGACCCAATACGGGGTATCGCCCGTTTTGCAAAGCTGCTGTCTGATCCGTTCTTCAGAAAGAGGCGCTTTTATTGCTTTTTCAGCTGCTTCATCCGATTCAGCGCTTACCATGTTTCCATCGATATCTGTTATTCCGAGAACAGCCTTTTCACCGGCTTTCATGGAAAACTCCATATCGATCGGAACGAGCTGCGGTTCTTTGCCCTCAAATGTTTTTCTTGCTTCGTCAAACAGACTCTTTGACAGCGTTCTGAAAACCCTGCTGCCTTTTTTCACAGAGCTCTTAAGATCCCCTATCCATACTTCGGCTCCTGTTTCAGCGCTGCGTACCTGTCTGTTATTCAGAATGATAGAAGTTACTGTAAAGCTCTGTACTCCTTTGTCGGGATCCATTACTTCTATACCGTCGCCCATGTTGATTGGTTTTTCAATAATAACCTTAATATAGAGAGGCTTAGTGTCCAATACCTTTCCCAGCAGTATCCCCTGATTTTTGGGATGCTCGGGGTATACAAGCTTTCTGAAATCACGGCTTCCCTCAAGATAGCCCCGTGTAAATCCGCCGCGGTTGAATGCCTGAATCAGCTTTTCCCTGTCGCTGTCTTCCACAGAATAACCGCTTTCGTCCTTTGATTCCAGCATGTTCAGATATTTTCGGTAGACAGATGTGACTATGGCCACATACTCGGGCGATTTCATCCGCCCCTCCAGCTTCAGGGACTTAACTCCCAAACGTTTGAGTTCAGGCAGCATCTCCAGTGCCATAAGATCTCTGGGGCTTAACAGATATGATGATTTCCCGAAACTTGCGTCATCCCTTGACAATGACCAGGGAAGCCTGCAGGGCTGTGCGCAAAGGCCTCTGTTGCCGCTCCTTCCGCCAATAAAGCTGGACATGAGGCATTGGCCCGAATAGCATACACAGAGAGCCCCGTGTACAAAAACCTCAAGTTCTGCTTTACAGCTTTCCCTTATAAACTTGATATCATTGAATGTAAGTTCACGGGATAATACGACTCTTTTGAAACCTGATTCCACAAGGAATTTTACAGTATTGCTGTCTGTCGAAGTCATCTGGGTGCTTGCATGGATGTCGATGTCAGGAAAATTCTCATTAAGGAGCTTTGCAAAACCGGTGTCCTGGACGATAATGGCATCGGCACCCTCTTTATGCACGAATTCAGCCAGCTTCAGGGCTTCATACAGTTCATGGTTTTTAAGCAGAGTGTTTAATGTTATATACACCCTTACTCCACGCTCATGAGCATAGTCGATGGCTTCGGTCATATCTTTTTCTGTGAAATTATCCGCATTAATCCTGGCGTTGTACTTTCCTCCGCCCAGATAGACGGCATCTGCACCATTGGCAACAGCCGCCTTAAGAGATTCAAAGCTGCCCGCGGGCGCGAGCAGCTCCAATTTTTGATGGTTCATATAAAACCTGCTTTCAGAACTATTGAACATCTTATTCTTTTTCGTCTTCCTTATCTGTTTCTTCGTTTTCTTCGATTATTGATTCATCAACCTCATCATCCACCGGAGTCTCATTCTCTACCTTTTCATATTCGTCAGTGATGATGCCGTCCGGTTCATCGTTAGTCTTAATGACCTCTATTTCTTCAGGCTTGTCCTGCCCGTCCTTATATTTGTATTTATATATTGTGCTGCTTTTCTTCTTGCTTGCTTTTGATTTTTTCTTTTCGAAAAACTTCTTTATCGCATCAACGATATCAACGATGGATTTGGCTTTTAATATTATATCCTTCTGTATTGTCTCAGCGCCTTTTTTGACTGTTTCGGTCACCTTACCCACATCGTTCACGATTTTTCCGAGCCCGTCAAGGCTTTCGTTGACGGTCTTTGTTATTTTAGCCGTATTATCGGTGATCTCCGGTAATTTTTCTATCGATCTGTCAATATTTCCTTTATTCTTCTCCAAAATCTGATTTATATTCTTTAAGATCCTCAGCAAATTCGCCACTGCCAGAATAAGATAAGCCATGAGCACCGAGCCAAGAACAAAAAGAACAAGAACGATCAGTTCACCCCAGGATATCATTTCATCAAACATGACTTGGCACCTCCACTCAATAATTCTTCTTATTGGCATTTTGTAATGTGTTTAATGTGTTTCTGACTTCCTTCAATTCTGTCTCTTTTTTGGTGAGCTCTATCGTAAGCTGGGATTCTCTTTCCTTAAGTTTCAGATTCTCCATCTTGAATTTCTGGGATTCTTCATTAAGCTCCTGATACTTCTTCTTCAGCTCCGCCAGTTCGGCTTCATTGCTTTTTAACGTTTCTCTGAGGCGGAACATCTCATCGGCTAAATTTATTGAGGTCAGGATGGAAGCCATGGATGTACTCAATAAATGATTCCTCCTGGTAATTTCCATAACCTTTCTGTCGACAAACAGAGCTACTTTCTGTATGTACTCCGGAGGTTCGGTACCGGTTATCACATATTCATTCCCTGCGATACGAACAGTAACCTTATTTTTCTCGGCCAAGATATCAGCTCCCAAAATTTTTCATCTTATGTATAATACTTCGACCATTCAATAACATTTATTAATTATTATTATACTATATTTTGTCAAGTTAAACACGTTGGCTATAATTTTTATGAAATTCTAATCATTTGATCAATGCGAACAACAAACCGGATTTTTGATCCGTAGCCTTACTGTGTCATCCTGAGCGAAGCGCAGCGAAGTCGAAGGATCTTTTTAATAAGAATCTTCGTCGCTTCGCTCAGAATGACATAGTAAGACTACGTGGCTAATAAAAGCGCTTTTAAATTCGCATAAATTAAAAAAGGTGAACCAATTTTTTGGCTCACCTGGTCTGATGCTTATTATTCCCTGTTCATTTTGTCTCTTACGAACTCGCCGAACTTCTTGTCGATATGCAGGATATGATGATCCAGCCATTTGCTTAAAAAGTCCAATATGCTGCTTACGGTCTCCTGCTGGTTTTCGTCCAGTTCGTACATATTGATAGCCGATACCTTATGATAGAAGCTCTTGTGTTCCAGCTTCTGTATTTTGGTGTTGAAGGAATCGTATCCGTGCTCTTCAAACATTTTTTCCTCATAACCGAAATGATACACGGCATACTCCTTTAACCCGTTGAAAATCTCCACTATCCTGTCGTAGCTGTCAACGCCATCCTCAACAAGCTGTGCGATTTCATTCATTTCATTGATCATGTCGATCATCTTTGAGTGCTGTTCGTCAATAACAGGATCATAACAACTGTAATCATCTTTCCATTTAATGATCATAACTGACCCCCCTTGATATTTAGTATCATTATTGCACAATTTTCACTGAGTAATATAAAAGAATTCTTGCTATTTCGACAAAATTCGGCTATAATTTTAGTATGACACTGATACACCTTAACATACTTTTACCTCCTTTTTAGCACATTTTTTCATTTCAGCCTGTGATTCAGCAGGCTTTTTGTTTTGTCGAAATTTGTCATACGGGATGAATTATTTAAGATATTCTTTTCTGACTTCCTGGACACTCTTTTCTATTTTCTTCTTTAATCTCTGAAGCGCATTGTCAATTGATTTTACAGGCTTATTAAGCTGCTTTGCTATATCCTGATATGTCACCCCGGCCAGATATTTTGCCAGAACCTCTTTTTCAAAAGGGCTCAAAAGCTCCATCACACGGCTTTCTATAACAGTGAACTGCTCTTTGTTGATGAAAAGCTCCTCAGGGTTTGCGATGGAAACCTCCTGGATTACTTCTATGAGAAACTTTTCAGATTCCTCGTCAAACACCTTTCTGTTAAGCGAAACATAGGAATTCAATGGAATGTGTTTTTGCCTTGTGGCAGTTTTTACTGCGGTGATTATTTGACGGGTTATACATATCTCGGCAAAAACCCTGAAAGGGATGCTCTTGTCATCCTTGTAATCCCGGACAGCTTTAAATAAGCCGATCATACCTTCCTGAACGATATCTTCCCTGTCGGCTCCTACAAGAAAATAGCTTCTTGCCTTTGCTCTTACGAGAGGTTTGTATTTTTCTATCAAATGCTCCATACCGCGTTTACAGCCCGCGTGAACATATGTAAGAACCTCTTCGTCTTCCATGGCGGCATAATCAATCTTATCGATTTCTTTACGAGACACCTCAGCTTCCCTCCATGACCGGATAATCAGGCGGGGTTTTTTTCATGGTCAAGTTCTTTACAGTGATATTGAATACATTAACATTAAACCCTGCAAATTTGTCAAGTTCCTGTAAAATAATATTTCTGGCCTTTTTTACGGCTTCCACCAGGTTGTATCCATACACCATTATAATATCAATATCTATAAAAAGTCCATCAGGTCCGTTGCTCGTACGGAATCTTGTGACTTTCTCCATTTCAGGCATTATGACGATATTATAATTTACAAGCTGATATATGGCATAGTCCGATATGGTATAATTGCCAAAATAGCTGAATGTCGGCCTCACTACAGTTTTCTCGCCGATAGACTGGAACTGCCCTTTCCCTTTTCGTCTGAATAGCTGAAGGGGATCCAGAAAATATCCCGAAAATTGTTTTTTAAGCTGCATGGCCGGAACAGGGATAACATGCTTTCCCTGTTTCAGCCGTGTATTGCGGGCTTGTTCTATCTCGTATGAACTTGCCACGTCTTCAATATATATGCGCTTGTCAAATTCGCCCAAATCCAGCCCTTCGGCAATTTTGTCCACCATTCCGTCGGAAGTCCCCAGAATAAGGATGCCCTGAGGTTTGCATCTTGCGATGGCCTCTTTGACTTCTTTCCTGTGATCTTCCTCTATAAAAAGGGCAATTTTGATAGAGCTGATTTTCGAGGGGGCTTTTTTGGCCGATTTTCCCGCTACGATGGTATTCTCATGGATAAGCAGACCATCATCTATTATATAGTCAAGATCATTTTCCCTTGCAACCCATGAAGCACGGTGACTTTTTCCCGTTCCGCTCTGGCCTACAAATGCAACAAGTCTCAATAAAAATCCTCCATATCCAATAATCAGATATACCAATATTATTCCACAATTACGCTCCTGAAAACATTATAGTATACAAAACAATCAGCCGGAAAGCAGATCAGTCCCGACTGCAGTTATTACCACAAATATTTCCATGATATTATTTCGGTAAAAAGTCCGGAACAAAAAAGGGCTGTCCGGTAATGTCACCGGAACAGCCCTTTGTATTGATCTTATTAGTGAACGATAGCCTTTTCTGTTTCCTTGTCAAAGATGTGCATATGCTGGATATCAAATACGACCTTGATGGTTTCGCCGGCCTGTGTCTTTGACTTAGGACTTACACGGGCTGTAAAGTTGATATCGTTGATAACCAGATAGAGCAAGGTTTCAGAACCAAGTCTTTCGGTAACTTCTACGGTAGCTGTCAGAGGAGTATTGTTCGGATCATTGATGAACGGTTCGTCCTCATGTACATCTTCAGGACGAATACCGAAAATAACTTCACTGCCGATATATCCCTGCTTTTCAAGGGCAGAAGCCTTGTCAGCGGGAAGTTCGAGCTTGTATTCTCCGAATATAAGGTATACCTTGTCACCCTCTTTAGCAACAAGAGCATTAGCCATATTCATCTGCGGGCTTCCGATAAATCCTGCAACGAATACATTGACAGGCGCGTCATACAGCTCCTGCGGGCTGGCAATCTGCTGAATGAAGCCGTCCTTCATAACAACGATTCTGGTACCCATCGTCATAGCTTCTGTCTGGTCGTGGGTAACGTAGATGAATGTTGTGTTCAGTTTCAGGTGAAGCTTGGATATCTCGGTTCTCATCTGAACTCTGAGCTTGGCGTCAAGGTTTGAAAGCGGCTCGTCCATAAGGAATACCTTAGGTTCACGAACGATGGCACGACCCAGAGCAACACGCTGTCTCTGACCACCCGAAAGAGCCTTCGGTTTTCTGTCGAGGAGATGCTCGATCGAAAGGATCCTTGCTGCTTCATGAACTCTTCTCTTGATTTCATCCTTGGGAGTCTTTCTGAGCTTGAGACCGAATGCCATGTTGTCAAATACGGTCATGTGAGGATACAGAGCGTAGTTCTGGAAAACCATCGCTATATCTCTGTCCTTGGGAGCAACGTCATTGCAGAGCTTGTCGCCTATGTACAATTCACCTGATGTGATCTCTTCAAGACCTGCAATCATTCTCAGTGTGGTTGTTTTACCGCAACCTGAAGGTCCAACGAGAATAATAAACTCTTTATCTTCGATTTCAATGTTAAAGTCGCTTACAGCAGTTACACCACCCGGATACGTCTTGAATACGTTTTTCAAAGTTACGCCTGCCATTAAATTTCCCTCCTGATTTGTGCATTAAAGCAAAAGTATTTTCGTGGTATTATTAATGTTATATCAAACCCTTGTGTAAAACTACCTTATAAATCAACAAAAATAAAAAATGCCTTTTAGCTACTTTGTATAGAAAAATATTCACAAACTATACGATAAAAATAATAAATATGAACTATAATATTGAATTTTTATACATTGATATGTATAATTATGAAAGATATTCGGGCTTTTTTTGTATCATGTAAATAATTTTATTTTTATATTTTTATGTATTATTACTAACAATTAAAAATAAACAGGAGGAACAGATCATGCTGAGACTGGGGATCATAGGAGCGACCGGATATGTAGGCGCTGAAATCGTGCGTCTTCTCGCCCTGAGAGATGATATGAAAATCACCACCGTTGTTTCAAACAGCTTCGCCGGCCAGCCTTTTTCCGAAGTGTATCCGTCTTTCAGGGGAATTTATGATGAAATATGCGATGGGATGGATATAGATAAAGTTGCCGATAAAGCCGATTTTTTCATTACTGCGCTTCCCCACGGCGTTTCAACTACCGTCATACCGAGGCTTCTGGAAAAGGGAAAAAGAATCATTGACCACAGTGGTGATTTCAGATTCAGGGATGTGAAGGTCTATGAAGAATGGTACAAGGTCACCCACTCTTCTCCTGAACTTGTAAGCCGGGCGGTCTATGGCCTTCCTGAGCTTTACAGGGATAAAATCAAAAACGCCGACCTGGTTGCCGATCCCGGCTGTTATCCTACATGCTCCATATTGGGAATCGCGCCTGCTTTGGCCAATAAGTTGGTTTCACATAAAAATATAGTGATAAGCGCAGCCTCCGGTGTTTCCGGCGCCGGAAGAAAATCAGATCTTCCTTATGCCTTCTGTGAGGTGGATGAAAATTATAAGGCATATGGCGTAGTGAACCACCGTCATACTCCTGAAATAGAACAGGAGCTCTCCCTGATATGCGGCGAAGAGGTCATCGTGTCCTTCACACCCCATCTGGTTCCCATGAAGAGGGGAATGCTTGCGACCATAACTCTTGACCTCACAGATGCCGAAATAACGGCCGATGAGGTTAGGAAAGCTTACCTTGACTTCTACAGAAACGAGCCTTTTGTGCGTATCCTTCCTTCGGGACAGCTGCCTCAGACCAAGCTGGTTTCAGGCTCGAATTATATAGATATAGGAATAAGTGTTGATAAACGCGCCAAAAAGCTTATAATTATTTCTGCATTGGATAATCTGGGTAAAGGATCTGCAAGTCAGGCCATTCAGGCTCTCAATATCATGGCCGGTTTTGAAGAAACCAGAGGGCTTTTAACTCCCGGATTATATCTATAGTAATTCAGAAGGCGGGCTAATAATATAAAGGACTGTCCCCCCGCGCACAAAATGTGCATAAAGGACCGTCCCCTAAACACAGGAAAGAGGTATTAAGTATGTTTGATTTTTCTGAACTGATCAAAAAAGCCGGTATCCTTGTCGAGGCTTTGCCATATATCCAGGCGTTAGCAGGCAAGACAGTAGTGATCAAGTACGGCGGAAACGCAATGATAAGCGAAGAGCTCAAGCATTCGGTGATGGAAGACATAACCCTTTTGAAATATATAGGGTTGAATCCGGTAGTCATACACGGAGGAGGACCGGACATCACCAGTGCCTTAAAGAATTTCAACATCCAGTCGGAGTTCGTCAACGGCCTGAGAAAAACAGACAAAAAGACCATGGAAGTCGCCCAGATGGTGCTGATGGGGAAAACCAACAAGGAAATAGTTTCCCTGCTCAATCAGAAGGGTGGCAAGGCCATCGGCATATGCGGGATCGACGGCATGCTTTTCGAATGCGATAAGCATTATGAGATGGTTGACAACGAAAAAGTCGATCTGGGATATGTCGGAAAAATAACAAAGGTAAACACCCGTGCCCTTGAGATCCTCACCAGGGACGAGTATATCCCTGTCGTTGCTCCTATCGGGACCGATAAGACCGGCCAGAGCTACAATATCAATGCCGATACCGCAGCTGCTGAGCTCGCTGCGGCTCTTAAAGCCGAGAAACTCATCCTCCTGACCGATGTGGAGGGTGTCAAAAACTCCAAAGACAATGATTCCATACTTCACGCGATAACCAGTGAAAAGGTGATACAGCTTATTGATGAAGGTGTAATCGTAGGAGGAATGATACCTAAGGTTCTGGGCTGCGTTTATGCCCTTCAGCATGGTGTCGGAAGAGCCCACATCATTGACGGACGAATCCCCCATTGCATATTGCTTGAGATCTTTACCAACAAAGGTATCGGAACCATGATCACCGAGAAAATCAGGCCTTATTATGAAAAAGAGCAATTATAAATGGATTTATGGGGTATATATATAACAGTAATCAATTTCAGACCATATTTTGCGTATACTTCACCCGGACGACTTGTTGGACGATCTTTTTGGAAACATAATGAATATAATATCAAAATCAGCTATGCAACATGGAATTAATATAGTAAAATGTCTAAAAAGGCAATTTTGCAGTAATGTTTCAGGCTGATTTTGACGAATTAAATATTGTATTATTAGCTTTTATTGGGGGTTTCAAAAATGGACGAAAAGAAAAAGGTGGATTTTAACAAGCTTGTTCTTATGGGCACTACACTGGTCGGCCTTATTGTCGGTTTAATCGTGAGCCTGATAACGACAAATTGGATCAATCTTCTTTTATTCCCTGTTTTCGGCTTTGTAGTCGCCCTGATGGTCAGAGTGGCCTTCGAAGTATCGGTAAAGAAGTCAGCTGAAAAGTTTTCAAAAGAGATGCAAAGAATCAAAGACGGCGACTTTTCCGTATTTATAAACCCGAAAGAATACGGAATCCTCGGAGGAGTGGCCTCCACTGTAAACTCTGTATTAAGTGAAATCAGAAATCTCATAGACAGCTTCTTTAAATTGTCAAGACTTATTAAAAGCGCTTCATTCACTGTTGATGAAGTATCACAGGGTGCTTTTGACGCAATAAATTCGATCGCAAAAACAGCAGTGGATATATCCCAGGGTGCTACAAGCCAGGCAGAAGAAGCACAGAACGGAGTTTTGTCGGTAGAAAAATTATCTGTTCAGATAAATAACGTATATGAAAGCTACGGCGATATCTCCAAAGAAACTGAAAAGATCGGTCAGGTCAACGTTGCGGGCGCCAAAGCCGTTGAAATTCTGAGGGAGAAATCCGAGACGAACTTCAGTGCTGCAGAAAAGATCTTCGCCGTTATGGAGAAGCTTGTTAATATTGCACAGCAGATCAGTTCATTTACATCGACCATTGAAAATATAACAGAGCAGACGAACCTTCTGGCCCTGAATGCGGCAATAGAAGCTGCCAGAGCAGGAGAAGCCGGTCTGGGCTTCGCGGTCGTCGCCGATGAAGTAAGAAAACTGGCTGACCAGAGCAGGGCCTCGAACCTTGAAATCACCAACCTCGTTGAGAGCATCAGCAATGAATCGAAGATGGCAGTTCAGGTAATGGAAGGTCTGAGAAAAGCCTCCGAAGAACAGATCGCGTCGGTTGAAACCACAAGGCAGGCATTTGATGACATCAACAACGCTATCAATACGATAGTTGACAAGTTCAAAATGGTCAATGAGTCCGTTGCCAAGATGCAGGAGGACAATAACGAGGTTATCCAGTCCATCGAACATATTTCCTCAGTTTCTCAGGAAACCGCAGCAGCCAGCCAGGAAATGTCGGCTACCACCGAATCGCAGATCAAAGCCTTTGCTGAACTGCAGGAAGCTTCCAAGAGCCTCAACAGCCTGGTAACCGATCTGGACAACAAGATTAAGAAGTATAAGCTGAACTAATCAATATCACATATTACATATTGTTATAAAAATAAAAACTGCCGGCATATATATCTTGCTGGCAGTTTTTCGCTGCAATCGTAAATGGCTTAGTTCAATTGATTTAATTTTTCCAGCATAACATCTACGTCCATGCCATGAACCTGTGCCGCTTCCTCGAGAGTCTCAGCCTGAGCAGACGGGCAGCCTACACAGCCCATTCCGAAGCTCATAAGAACCGGTACAGTTTTGGGGTTCGCCCTAATGACCTCACCTATAGTCATTTCCTTCGTAATCTTCATATTCAAGCCTCCTAAAAGCTTCATATTGATTTCAGCACTCAATTACGATTTGATTGCCGTAAAATTGATCATTATAAAAATAGTTTAAATCATTTTAAGTAATTTTACTACATAATTTAAAATAAAAAAGTGATTATTATCACAAAACTCGTTTTATAAGCCTTTCACCAGAACTGCTCTCACCGGGGCTGCCTCAACGTTTTTTAGCTTGATGGGTGCTGCAAAAAGAAAATATTCCCCCTCCTCTATCCCGGATAGGCGCAAACCTTCCAGAACCACTATACCTTCTTTGAAAAGTATTTTATGGGCCGGGTGATCGGGCTGGTTCCTTTCAATTCCCAGGGCATCGATACCCACTCCCTTGATTTTTTTATCACGCAGATACTCTGCTCCGGACTTGTCAAGATAGATGAAGTCCCCTTCCAGAATATCCTCATGGCTGTTTTTGGTCTTGAGCAGGATAAAGTCGCTTTCCTTAATGTTCTTCCGCTCCAGATCGGCTTTTGATATTTTGTCGTTCGCATCTGTAAGATCGAGAACAGTGCATCTTGTTATGACCTTATCCAGTGAAATACTTTCAAGCTTTTCACCGTCCTCAAGCATGTGGTACGGAGAATCCAGATGTGTGCCGGTATGCATGTTAATTTCGACTCTGGTTTCATATACGCTGCCGGTCCGATAATCGCTGTCAGCCGAAAACAGCGGCCTTTTTTCAGTCTTGCCCTTGTATACAGGCATATCGTGGTAAATATCCATGGAAATATCGTAGATCTTCATCCTGCTAAACCTCCCACCATTGTCTTCCGTCCTTCGCGAGAAGTTCAAAGGACCGTTTCGGTCCCATGGAACCTGCCTCGTAATTCGGAAAGTCTATTTTCTTCTCTGCCCTGTATGCGATGATCTTATCGGCAAACAGCCATGAAGCTTCTATCTCATCCCATCTTGAAAACAGGGTCGCATCTCCTCTCAATATATCATATATCAGGCGCTCATATGCCTCAGGAGTGTTTCCAAGCGCCGGATTGATATAACTTGTGTCCATCTTCGCCGGGATTATATCGTTGCGGGTGCTGAAATCCCTTGTGTTGAACTGGAAAAACACTCCCACATTAGGCTGTATCCGTATCACAAGCAGATTTGGTACCTGTTTGTAGCCCTCGTTGAAATACAGTATTTCGGGAAGGGATTTGAACTGTATGACTATTTCGGCAGAGGTCTTCCCCATTCTCTTTCCCGTCCTGATATAAAATGGTGTTCCTGCCCATCTGAAATTGTTGATATGAAGCTTCAGAGCCACAAAGGTTTCGGTAGTGGAATCAGCGGGCACCCTGTCCTCTTCCCGGTATGAGACTACAGGGACTCCGTCAATCACACCTCTTCCGTACTGGCCGAAAACAACATTGTTTTTCAAATGCCCCGGGGTAAAATCCTCAATAGCCTGAATGACCTTCAGCTTCTCGGTCCTTATGGACTCTGTCTTCAGGTTCACAGGCGGTTCCATGGCTACAAGGGAAAGGATCTGCAGTATATGATTCTGAACCATATCCCGCATGGCTCCTGAGTGCTCATAATACCCGCCACGGCTTCCCACACCGTTCTTTTCATTCAGGGAGATCTGGATATTGTCTATGAATTTATTGCTCCACAGGGATTCGAAAACAGTATTGCAGAAACGCAGCACCATGATGTTCTGGATCATTTCCTTGCCGAGATAATGGTCTATCCTGTATATGCTGCCTTCATCGAATACTTCCCTCAGCTTGTCATTGAGCTTTCTGGCGGTCATCAGATCCCTTCCGAAGGGCTTTTCGATCACCAGCCTGGTCCATCCGTCCGAGGCTGACAGATCATGATCATGCAGGCCCTGGACCACCAGTTCGAAGTATTCCGGGGCTATGGCAAGATAAAATATCCTGTTGCCTCCGGTCCCATGCTTTTCTTCCAGTTCTTCAAGGAAGGTTTTGAGCCTGTCATAACCGCTCTGGTCGGTAAAATCGAACTGTACATAGTAAATCCGCTCCTTAAGCCTGTTCCAGTGTTCAGGATTGATTTTGTTCCTCGAACGCTCGTTCAGGGACTTGAAGACCTCTTCCCTGTACTGTTCCGATGTTTTTTCCTTCCTCCCTACCGACACGACTGCGAATCTCTCAGGCAAAAGTCTGTCATATACCAGATTATACAGGGCAGGCATAAGCTTTCTGTGGGTCAGGTCGCCCGTTCCGCCAAATATGACCATGATGGCCGAAAGATCTCTTCCAGGTTCATCTTTCATCGTTTCGAATCCCTCCCTCCCACGTTTGTATTTAACATATTATACAATAGTACATGTAACCATACTGTGACCAAAGTAACAAAATTTTTAACCTTTTAAGTACATCAGAAAGAGTTTACGATGATCCTTCTTCACCATACTATTCTTTTATAATATGAAAAAGCGGTTATGGCATAAACCATAACCGTTTTTTATAGTTTAACCCGCATTATTAGCGGGTTTTTATATAGCATATTCTATTTTTGTGGAATTTTATTCAAAAATCCTCAGTCTCAGATAATCCTCCCTGACGAAATCAAATTTCAGGATCTTCTGCAGAGCCTGCTCCATGGATCTTTCAAGGGCTTCATGAGTCAGAAGCACAATGGGAACGTAATTGTCCTTCTCATGGCTTTCCAGCTGGACCATTGAAGATATGGAAATGCCATACTCGGCCAGAACCCCTGAAATCATGGATAATACGCCGGGCTTATCAGCGGTCATGAAACGCAGATAGAAGCGGCTCTGGATATCCTCGATGGGTATGAGCCTGACGTTCTGTGTAAGGCTTATGGCTCTGTTGCTGTACTTTTCGCCCTCCTTTAGAAGCAGGTCCCTGGAAAGATCCACGATGTCGCTGACAATGGCGCTTGCGGTAGGACGTTCACCTGCTCCGGGGCCATAGAACATGGTGTTGCCGACAAAATCGCCTTTTACAAAGATGGCGTTGAGCTCATTGCTGACAGCAGCCAGAAGATGCGTATTGCTTATCAGTGTAGGATGGACTCGCAGATCCACGCCATCCTCATATCTCCTGTAAATAGCCAGCAGCTTTATGGTCAGCCCGAAAGACTGGGCAAAACTCATATCCAGCTTTGTGATGCCGGTGATCCCTTCCACATATATTTTTTCAAACGGGATAAAGGAATTGGAAGCGATGGAACCCAATATAGCCAGCTTGTGCGCAGCATCCCCGCCGCTTATATCCAGAGTGGGATTGGCTTCAGCGAAGCCCTTCCGCTGGGCTTCCTTCAAAGCATCAGCAAAATCCAGCCCTTCACGGTGCATTTTCGTAAGGATATAGTTGGTAGTGCCGTTCAGTATGCCGTATATGCTTTCGAACCTGTTTGCCACAAGCCCTTCCCTGAGCCCCTTGATTATGGGGATGCCTCCGCCGACACTGGCTTCGAACAGCAGATCCACATCGTTTTCCTGGGCAATTTTATAAAGCTCCATGCCTTTCGTTGCGATCAGAGCCTTGTTGGCCGTTACGACATGCTTGCGGTTTTTAAGCGCTTTGCTGATAAAGCTGAAAGCGGGTTCATATCCTCCTATGGTTTCTACGACTATGTTGATATCTGGATCATCCAAAATCTCATGGGCGTTCGTGGTGCAGTATACCTGAGACAAATCAAGATTCCGGTCTCTGTTCCAATCCAGATCCGAGATTGATTTCAGATTATAAGTCAATGAAGATCGGGTTTTCAAAAGCTCCTTCTGCTCCAGAAGGATACGCGCTACACCTGTTCCTACAGTTCCCAATCCTATTATTCCTATATTTACCTGACGATTTTCCATGCTACACACCTTCTTTTATAAACTTGATCGGTTTTTCGACAAAACTTAGAAAAAAATTTGTTTTTATGGCTATTATATATATAATATCCTTTCAGTTCAATAAAAAAACGATAACTATAATGCTCCCCTCTGTCAAGACAATTTTTTAAAAAACTTAAGTTAGGTTCTCCTTTCTTGATTTATTATACATAATTACAAAATAATGGTCCATAAGTGTGTAAAAACTGAGCGTTTATGCCGCG
>DULR01000018.1 GCA_012840245.1 Clostridiaceae bacterium
AAAAAATATTTGTTTCTAAGTGAATTTTTATGTAAAATCAAAGTACATGACAAGGTGTCCGGATGTATCCGGTTTTATTGTCCGGATACTCCCGGAAATACTGTCCGAATAATCCGGAATACGCACTCGGAATCGTGGGAACTAACGGAGCGGGAAAATCAACTCTTTTAAAAGTAATATCCGGTATAATGAGACCAACCAAAGGTGAAGTCCGAGTTGAGGGGAATGTATCTGCGTTGCTTGAACTGGCCTCAGGCTTTGACGGAGACCTTACAGTACGGGAAAACACGTACTTGCGCGGTGCAATGCTAGGCTACACTCGAGACTTTATGAATAAAAAGTATAATGAAATTATTGCTTTTGCTGAACTGGAGGAGTTTCAGGACAGGCCTTTCAAACAGCTTTCTTCTGGAATGAAATCAAGGTTGGCGTTTTCCATAGCCTGCCTGGTTAAGCCCGACATTCTTATTTTAGATGAAGTCCTTTCTGTAGGGGACGGAGGTTTCAGAAAAAAAAGTGAAGATAAAATGATGGAAATTATACATGGTGGTGCTACAACCATTTTAGTATCTCATTCATTGGATCAAATTCGCAGGTTATGCAACAAAGTTTTATGGCTTGATAAGGGCAAACAAGTTGCCTTCGGGGAAACAGCCAGTATTTGTGATAAATACAAAGAATTTATTGAGAAGAAAAAAAATAACTAAGAAATAAATAGTATTTAGTATAGAATATATCATAACAAATCACAAGCAAAGAAACTATCTTGAAATATTGGTTATGTAGATTCAAGATGTTTTTTTGCTCTGAATCAAGTCAATTTTCAGAATTCTATGTTCGCAATACAAAGTACCCTTTATGTTGACTTAAAATATTCCTAACTATAAAATTAGATTATGCAAACAAGATTCTACAAAATTCGGGGTATGAGAAATGGCCCATATATTAAAGAAAGTAAAAAGATTTTATAAGGTTTTTATATTACTGACCGACCTTCTTATTATATTGGGCTCATATGTACTTGTATTCTTCGTAAGATACGGAACATTGCCTGAGTTTAACTTTACTCCGTTTTTGAATGCATCTCCATACATTCTGATAGCTGCGATGATTTATTTGGATATGTTCAAAGTGATGTCTTTCTACAGAAAGGGTCCTTACGATGTATTGAAATCGATCGGATCGATGGTTGCTTTGCTTGGCATAACCACTATCGCTGTTACATACATGCTGCAGGGCTTTTCATTTCCAAGGCTTATACTGCTCATTACACCTGTCATACAATTTATATTACTGGGAGCGTTTAATATAGCTCTTTTATACTGGCGGCGCCACCTTTTGGACGAAAAAAAAATAATGATAATTACTGCTGAACAGAATCATAAGGGCATTATTAAAAAGATAGAACAGTTCATTAAGAGAGATAAAGTTGAGAAAAAACTGATATTGGATATATCTAAACAAAAAATAATAATGCGCCGTTTGAAGGAAATGGATGAGATCTTTATAAGCGCTGATGTCCCTGCTGAGTTCAAGGCCGAAATTATAAGAAGATGTATGGGAGGAAAACAGGTTATTTATGTAGTTCCGCATCTGTTTGAAATATCCCTGATCAATGCACAGATCATGCAGTTGGATGATATGCCTGCATTCATGGTCGGCAAGCTGGGACTGACAGTTGAACAGTCCTTTGTAAAGCGGATAGAAGATATTGTTGTTTCTCTGATCATGATTATCTTGACAAGCCCGTTGATGCTCATAGTCTCTGTTTTGATTAAGCTTACCTCCAAAGGTCCGGTTTTTTTCCGGCAGGAGCGGCTGACTAAAGATAACAAATGCTTTAATCTCATAAAATTCAGAACTATGAGGGTGGATGCAGAGGATTTGACCGGTCCCGTTCTCAGTGAAGCAAATGATCCGCGGGTTACGAAAATAGGCAGGTTTCTCAGGAAGACAAGGATCGATGAGCTTCCGCAGTTTTTTAATGTATTAAAGGGAGATATGTCTGTTGTGGGACCACGTCCTGAGCGGCCGTTCTTTGTTGAACAGTTCATCCATGATATTCCCGAATATGAGCACAGGTTTTCTGTTAAAGCAGGTATTACAGGATATGCCCAGATTTTTGGAAACTACGGGACTTCTCCGGAGGACAAGCTGAGATATGATCTTCTCTACATAAGAAACTATTCTTTGCTGCTCGATATAAAGCTCATCCTTCAGACCGTTAGAGTAATATTCACTCCGGGCAGTACATATAAAAAGGAAGATGCAAAAAGCGCTGGCAAAACGCTGGATCCGTTAAAACAAGAGCATGTCAGAAAATCAGCTATATAGGGCCTAGGCCAGGCAAAAGCTGTGGTTGTCAAACACGTTCATATGTGGTAATATAACAAATGCCGCAAAAATGCGGACCGCATTAAAT
This sequence comes from Clostridiaceae bacterium, assembly GCA_012840245.1. Classification (GTDB taxonomy): domain Bacteria; phylum Bacillota; class Clostridia; order DSM-8532; family DSM-8532; genus DTU059. The sequence continues at coordinate 2,423 of DULR01000018.1, forward strand.
TGCGGGCAATCCTTGCTCTGTAGCGCATACAGGGCCGAATGAGTCCAAAAGGAGGTGACAAGGTCATGAACAAATATGAAGCACTCTTTATCATTACCCCAACAGTAGATGAAGAACAGGTCAAGGCTAATGTTGAGAAATTCAGCAATCTGATTTCTGAAAACGGAGAGCTTGAGAAGGTTGAGGAATGGGGCAAAAAGAAGCTTGCTTACGAAGTCCAGGACCAGAAGGAAGGGTACTATGTACTGATGCACTTCTCGGCAAATCCGGATTTTCCCGCTGAGCTTGAAAGAAACTTCAAGATCACTGAAGATGTTCTTAAGTATCTGGTTGTAAGAAGAGACGCATAGTTTATTTTTGATATTGCAGAAACCGAATATTTTATAGGTGGTGTTTTATGAACAAGGTAATTTTGCTGGGGAGGCTTGTAGCTGACCCGGAAACACGTTACACCCAAAGCAACATCCCGATGACCCGCTTCAGATTGGCCGTCAACAGGCCGGGCAAACCTCAGGAAGGACAACCAAATGCTGATTTCTTTCAGATTACAGCATGGAGGGCAACAGCAGAGTTTGTAGGCAAATACTTTCGTAAAGGACAGCAGGTTCTTGTAGAAGGATATTTACGCAATAATACATGGACCGATCAGCAAGGAAACAAGCGTTATAACGATGAAATATATGCTGAACAGGTTTACTTTGCGGACAGCAAGAGGGACAGCGGATCATTTGCGGGTGACATTCATGAGCCACCGCAGGTTTCTGCGCCATCTTTCCAGGGCCCAAAGCCGGAGGACGGAGATGGTTTCTATACCCTGAACGAGGAAGACGAGGATCTTCCATTCTAGTCCGTCATAAATACACGCATATTATGCCTTCTGCCTATATGGTCGGAAGGCTTCTTTTTTATCAGGGATAAGATCCTTCGTTTCTCTCAGGATGACATGAGATAATACTTCGAAGAATCTGCCCAGGTCATCCTGAGCGAAGCGCAGCGGAGTCGAAGGATCTTTAATATAATGGAAAATATTCTTAATGAGAGATAATATAATAATGTGCCTATTTCCAGGCCGAAAGTCTAATAAAACATCAAGCAGGAGAATAGTTCATGCAGATAGGCAACCTTACACTTTCGGGAAATATTTTTCTTGCTCCAATGGCGGGTGTGACAGACATACCTTTCAGACTCATATGCAAAGAGCAGGGAGCATCATTGGTCTACACAGAAATGGTAAGTGCCAAGGCAATGCACTATAACGATGCCGAAACTCTTAAGCTGACTGAAACTCATCCTGACGAAAGGCCTGTCGCGGTCCAGATATTCGGATCAGAGCCCGAAATAATGGCCGAAGCTGCCGAAAGGCTGTCAAAACGTGAAGATATCTCTTTAATTGATATTAATATGGGCTGTCCCGCCCCCAAAATAGTGAAAAACGGAGAAGGCTGCTCTCTTATGAAAAACCCGGGACTGGTGCGAAATATCGTAAGAGCGGTAGTTGATGCTTCGTCAAAGCCGGTAACGGTAAAGATCAGAAAAGGCTGGGATGAAAAAAGTATCAACGCAGTTGAAACAGCCGTAATATGTGAAGAGGAAGGGGCAAGTGCAGTAACGGTGCATGGCAGAACTCGTGAGCAATATTACTCAGGACAAGCAGACTGGTCCATAATCAGGGATGTTAAAAAAGCGCTGACCATACCGGTTATAGGCAACGGTGACATAAGAACACCGGAAGATGCAAAAAAGATGTTGGATATAACTGGATGCGATGCTATAATGGTAGGCAGGGGGGCTCAGGGCAATCCGTGGATATTTAAAAATATTGGTGATTATCTGGGAAAAGGGGTATATAACGATAAGAAGGATAATAATTTATTACTCGAGACCATCCTTAGGCATTACTCTTTAATGGAGCAATACAAAGGCGAAAGAACAGCCGTATTGGAAATGAGAAAGCACATAGGGTGGTATCTTCATGGGTTCTATAACAGTGCCAGGATACGGGCCCAAATATTTAAAACGCAAAACAAGGAAGAAGTTATAAATATACTTAAAAACGCACTCATCTGACTGTCATACTGAGTGCAATGAGTACCCAAAGTCGTCTTCTGAGCGCAATGAATACCTGGATGTCATTCTGAGTGCAGCGAAGAATCTTAATGAAAACGTTCAGAATGACGGTATTGTGACCGATAATGTTAAGGGTATGTTACAGACAATTACCTAACCCTTGGGATAAGTTACATTTTGTTTACACCTAAGTTTGAATTGTTGACCCCCTAAAGTGGTGGTGATATAATCAAAAACGAATTCAAGATGGATTGGCTATCCCATCCATTTGAATCAATAAAGCAAACAAAGCCGGATTGCATCAAAGGAAGCAGGCGCGATCCGACTTTGAAACTTTCCTGACCTGCTTCCAAAAACAAAAGGGAGGATTTTCATTATGAGAAACCTTAAGAAATTGTTTGCAGTTCTCCTCGTTGTTGCAATGGTTGCATCAATGATGGTACCTGCACTCGCTGCGATTACTTATCAAAGCGAAGCTCTTAAGCTTCAGGCTATTAAGGTATTCGCAGGCGGACCAGATGATCTGAAACTGGATCAAGGCGTAACCAGAGCTCAGGGTATTGCATTCGCAATCAGAGTTGCTGGTAAAGATGAAGAAGCTCAGGCACTTACCGATGAGGAAGTTGACGAGATTCTTGCTGACTGGGTTGACGCCGACGAACTGACCGGCGGAGCAAGCTGGGCAAGAAAGTACGTTGCTTACGCTGTTAAGCATGGTATTACTCATGGCGTAGGCGGCCAGAAGTTAGCTGCTCTTCAAAACATCACCGGAACATCCCTGATGGTTTTCGTTCTGAAAGCTATGGGTTATTCCGATGTAACCACAGCAAACGTTGCTGAATTGGCAGTTGAATACGGCATTATGTCCTATGCAGATGCAGCTAAGTTTGCTGCTATCCAGGAAGGTCTTATCCGTGACGACGCTGCAGGCATTCTTTACAATGCATTTGTAAACGGCGTTACCAAAGACGGAACACCTTTGATCGACGCTTATATCGCTTCCGGCGCTATCACAGAGGCTGATGCTATAGCTGCTGGTTTCAAAGAAGAAGTTAAGCCTGCTGTATCAGCAGAAGCTGTTGGCGCAAGAAAGATCGAAGTTAGCCTTAACAAAGCTGTTGAGGACACATCAAAGGTAACTATCGAAATCAAACGCGGAATGGTTAAGCCTAGTGTTAAATCAGTTACATGGGCTGAAGACAATAAATCCGCAGTTGTTGAATTCACAAGCGATCTTGTAACCGATAACTATACCGCGACTGTTACCGGTGTTGCAGAAGAAGCTCTTACCTACAGCTTTGCTGTAGAAGCTGCTAAGCTTGTCAGCATCACATTTGACAGCGATTATGCAGTTAAAGACGGTAACAATCTGAAGCTTTCTGTTACCGCTCTGAACCAATATGGTGAAAAAGTTAATATTTCCGGTGCTACCGTAACATCTAATAAGGGTGTTGCTGGACCTCCTATAGGAACTCCTAGCATCGATAAAGATGGTAACATAGTTATCCATGGTTCTTCCGTAACATCAGATGGTAACAATGAGTTCAAGGTAGACGAGAAAATACTGATAGTTGTTGTAAAAGACAATGTTCATGCAACTGGAAATCTTACAATTGCTGCAGCAGCTATGGTAGACTCTATTGAATTTGGAACCATCCAGACCTCAAAGGATGACCTGAAGGGCAAGGATATAAGAGTAGGCTATCTGAGAAACGATGGTGATACCTACTACATTCCTGTTACTATCAAAGATCAGTATGGCAATGTATTGAAGGCTTCTCAGCTGGGTTCAGTACAAATACTGGTATCTCCTACAAACATTGTTAATGTAAATACTACTATACAGGATAAAGACGGAGATGCAGTTATCGCATTCAACGATACCACTACAAGCTATGTTGCAGGAACAGCAGTAATCACACTCGTTGCTCCTAGCACAGGTAAGACCGCTTCTACAACTGTAGTTGTTAATCCGGATGCTAAGATTGATGTTGTATCTGTATCTTCACCAGAAGCTGATCTGAAACAGGGTGTATCCGCTAAGCTTCCTGTAGAGCTTACTGATACCTATGGTGATGCTGTAACCCTGTACAGTTTGAATCTTACTGATGGTGATACTTACGATAAGATCAATCTGGGTGCAGACGGAGCATCAATATCCATTATCGGTGGTAAATTAGAAGTCAAGAATGATTATGTAAATGGCACAACAACAATTAAGGTTAAACCTGATGCAAGTGCTACATCAGTCACTATCATTGCCACAAGTGCAACCGGCAAGACTCAGACCCTCGTGCTCTCAGTTCTTGATGCACCTAAGGCAGTTGCTATCAAAGGATTGAAGAGCGACTTCGTATCCATGCTGGCAAATGATACTTCATGCGACACCAGCTTGAAAGGTGCGGTTGAATTCCTTGATCAGTATGGCGATGTTATAGACGTAACTTATGCAACAACAGCCAGTGGAATATACTATACAGTAACTGCTCCGAGTACACCGGCAGCTACAACTGCTAACATAGACAGCAATGATGCTAAAGTAACTGCACAGGCTGTTTCTGAGAAGAAGTCCGACAAGTACACAGTTACTTTGAAGGGCACCGGACTCAGTGAAGATCCGACACTTGAAGTTGAGATCACTGTAGTGCCTCTCAATGATATTGCAGATTTCGAAATCAAAGATATCGGCAAGATCTACACAGGTGCACCTCATGACGCTTCAAGTGCTTACAGCAAGGAACTTAAGATAGTTGGTATATATGATGGCAAGGAAGTAACAATTCCGCAGAATGCAAGCATCATTACAAATATCAACTTCCACAAGACTGAAGGAACGAATGAGTTCAAGTTTGAGTATGATGCAGGCAGCGGAAAGATCAAGTCAGTAGTAACTGGCGGAGCAGTTTCTTCTAAAGACGGTGGAGATGAGACTGGAAAAGTTAAGGTAACAATCGTTACCAACAAGACTGTTAAGATTCTTGAGAAGGAATTTGTATTCAGCTCAGCTGCTCCTGCAGTAGCAAGCGTTGAAATTAAGAAGGGTGATGACACTGTAAGCGGTGCTGTATCACTGACCAAAGCTCAGCTTGCTTCTCTCAATCTGACAGATTCTAGCAGTCCTCTCAGATTCGTTGCTAAAGATCAGTACGGTGTAGAAACTTCAGCTGGTTTCAGCTTCTTCATCACAAACAACGATGCTGGAGTATCGATCTCTAGTGGCACAATTACCGGAAGCAGCCTTGAGACTGGTAAGTCATTCGTGATCAATGCTATTAACAATGGCATCCTGCAGTCAATCAAGGTTATTGTAGGACAATAATAACAAAGTAAACACTTAACGAGTGTTAACAGGAGCTGACGAAAGTCAGCTCCTTTTTTTGTTTTACGCAAATTACTCTTCTGTTGCAGTTATGTTGCGTTGATTGCTCTTACATATCCACAATGATATAATTTAAACAAAGACAAAGTATCTATTGGAAGCAGAGGAACCATTTGCTTCTTTATTAATGAGGAGGACATCTGTTATGAAAAAAGCTAAGAAACTATCAGCAATCATACTGACTATAGCTTTACTTGTATCCTCAGTAATTCCAGTATTTGCGAATAATATTGAGAATACTGAAAAAGGGCTGAAACTTCAAGCTATAGGACTTATGGCAGGAGGAGTAAACGATCTGAAATTGGATGAAGATCTGAATAGGCTTCAGGGACTGATTTTTGCAATAAGAGCAGCAGGGAAGGAAGCTGAGGCTCTTTCAATGAGTGACAGTGAAGTCAATTCTATCCTCGCTAATGTTGTTGACAGAAACAGTATACCTGTTTGGACAAACAACAATGCACACAGGTATGTTGCTTATGCTGTCAAGTATCAATACACTCTTGGTACGGACAGTTCTATACTTCCAAAAGTTAAGTTTGGACCAATGGACCCCATAAGCGGTACCTCATTCCTGGTATTTCTCATGAAATCAGGTATGGGTTATGCGGATGTTACGACTACAAATGTTATTGACAAGGCTATAGAAGCTAAAATACTGACCAATTCAGAGGCAGTAAAATATGGAAGCAAACAGAAGCTCATTCGTGATGATGCCGCAGGTATACTCTATGGAGCTGCAATGAATGGTATCAATGCTAATGGTAAAAAACTTATTGAAGCACTTATAGAATCCGGTTTTGTTGTTAAACAGAATGCTATTAATGCAGGATTTATAAAAGAAGAGGTTAAAACAATATCTCTCAAGGCTGTTGGTGCAAGGAAGCTTCAGGTAAGCTTCAGTGAAGCTGTTGATTCTTCCAAAATAACCATTCAGGTTAAAAGAGGGACAGTAACCCCTTATGTTAAATCAGTTACTTATGCAGAGGATAAGAAATCAGCAATTCTTGAGTTCAGTACCGATATGGCAGAAGGCGAGTATACGGTAACGGTTAGCGGTCTTGGTTCCACATCTTTGACAGCTTCAACAATAGTTACTGTTCCTAAGTTGACCGTTATTAAATTCCAGAGTGATGTTGCAATCAAAAAGGGTAATGATATCACTGTTCGAGTGACTGCAGAGAACCAGTATGGCGAGGATATGACATCGAGGCTTAATAACGCTACTGTAGTTGTTTCTCCGCAAGGCTTAGGTGCAACGATACAAAATGGGTTGATAACGGTAAGAGGCGCATCATCAGATTATTATAAAGAAAACTCCAAAGTGGTTATTACTGTTATTGATTCAACAGGTTCTGTCAATGCATCGGCATCCCTTACGGTATCAGCTTCAGCAGGTATCGAATCCATCACTTTTGGTGAGCTGACCACTGATGACGATTCACTGAAGGGTAAAGACATCAATGTTGAAGCAATGTCCAAAAATGCAAGCAAGTACTATCTTCCCATGACTGTCAGGGATCAGTACGGAAACATACTCAAGGCTGAAGAATTGTCATCATTGACTATTATCAACTCTGATCCTTCAGTTATACAGCTTGCTGATACGAAGATAGTCAACGACAACAGATATGGAACAGTGCTGAAATTCAAGAACACTGTCAACGGAAAAGCCGGAAACTCTACTATTACTGTAGTCGGAGTAAAAAGCGGTGGTAGTGAAGTAGTGACTGTATCCAAGACGATAACCATATTGGATAACCCCAAAATAGATCAGGTCTACCTCTCAACGCCTTCAGGAACGATCAAGCAAAATACGGCCATAGTTTTGCCGGTTACAGTAGTTGACATATACCAAAGACAGATAGAGCTTAAAGATATCTCGTTCGGAACATACGGAACTTACCTTACAATGAATGGCGATACTGTTCTGACCGCATACGGCGGAACCCTCAGGGTAGATAAGAACCTTTCGACCGGTGAAACCAATATTGTCCTTACACCTACTGCAGCATATGTAGTTTTGTCAGTCACAACAGCGACATACAAGACAAATACACTGAATCTGACTGCCCTTGAGGCACCTGTGGCTACCAGTATCGCAGGTATGCAATCTGATTTTGTGTCTATGCTGGTTGGAGGCAGCTCGCTGTCTACTCCTCTCAAAGGTAAAGTGAAATTCCTTGATCAGTATGGCGAAGAGATAGCAGCACCACAGTACAAGGATGTTAAAACCAACGGTTCGACACCTTATTACACCATATCAAAGGCGAATCCGAGCAGCACTATTACATCTATCTCATCAGGTGTGATCTCTGCCGGAAGCACTCCTGGAACAGATGTATATATCGTTGAGCTGCTTGATAAGAATTCAAATCTCCTTGACAGCATTGAAGTAACGATAACCGTCGTTAGCATGGAAAGCATAAATTCATTTGTAATAGGAGATCTGGATAAGTTCTATACAGGTACAGGTGCAGGAAGCGGAAAATACAACCAGCAGATCAAGGTATATGGTGTGATAAGTGGCCAGAAGGTTGAAATAGGCGATGGCAGTATACTTTATGTAAGCGCTACTAACGGATTGGGAGCAGGGATCAATTCAAGCACAGGTCTGTACACAGGAACAGTAATAAATACTGACGGTAAAGACCAGACATCCGAAATAACTGTCTTGCTTGCTAATGGACAAACAGTGAAAAAGACAGTTACTTTCAGCAGCGCAGCACCTGTGGTACAATCGCTGGTAGTGAAGTATAACGGAAGTATCGTTAATTCAAGTGAAATACAAGTGCCGAGATCAGTTATCGAAGGCAGATCGCTGGTAGGTAATGGCTCTACTACCGAAGGCCTGGTATTTGAAGCAAAAGATCAGTATGGCAAGTACGCAGAAAGCGCATCCTTTAATTTCATCGTGACAAATAAGGGTACCAGCGGAAATGTTTCTTCATCAGGCTATGCATCGGGATTCCTCAATGATTCCGGCAAGTCACTCCAGCTGCATGTATTCGTAGGTGACCTTAGCAGAACGATAAAGATCATCATTGAATAGTATCATGAAATGTATAGTAGCAGTTATCAGGCAACAAGCCTGATAACTGTGAAATATACTTGTAAACTGTTTGACATCTAGTTTTCATGAATTTGCCATTAAGCTAACATGAACGGGTGGTATATTAATATTAGGAAAGTATGCTGGAAAATTATCGTGTCTGCATTATGCAGGCATGAGAAACTGCTTTCCTGTTCAAGAAAGTGCCTTTCTTAAGGATTCTTTAAAATAAAGAATGGAAGAACCCTTCATTCCAAGGTTGACGCCTGGTTGAAGGGTTCTTCCGTTTTTAATTAATGGCGGAGGGCGTGGGATTCGAACCCACGTGCCGTTTCACCGGCAACTCGATTTCGAGTCGAGCTCGTTATGACCACTTCGATAGCCCTCCATGTTCATAGGAAGTATTATAAAGCATATCATAACTTTTTTCAATTGGTTTTATTGTGCATCGGGGACGGTCCTTTTTGCACATTTTGCTCATAGGGGACAGTCCTTAATTGTGAGCACAGCGATATAAGAATCTAATCATAAAGTCATTCGATTTACTCAGAAAGACGCCTTAAGCTTTCAAAGAAACTTTTAAGAAGAGATTCACATTCTTCTTCCATTATGCCTGCATATAAAACAGGAGAATGATTGAAACTGCCTTTTTTGAACAGATCAACAACAGAACCGCAAGCGCCTCCCTTCGGATCGTATGCCCCGTAATATACGGATTTTATCCTTGCGTTAATTATAGCTCCGGCACACATTGGGCAAGGCTCGAGAGTAACATATAGATCGCAGTCGTCAAGCCGCCAGGAACCTAATATTGAGCAGGCTTCCTGAATAGCCAGTATTTCGGCATGAGCGATTGCCTGGCTGCTCGTTTCCCTTAAGTTATGCGCACGGGAAATGATCTTACCATCACAGACTATGACGGCGCCTACCGGAACCTCTCCCAGTTCGAATGCTTTTTTCGCTTCGTTTATGGCTTCCATCATGTAAGGGTTGTTCATATTCATAGATACTCGCTTTCTTATGATTAAGATCCTTCTCTGCGCTCAGGATGACATAAGTTGAGTAAAAGGGACGGACACTTTCACTCATTTTGTGAAACGAAGCCGATTCTATCAACTCATTCGGACAATCAATGGTTGCATCCGCATTTTTGTCATTCTGAACGATGCGTAACATATTGAGTAATTCTATTTTAGTATAACATAAGATCCTTTGCTTCTCTTAGTATGACATTGATGTATTTTGAGCCATTCAGGTATTAAATTTTCTTGATTTTCATAAACTTAAACATGGTCAGGAACAGATATAGCGCATATTATCGCAGAAACAGAAAGTTTAATATTTTTGACAGAAGCAACAGGATCCCGCTGACGGCGGAAAACATACTCCTTATTGTTTTGCCTCTTATCCTTATGCTCGTTTTGATCCCTCCGAAAAAGGAGGACAAACCGGCTGTACTGGAAAAAGAGGCCAGTGCCGGCAAGGCTTCGGTTTCTATTGTGGTATATAACCATGCTGATGCCGTAATAGACGAGGTACCATTGGAAGATTACCTTATAGGGGTAGTGGCAGCGGAAATGCCTCATACGTTCAATTTTGAGGCTTTAAAGGCTCAAGCCGTAGCGGCGAGGACATTTGTCCTTAGCAGGATGCAAGGGCTTTATGGCTCGAAAGAAAAGCATTATGGAGCTGATGTATGTACAGATCCGGGGCATTGCCAGAGTTGGATATCCAGGGAAAGATTTCTGGAGTCCTACGGAAACGAGGATGACTGGCAAAAAATATGCAGAGCTGTGTCTGAGACCGGGAATATCGTCATAACATACGAAGGTGTCCTGATAAATCCTTTGTATCATTCAAACAGCGGAGGAGTTACGGAGGATATAGAGGATGTATGGACTAATGTAGATGAAGTGCCATATTTAAAAAGCGTCTACAGTCCATATGAAGAGGATTATTCCCAGTATGAGAAGACTACTGTGTTTTCCTGGGACGAAATAAAAAGCAAAGTCGGTAAAAGGTATCCTGAAGCAAAGCTGGGAAATGAAGCTGTACAGGACTTTGAAATATTGTCATGGAGCTCAAGCGGAAGAGTAGACAAAGCGAGGCTCGGGTCGGCCATTATCACAGGTACCGAGCTGAGGGAGCTTCTTGGCCTTCGTTCTACCAATCTGGAAATAAACTTTCTTGCTGACAACAGTATAGAAATAATATCCAGAGGCTATGGACACGGCGTAGGAATGAGCCAGTGCGGCGCTGATGCGCTGGCTTCCCACGGTTATGATTTTGAAGAAATACTGAAGTTTTATTATACAGGGGTGACAGTGGAAGAAATAAGATATTAAAGTATAAAACGCCTTCCGTTGGCAATAATACAAAACGGAGGTGGATACTGTGATCAACAAGGGAAGATTTAAGGATGATGAACCTGGGAAAAAAATAAAAGCATTTTTTAAAGAAAGTGGATTTTATATCGCGATAGTAGTAGGATTGTGCGCTCTGGCAGCAGGTGCTGTATATTTTTCAACGAATCAGATACTTAGTGACCCGGAACCTAATCCTTATTACGCACAGGAAGATGAACCTGATGACGACATAGGGTTCAATGATTTTACCGATCCATTTGAGGAAGATGATGAGACTGATCAAAGCTCCATAGTCGATGAGGGAACTCAATATTACGAAGATGATCCTCTGATTGGGATGGATGACACCGAAAAAGAACCGATAACAGATGTAACTGATGTTGAAATCGATGAAACCGTACCTGATCCCGACACAAACGTTATCCATGAGGAGAAGGAGCCTGGACCAAAGGAGGAGGCTTCTGTTACGACAACCGGCACTGTTACTCAGCCCCAGCTTGGAGAAGATGAGGCTACTGAGGATGTCGTTCTGGCAATAGTAAAACCGAACTTCCAACCTCCTGTGGCAGGAAAAGTACAGGCTGAGTACTCGATGGACAAGCTTATCTTTTCTCCTACATTCAACGAATGGCGTACTCACAGTGGTATTGACATCGCTGCGCCGAGAGGAGAAGTCGTAAGGGCTGTAGGCAATGGAGTAGTGCTTGAAATAAAGAGTGACCCGAGATATGGGTTCACTGTAGTGATCGACCATAAAAACGGTTATAAATCGGTATACTCCAACCTTGCCAGCGACCAGACACTGCAGGTGGGCCAGGAAGTGAAACAGGGCGATCCGATCGGATCGGTAGGAGCAACAGCTATATTTGAGAGTGCAGAACCAACTCATCTGCATTTTGAACTGTACAAGGAGAATAAGCTGGTCGATCCCGCAGTATATATAGACTTTTCTAATTGATCTGCCTGAATGGATCGAATCGAGTATAATAAAGCAGCTGTCTGATAATACAGAATGGTTTATCAGACAGCTCTTTTTGTACTTTACAGTCGCTTTAAAGATTCTTCGGTCGCTAAGCTTCCTCAGAATGACAGGGCGGATGTTTCGAAGCATGCAAAATGAGTCAAAGTGTCCGTCCCCTGAACTCAAAATGAGTCAAAGTGTCCGTCCCCT
>DULR01000079.1 GCA_012840245.1 Clostridiaceae bacterium
ACCCTGTCATTCTGAGAGAGCATAGCGACCGAAGAATCTTAAAACCAGTGCAGTCAGCCAGTATGATTCTTCGTTTCACTCAGGATGACATAATTATATCATATAGAACTTTCTTACATTATCTTTTTTATTATCCCGACCACTTTTTCCATATCCTCATCGGTGCCTATGGTGATCCGAAGCCAGTCCGATATCCTTCCGCTGCTGAAATTCCTGACCAGAACGCCGTTATCCCGAAGCTTGGCGAGAGCATCGGGTCCAGATATCCCCGGGATCCTCACAAACAGGAAATTGGCTTTCGAATCGGTAACTTCAGCTCCCATCTCAAGCAATTTGGTTTTTACATATTCCCGGGTGTTTATTATCTTGTTCCTGGTGATCTCAAAATACTCTCTGTCCTGGAAAGCCGCCTCGGCAGCGATCTGGGCTATAGCATCCAGAGGGTACGAATTGAAGGAATTTTTCACCTTGACCAGACCGTCGATCAGCTCCCTGCATCCAACAGCAATTCCTACCCTCTGTCCTGCCAGAGCCCTTGACTTGGAGAGAGTCTGGACAACCAGAATATTGTCATATTTTTGAGTAAGGGGTATGCATGATCCACCGCCAAAGTCCACATAGGCTTCATCGACAACTATGAGGGTATCACGGCGGCTCTTTGCCAGCTCTTCTATAGCCGCGGGCTCGATATACAGACCGGTTGGGGCATTGGGATTGGCAAAAACGATGCCTTTAAGGTCACCGGGGTAATCTCCGAAATCTATGGAAAAATCGTCTCTTACAGGCACCTGGATATATGGTATCTCAAAAAGGGAGCAGTACACCGGATAGAAGCTGTAGGTCACATCGGGAAATCCTATTTTGCAGCTGCTGTCAAAAAAGGCCTTGAAAATAAAGGCCAGTATCTCGTCAGAACCATTGCCCGCAAAAACCGTATCTTCCGGTATCATATAAAACTCCGAAACTGCCTTCTTTACAATGGCACCATCGCTGTTGGGATAAAGGCGAAGTCTTTCAGGATCGAAATTCTTTATCCTTTCCATTACCAGAGGAGAAGGCGGATAAGGGTTTTCATTGGTATTAAGCTTTATAAAGTTCATATTCTGAGGCTGTTCCCCAGCAGTATATGGAACCAGCCTTCTTGTATTTTCGTTATAAAAACGGCTCAACGTCATGCCTCCAATTTCAGTTCTTATTCTCTGCTTCAGTCCTTATGAGGACTGCATTCCTGTGGGCGGTCAAGCCCTCTGCATCGGCAAAAGCCGCCACATCAGCCGCAGCCATATCAAAAGCTTTTTTGCTGTAAGATATGACGCTCTGGCGCTTGACGAAATCATAAACTCCCAGAGGCGAAAAGAATCTAGCTGTGCCCGATGTGGGAAGGGTATGGTTAGGTCCTGCATAATAGTCTCCCAGAGGCTCGGGCGAATAATTCCCCAAAAAGATGGCTCCTGCATTTTTTATATCATCAAGAAGCGCAAATGGATCTTCCGTGCATACTTCAAGATGCTCGGGAGCGATGGTATTGGCTATATCCACTGCTTCCTCAATATCACTGGCAACTATGATGGATCCATACTCTTCGATGGACTTCGATGCTATCTCAGCCCTTTCAAGCTTGCTTAGCTGGATCTTTACTTCCTCCGCAACCTTATATGCCATCTCTTTCGATGTCGTAACGAGGATAGCTGATGCAAGCCTGTCGTGCTCGGCCTGCGATAGAAGATCTGCGGCAACATAAGCCGGGTTTGCGGTCTCATCAGCAATAACCAGTATTTCACTTGGTCCCGCTACCATATCAATGCCGCACACGCCAAAAACCTGCTTTTTAGCTGTCGCTACATATATATTGCCCGGTCCCACTATTTTATCTACCTTTGGAACCGATTTGGTGCCATAGGCCATAGCTCCTACTGCCTGGGCTCCGCCTATCCTGAAAGCGCGGTCAACCCCGGCAAGCCTTGCGCAAGCCAAAACAAGGGGGTTCATTCTGCCATCCTTACCGGGAGGAGAACACAGTATTATCTCCTCCACCCCGGCCACTTTCGCCGGAATTACGTCCATAAGCACGGTTGAAGGCAGCGGCGCGCTTCCGGCAGGGGCATATACCCCGACCCTTTTTAGGGGCACTATCTTCTGCCCGAGGATAATGCCGCTTTCCTTCGTCATGAACCATGAGTTTTCCCGCTGCTTTTCATGATATGCCCTGATATTTTCAGCAGCCCTTTTGATCACATCAAGAAGGTTTTTATCGATGGCCTTAAATGCCTCGTCCATTTCCTTCTCAGTTACTTCTATCGGATCCAGTTTTACGCCGTCAAATTTCTCTGTATATTCAAACAGCGCTTCGTCTCCGCGCTTCAAAACATCCTGCAGTATCCGGGAAACCACATTTTCGACGTTTTCCTGACCCTCAATACTTCTTTGTTTCAATAAATCATAAAGCTGATTCAGATCATCTTTCCCGCATTCATATATTTTCATAGATATGATCCCTCATTTTCTTTTGCATCAAAGCTGCTTCCTTATATCCTCTATCAGCTTTGTGATGCGTTGGTTTTCCATTTTCATGCTCACCCTGTTTACCACCATTCTTGCGCTGACATCGCAAATGGTATCCAGAACCACCAGACCGTTTTCCTTAAGTGTCCGCCCTGTTTCGACCAGATCCACTATGACCTCCGAAAGTCCTACAAGGGGAGCCAGCTCAACAGAACCGCTCAGCTTGATTATTTCTACAGATTCCCTTCTTTTATGCCTGAAATACATGCGGGCGACTTCCGGGTATTTTGTGGCAACACGGGTGATGGATATGGAATCCATCTTCCCTTCGAGTTCTTTGGGACCGGCAACGCACATTCTGCATTTTGCAAATCCCAGATCCAGAACCTCATAAAGGTCCCTTCCCTCTTCAAGAAGGGTATCTTTGCCTACAATACCTATATCGGCTGCACCGTACTCGACATATACAGGAACGTCTGCAGGCTTTGCAAGGAAGAACCTGATCTTGTTTTTTTCATCGGAAAGTATAAGCTTCCGGGAATTGCCCTTAAGCTCTGTGCAATCTATTCCCGCTCCTTCCAAAAGATCTATGCTGAGCTCTGTCAGACGTCCTTTTGATAAGGCAATGGTTATGTACCTCATAGTATGATCTCCTTTTTCGTTCCGTCCGAATCAACATGAACGATCCTGCTAAATCCCCTGGATATCGCATATTCCCTGCTCTCTTCGATCCCTTTGTTCAGAATATCCAGTTCGGCGGGAATATCCTGGGCTATGAGCTGTCTGCAATAATCGCTGGCAAGTCTTCTGGCCCCTATGTCGTAGGTTATAAGAACGCCTTCACGTTTTTCAGGAACAAGTTTTTTCTGTCTCTCCAAAGCCATCAGGACCATGTTGATCCCCAGAGAAAAGCCCGTAGCTTCCAGATCCCTGCCAAACATGGCGACGAGCCTGTCATAACGCCCTCCACTCAGAACTGGGAAGCCCACACCGTGGGTGTAGCCCCTGAAAACAATGCCTGTATAATAGTTCATGCTCTGGACCATTCCAAGATCTATGGACACATATTCAGCAAGGTTCCTGTCCTCAAGTATCTCCAATACCGCTTTTATATTAAGAAGGGCCTCTGCAGCACCCTTGCCTATGTCATCATAATTTATTCTTTGTAATATGTCCTTTGAGCCAAAGAGTCTGGGCAAATCCAGTATTATTTTCTTTAATGAGCTTTTTACCTTGTGCCTGTCCATTACCTGCTCAACGCCTACAAGGTTCTTTTGGTCAATAAACTCACGGACTTCCTCTATTTCATTTTCATTAAGGCCTGACTCCTCCATTAGTCCTTTAAAGAAGCCAACCTGTCCTATGTCAATCTTAAAATCCTCTATTCCGGTTGCCTTTAAAGCCTCAATAGCCATGGCAATTATCTCTGCGTCAGCTTCAGGGGAGTTTATGCCCAGAAGCTCACAACCGGCCTGGGTAAACTCGTTCTGCCTTCCGCCCCCCAACTCATCAAAGCTGAAGGTGTTGCCAATATAACAGCACTTTATAGGGAAAACCTCATCCTTAAGCTTAGTGGCGGCAATACGGGCAACCGGCACGGTGAGATCAGGTCTTAATGCTAAAAGACGGCCCTTTGAGTCGCAGAACTTATACATGCTCTCTTGCTTTATAAGGCCGTTTTCGCTAAAAACATCATAGAACTCTATTGTAGGAGTCTCAATCTCTCTGTATCCATTTAGCCTGAAAGTCCTTCTGATTTTATCCTCCAGAAGTCTCTTCTGCCTGCATGATTCAAAAAGTATATCCTGAACACCCTCGGGTGTGTAAATGTTCCACCTTTTCATGACTTACCTCACTTTATTGCTTTAATGTGATAGCGTACTAAATCATTTTACTATATTCTATACCCCATACTTACCCCTGTCAATAGAAATATAATGTGTATTTATATTAGCATAATTTCAAGTAAAAATTTGAAATATATTGAGATAATATGTTACAATATCTGAAAAATACTTAGAATTAGCCTTCTAAGGTGCTAATAAATAACTTAAGTGTTACTACATGGCAACATTAATATTTTCACGTCTTATATCCGACACAACTTAATACTTCTCTATGACTTTCGGTAGTCAAATTATTACTTTAATTAGAGAGCGTTGAACAAGATTAAGCATTCCGAAATCAAGTTTATTTATCTTGCTTGTTAAGCAGAATAGACGAAACTGAATACATGAATATAGTATTCATCCGAAAGAATTTATATTATTTTGTCTTATATTAAAATGATTTTATGTATGGAGGATGTTTTATGTGGTCATTAGGACAATATGATAGGTTAGTTCATGAAAGCTTCTATGCAAGAGGCACAGCATGAAGCAAATAAGACAACTTATGAAGTCATTGCTGACACACAATTAAACCAGACTATACAACCCCGCAAAAAAAAGGAAAAACTCCGCTCGTATGTTTCGTTAGTATAATTATAAACTACAAGGAGATACTATGAGTTCTTATTGTAGCTGGATTACTTTAGCCGAACAATATATAAAGACAAGCAAATTAATAATGGAGCAAATTGTAGCAAATCAAGATTAATAATTTTTGCGCGGATAGTTTACATATTGACATAAGATATCCTGAAAATAAATATAAATTGACAGATTTCTCATTATTAAGATACAAAGAAAAACATATTATCAAAGATATAGAATGCATAATAAAGGATATTGATAAACTATATAGATTGGCATTGAAAATAATTAGGCAGTCAGAGATATCTCAAGCCGATGAGAATTTCACATAACATATTTTAATAAAGAAAGTAGCCCACCCTTAGTGTTGGGTAAACATGAACTGCAACCAGTTTTACACAATAAATGAAATGGCAAATGATTGAGTTTACAAAGTTCATCCAACAGACATATAATCTTTCTTAAATAGTAATGATACCGGAAGGGAACACAAATGGATCATAAAGGTACAGTCACAATTGAAACAAAAAGGCTGGTGCTCAGGAAATTCATTGATAAGGACATACCTGCGGTGTATGCCAACTGGACAAGTGATGATAGGGTCACAGAATTTTTAACATGGCCGACCCATCGTTCGGTAGAAGTTACCGAAAAAGTCATTAATAATTGGATAGATTCTTATAAGAATGATGACTTCTATCAATGGGCAATCGTCTTGAAAGAAATCAATGAACCAATTGGAAGCATCAGTGTTGTTGAAAAGGATGAAAAGCTGAACATAGTACAAATCGGTTACTGTATTGGAACCAAATGGTGGAATCAGGGTATTGTAACTGAAGTTTTCTCTGCAACTATTCGTTTTCTTTTTGATGAAGTAAAAGTCAACCGTATTGAAGCCCGGCACGACACAAACAATCCCCGTTCAGGCAGGGTTATGGTCAAGTGTGGTTTAAAATATGAAGGAACTTTAAGGCAAGCCGGTTTCAACAATAAAGGAATCGTTGATGTATCAGTATATAGTATTTTAGCGAGCGAGTATTATGCAAATGTCAAATAAGCTCTTGACTATCACCTTAGGGGTTGGCTTATGCTTTTTATGAGGTGATGGGTATGTTGATAAATGAAGTCAGCAAAATCACAGGTTTGACAAAAAAGGCAATAGAATACTATACTCTTCATGGCTTAATATCCCCTAAAGTTCTGGAAAACGGATACAGGGATTTTGATGAAAATGACATTGACCGGCTAAATAAGATTTCCGTTCTTAGAAAGCTTGGAATAAGCATCGACGAAATAAAAACAGTCCTTTCTGATAAATCAGGAAACTCTTTGAAAGTAATATCAGTGCAAAAAGAATTAAGCATCCAAAGAGAACAGGCAAAGAAATCGATCCTTGATAAACTAAGTAATGGCATGAGTTTTTCTGAAGCATATGAAGAGCTTAAAGCAATCGATGAAAACAGTACGATCGCTGAAAAGCTGTTGGAAGCATTTCCGGGTTATTATGGCAGGTTTCTTAGTCTGCATTTTGCACGATTTCTCAATGAACCGATCAAAACCGAAAAGCAGAGATCCGCTTATGAAAGAATTATATATTTTTTGGACAATGTTCCCTCACTTACTTTTCCTGATGATTTACAGCAGTTCTTTGACGAAGCCACAGAATATTTCGGCACAGAGCAAATTGTGGATATGATCGATAACAATGCAAAACTCATTGAAGACCCTGACAGATATCTATCTGAAAACAAAGAAATACTTGATAAGTATTTGGAATTCAGACAGTCCGAGGAATACAAAAACTCTCCTGCATACAGAATAATGGAACTGACAAAAGAGTTTAACAGCACAAGCGGATATAATGATGTATTCATACCTGCGATGATAGAACTGAGCAGTTCTTATGCAGAATACCATAAGCGGCTGGAAGAAGCTAATGAAAAATTTTTGGCTCAATATCCCGAGATCAGAAAAATGTTATAATTACTATATGAGTAGGTCTGAGAGGATCACATAATATGAAATGGGATTCTGGGCAGTATTCGAAGTTCATAACCCAACGCACACAACCTGCTGTCGATCTGGTTAATCGTATCAGCATAAATAACCCTGAAAAAATAATAGATATAGGCTGCGGTCCGGGAAACAGCACACAGGTTTTATCGGACAGATTTCACAATGCTTATATTCTTGGTGTGTATAAATCGGAAGCCCAAAATTGTAATCTTTGAGGTAATATCTTAGAGGAACATATGGAAAAAAATCATTTTGAATCTGTTGCAGGTATTGTGATAAAGGATAACAACGAAGCGTAACTGATGAAACATCCTCAAAGGGATTGGGAGTTTCCCGGAGGAATGGTAGAAATGTGTTTGTTTTGCGTTTGCAAAAAGACCTTTAAAGTTCGTTATAGACAAAGAGCTAAAGGTCGGATTATAAATTGGATTTTAGGGTGATAAAAATGGAAATTAACAAAGACAAATTACATATATCTTTTGATTTTTGGTGTAAAAAGTTACGTATTGTTCCTTTTTGGGATGTCAAGCTTGAATTTGTTGAAGATCCTGACTGGAAGAAAACCGGGGATATCAAGATAGACTGTGATGACAGAAAAGCTATTGTTTATCTTAACATAGTCAACCCCAAAAGTGAAAATCTTGAAGAGACAATTGTCCATGAATTGTTTCATCTGAAGCTGTATCCACTTGATCAGGTAACCGAATCTTTAATTACTGCTAATTATGAGGAAGGAACACCTGCTTATGAATTTGCATATACTCAGTTTTTTGTATCATTGGAGCAAACAGTGGAAGAGCTGGCTAAATGTTTTCTGCTTGAATTCGGCGAAAATAAAGAGCTGTCTTTTGGCAGATGCAGGAATCAAAAATCATATAATGAGCTTTTTGATAATCTGAAGAATCTTGAATAGCATAGATTCTTCGCTACACTGCGTTTCACTCAGAATGACAATTGGTTGTATTCATAGAATATAGCTAAAGGAGATAGGTCATAATGGAAATTTGGTTTAGTGAAAGTACTGCTAATATAATTTTCCCGATCATTGGAGGCGGATTAGGCATTTTATTTGGCCTGTA
>DULR01000080.1 GCA_012840245.1 Clostridiaceae bacterium
AGAGAAGAAATTTTAAACCCGAAGAAAAAGCAAAAATTGTAATTGAGATCTTAAAGGAAGAAAAAACGCTGAACGAGATTGCAGCAGAGTACGAAATTCATCCAAACCAGTTAAGTCGCTGGAAGGCTGCTTAATCCGACGTAATTGACCCACCGTTCCGATTCAATTTGACCCATGGATATGATCCAAAGTGACCCACCCATGGCAAGGGATGATTTTAGATTATCAAATTGGCTGTTAATGTCAATAAAAAATACAAATAAAGCTGGAAAGAGGCTGACCATCAGCCTCTTGCGGGAATTTGATACAAATATTATGCTCTTTGAAAATTGAATCCTCTCATTGACTCTTTGGATTCCAGTTTAATCTGATATGAACCGTGGACAAGCCTATCCAGGACTGCATCTCCGACAATAGGGTCAGTGAATAGGCCGTGCCAGTCATCTATGGATAATTGGCTTAAGATGACTGTAGAATTAACCTGAGTACGATCTTCGATTACCTCCAGGAGATCTCGGCCCTCCGCATGGTCAAAAACATTCAAACCCCAATCATCCAATATCAGGAGTTTGATATTCTTTAACTCTCGCATAAGGCGGTTGTATGAACCATCACCTTTAGCAATGGCTATGTCGGTAAGAAGTCTTGGAACTCTTTTAAAGAGAACTTTAAAACCATTTCTGCAAGCAGTATTACCAAGGGCGCAGCCCAGAAAGGTTTTACCTGATCCTGTTGCTCCGGTTATCAATACATTAAGATTGTCACGAATCCATGCGCATGATGATAATTGCATAATGGTCTGCTTGTTTACCGACCTTTCAGGGGTAAAGACGAACTCTTCAATAGCACAGTTGTACTTCATTCCAGCCTTACGTACAAGATTAGCCAGGCGTTTGTTCTGCCGGGCTGTCCATTCACTGTCTACCAGTAAGCCAAAACGCTCATCAAAAGATAGGCTCTGTATTTCGGGATTTTTTAACTGACGGCTGTATTCCTTGGCCATGGTACATACTTTAATCCAATTGAGTTTTTCGATGGTTTGCTGTTCATTCATGCTTTTTGTCCTCCTTGTGCATAATATTTAGCGCCTCTGATAGTGGAGTGAATGGGGATAATATTGTTTTTGGGAGGAGGAACAGGGCTTTCTACCTTGTCCATACCGTTCTTAAGTATATTGTTCACCGTGGTGTATGATGGAGACCTTAATGCAAGAGCTTTACGGCAGGCGTTCTCTAAACGGAAGGCTGTATACCTGTCAGCCAGCCTCAGAAGTCCAAAACAGGATTTGTAGGCTTGTTGTTCAATCTTCTTTGATGAAAGAACCTGTTGAACAAGTTCACGGGTGTTATCGCCGATTTTGCAAGCCCAGGCAAGAAAACGGTTCCCATCCCACTGAATATATTCCTTGTGATTTGGCGGCATATGCTCAGGATTAGTAGAGAACTGACCGGCTTTACCACGAAGACGGGGATGAGAACAGATCCTTACATGGTTTGAGTATACCTCGATAGTATAAGTACTGATTTTTACGTCCACCTTCTTTTGAATGTAGGTATATGGCACACTGTAATACATATGGTCAATTTCGATATGGTAGTTAAACGAGACTGTTGATACCTTCCATACTGCCATTTCATAGTCTTTTGATGTCAGTGGTTTCAATGCGGGACGGTCAAGTTCAAGAAAAACGCTTTCTCTGCTGCCATCCTTTTTCTGATAAGGTTTCTGTGAAAAGCTACGTAATTTTTCCCGAATAGCAAGATTCAGTTGATGAAAGCTGAAAAACTTGTCATTACGTAGTGCAGCAACAACCCATGTACTGACATCTCCGACAGCACCTTCAACAAGAGCCTTATCTTTTGGCTTTCTGGTACGGGCAGGAACAATAGCGCAACCATAGTGTTCTGATAATTCCAGGTATGTCTTGTTTAATTCAGGATCATAATTGCAAGCTTTTTTCACGCCTGTTTTCAGATTGTCCGGTACTAATAGATGCGGTACACCCCCGTAATACCTGAAAGCATTGATATGAGCAATAATCCAACTTTCAAGGGATTGAGAGGGGAATGCCTCTACATATACCTGCATTTTTGTGCCTGCCCAATCGACAAACATCTCATAACCGGGCTTGTGTTCAAGATGCATTACAGCTTTTGTTCTGGCAGCCCAGTTCCTGTAACGGTTGCAGAATTGAGAATAGCCCAGGCCATCAGGTTGCTGAGCCTTGTATTCCGTCCATAAAAGCCGTAAATTAACGTGCGGACGTTTCAGTTCTTCGTGGATGTACTGATAATCCGGTTCAGGCTTTCGACTTGCAGGCTCAGAATTTGATGGATAGAATATCTTCATTAACGAAGCATCATCCATATCGATGGGAAGTGGCCATGAAATGCCTTGAAGTTCAGCAGTCCTCAGAATTTCACGCACTGTGTTACGTGAGCATTTACAGCTTTGTGCTGTCGCTCTGATGCCGATTCCAAGACTTTGTAGTCTAAGAATCTCTCGGATTTTTAACATGTGAATCGACCTCATTTCTTTCCTCCTTGTCCAATGTTATTGAAACCATTGTAACAGGAGCAGATTTCCCCGAGGCCGAGGGTGGGTCAATCTGAATCGGAACGGTGGGTCATTTTGAATCGGACGCCTGGGTCAAATTGCATCGGAATAATCACTACGTACACAGGGTAAACGCATGAATTTTAATATGATGTCTAAAGGGCGGTAAGCACCTTCTAAATATGATTTTCGAGGACATTCCCTAATGTAAGCGGTACCGATGTGGATTGCCGGGTATTTGA
>DULR01000081.1 GCA_012840245.1 Clostridiaceae bacterium
TATTCTTCACATAATTCCCTCATCCTTCTTGTCTCTTCAAACATGATATCACTCCTCTTTTCTATTTTCCTTCCTCTATGATATCATGTTGTTAGTTTGCTCATACTTATCCTAACATAGGATGACACAGCAAGTCTACGTAGCGGGAAATCCCGCTTGTAGTTCGCATGAATCAAAAATTGTGTACGAAGGTATGTCCCCCAATGCTCAAAATGTGCATAGAGGACCGTCCCCTATGCACAAAAAGTGCGCTGATATGCTCAGCGCACTTTTTGTATTTATGCAATATTCAGCGGTTTTACGATTACATCATGCCGCCCATTCCGCCGCCCATGCCGGCTGCTGCTGCCGGATCGGGCTTCTCGGGTTTGTCAGCCACGATGGACTCTGTGGTAAGCAGCATTGAAGCAACTGAAGCCGCATTCTGGAGCGCAGAACGGGTGACCTTGGCAGGATCAACGATACCCTTTTCGATCATGTTGACATAGCTTTCGCTCACAACATCATATCCTACGCCAACATCGCTTGAAGCTACCTTGTCAAGGATAACTGAACCTTCAAGACCTGCGTTGATCGCGATCTGTCTCAACGGCTCTTCCAGAGCTCTTGCGATGATCTGAACACCGGTCCTTTCATCGCCGGAGGTTTCGTTCAAAAGTGCCTTGACTTTCGGGATCACATTGATCAGAGCAACTCCTCCGCCCGATACTATACCTTCCTCAACAGCGGCGCGGGTAGCTGCAAGAGCGTCCTCTATGCGGAGCTTCTTCTCCTTCATTTCTGTTTCGGTTGCTGCACCTACCTGGATAACAGCAACTCCGCCTGAAAGCTTGGCAAGTCTTTCCTGGAGCTTTTCTCTGTCAAAGTCTGATGTGGTCTCTTCGATCTGAGCCTTAATGGAGCTGATCCTGTCACGGATAGCTTTTTCGTCTCCGCTTCCGCCGACTATAATTGTATTTTCCTTCTGAACGATTACTTTCTCAGCGCGGCCCAGCTGATCGATTCTGGCTTCCTTGAGATCAAGACCTAGCTCTTCGGTTATTACCTGACCGCCTGTCAGTATCGCGATATCCTGGAGCATTGCCTTTCTTCTGTCACCGAAGCCGGGAGCTTTTACTGCAACACAGGTAAATGTACCGCGCAGTTTGTTGACAATGAGTGTTGCAAGAGCTTCGCCTTCAACATCCTCAGCGATGATGACGAGCTTCTTGCCCTGCTGTACGATCTGCTCAAGAACGGGCAGGATCTCCTGAACATTGGATATTTTCTTGTCTGTGATCAAAATATATGGATTATCGAGAACGGCTTCCATTTTCTCAGTATCGGTCACCATATAACCGGAAACATATCCGCGGTCGAACTGCATACCTTCAACCACATCCAGGTTCGTTCCCATGGTCTTGGACTCTTCAACGGTGATGACACCGTCATTGCCGACCTTCTCCATAGCGTCTGCGATAAGGTTTCCGATCTCCTCATCGTTGGCAGATACTGCAGCAACACGTGCAATATCCTCTTTGCCCTTAACTTTCTGGGAGATTTCGCCTATACCCTTAACAGCTGCTTCAACGGCCTTGCTGATACCCTTTTTAAGGATCATGGGATTTGCGCCTGCGGCAACATTTTTCAGACCCTCGCGGATAATGGCCTGAGCGAGAAGTGTTGCGGTGGTCGTACCGTCACCGGCAACGTCATTGGTCTTTGTAGCTACTTCCTTAACAAGCTGGGCACCCATGTTCTCAAAAGGATCCTCCAGCTCGATTTCCTTGGCTATTGTTACACCGTCATTGGTAATAAGGGGAGAACCGAATTTTTTATCCAGAACGACATTTCTACCCTTTGGGCCCAATGTAATCTTAACTGTATTTGCAAGCTTGTTGACACCGCTTTCCAGCGCTCTTCTTGCCTCTTCACCGAACTTAATATCTTTTGCCATGTTCTTTCCCTCCCATTACTCTACTATTGCGAGAATATCGCTTTGCTTGACTATCGTGTATTCGGCACCGTCAAGCTTTACTTCAGTACCGGCATATTTGCTGATAAGAACTTTATTGCCGACCTTTACCTGCATTTCAACGTCCTTGGTTCCAGGTCCCACTGCAATGACCTCGGCTACCTGGGGCTTTTCTTTTGCCGTGCCGGGAAGAACAATACCACTTTTGGTTGTTTCTTCTGCTTCAAGCATCTTGATTACGACTCTTTCTCCCAGTGGTTTGATATTCATAAGTTCAACCTCCTTATATTTTACCCTTGCGAGTGCAGTCTTCAGGTTGCACTCACAATAATGAGGGCTGTTGTCTTTATTAGCACTCACTAGGGTTGAGTGCTAATACAATATTAATCAATTTTCTAATCTTAGGCAAATGAAGATGCCTCATAATTTTACCCAATTTAAAACCAATATAACCCGATTTATAAAAATAGCTCTTTAAAGCTGGCCATTGCTTCTTAAATTTGCCTTATTCCTCTGTTTTTGCGTTGGAATTCATCTGATAAATGGTTTTTAAACCTTCCAGCGTTAAGAGAGTGTTCACTTCATCGATTTCCTCAGATGCAGATGCGATAAGGTTGGCCATACCTCCTGTGGCGATGACCTTAGTCCCCTGCAGGGCCATTTCCTTTTTCATCAGACGAACAATATAGTCTACCTGACCAACAAAACCGTAAAAAATTCCTGACTGCATGCTGCTTACGGTAGTTCTTCCGATAATATGCTTTGGTTTTGCGATTTCTATGCGGGGAAGCATGGAAGCCTTTTCAAAAAGTGCTTCTGCAGAGATCTTAATTCCGGGGCAAATTATCCCTCCCAGATAATCGCCCTTGTGGTTCACTGCGCAGAAGGTCGTCGCAGTACCGAAATCCACTATTATGACAGGCCCACCGTAAAGCCTCAAAGCTCCTACCGCGTTCACGATCTTATCGGGGCCCACTTCTCTGGGATTTTCGTATTTTATATTTATCCCTGTCTTTATTCCCGGCTCCACCAGAATGGGATTGATGCTGAAGTACTTTTTTATGGCATTGACAATAGAATGCATTGCAGGAGGGACGACCGAGCACATGATAACGGCCTTAATATCCTCCGGACGAATGCCGGCATGACCCAATACTGACATCAGAAACATTCCTGTTTCGTCGGAAGTGCGCTCCCTTGCAGTAGAAATGCGCCAGTTCCCAATCAGGGCATCGTTATCGTATACGCCGATCGCGCTATAGGTATTCCCCACATCTATGGCTAACAGCATAAAAAACCCCCATCAGAGTCCAAGCTTTACAGCTTTGATCTGCTTGATTTCAAACTGGATTTCCTTGTCTATCCTTTCTATGTCAGCCTTGATATCTTCAAGTGTCTCGACCCTTTTCGCCTGTGTATGTTTCCCCAAAGCCTCGTTATGACCTGAACCTCTCGGTGGGTTCTTAAACCTTCCATTCCCGCCGGCAGACTTTGAAGACTGGTATGCACCGGAAGATACGTTGTTCTTTCCGTTGCGGGACTTCTGTTTCCCATCTATGCTGACACGCTCTATACCTTTTTGCTTTGATCTGTTCTGATCCTGAGAATTGCCCGACTTTTCACCGATCTCAGTTTCCTGATTCTTTTCATGTGAGAACCGCCGGTCTTTTCCCGCCGATACGCTGTCAGCCCTTCCGCTGTTATTTTGAATGCTTATTTTAAGGTTATGACCGTTGTTATGGTTTTGATCCATATTGAACCTCCAATCATTGCTTTTTCTCGTTTTTACTTATCGGATCCTTTATGTAGAAGGTTTTATAAAAATGCCCGCAGTCCTTATCTCCGTATGCCATCCTGGTAATTATATACCGCAAAAATAACAATATACAACTTAAACTGTCAAATTTGTTCTTCGCAGGCTGATCTCACCCGACAATACTTCGCCGTTCCTGCCGTCATCATACCTTACTATGAGCCTGCCGTCAGGGGTAATATCCACCGCTTCGGCTTCGGTAACGCCTGTCTGGCTTACCAGTTCGACTCTTTTGCCCAATGTCACATTCCGCTTTTTCCATTCCTCAGCAACCCATCCCGGGCCTTTCTCGAGGAATTCCATATAAACGGCTTCAAGCTCATTTATTATACCTGCGGCTATCTCACTTCTGTTAAAAGGTTCCTGAGTTCTGCCGCTCAATCTCAGGGAGGTAGCGATATCTTTTATATCATTGGGGAAATCATCATGATCGTGATTTACGTTTAGTCCTATCCCGATGACGACCCATTCGACTTTTTCTGCTTCGGCAGAAAGCTCGGTCAGTATACCGCATACCTTTTTGCCGCCAATAAGTATATCATTGGGCCACTTTATGCCCGGTATTTCGATATCCAGCGACTCAAGGGCGCGTATCACAGCCACAGATGATGCGAGGGTCAGAGTCTGAACCTGGCTGGGATGAAGATTAGGTTTAAGCAAAACAGACATCCATATGCCCAGCCCCGGCGCTGACATCCATGTCCGTCCTCTTCGTCCTCTGCCTGCAGTCTGGATGTCGGATATGACGACCGTACCTTCGGGAGCATTGTCAGCCGCAAGTTTTTTCAATACATTGTTTGTGGAATCGACTTCATGATAAAACTTCAGGTTCCTGCCCAGAATATTGGTCGTAACCATGCTCTGAATTGAAATCTTGCCATACAGGTCTTCAGACTGGACCAGCCGGTATCCCTTTTTGGTAGAAGCCTCTATATTAAAGCCTTCCTTCTTTAATGAACCGATCCGTTTCCAGATGGCTGTGCGGCTTACAGCTAATCTGTCACTTAATTCTTCTCCCGAAATATAATCTTTTGCCTGCCTCAGCAAATTAAGCAGCTTAAGTGAAATATCATCTGTTTCGTGCAATTCCTACACTCCTCAGGGTATTCTCAATACCGCATATTCGTCACTGTCCCTGACAAAGAAAACTGCGCATCCTTTTTCCTTGTCCTCATAACGCACGACCTGTCCTCTGGCTTCCAGATATGTAAAGAACGCATAAAGAAGATGGTTGCCCGAATCCTTGTATACTTCCTCCTGCTTTTCCATCAGGTTCGTCAGATAAAGAGCCTCGGAGCTTTCGTACAAAAGCGGGACATCCATCGCGACTCCGGTCAGCTCGATATATTCGGGCAGTACCGATGTCAGCACCAGGACCTCTGGTTCCCTGAACGTGCCGAAACGATAGTCCTTAAGCGGAATTATGCTTTCATAATATTTCTGCATCAGATAAGGCTCGTCCTGACCCATCCTGTATAATGTCGAGTCTGCCACTTTGCAGTATTCCAGGTCCACATTGAGCCGGAGACATTGAAAGCCGGCATCCTTGTATTTCGTCCGATCGTCTCTGGGGTTCAAAAAGGCTTTCAGAACTTTTCTGCTTCCGCTTGTTCCCGGCAGGGTTATCTCACGGTCGTACCATTCCGACAGTTTAAGGCCGCAATCAACGATATCATGTACTTTATCCCTGGAAACAAAAAAATAGAGTTCAGCCATTCGGACTCCCCCATATGAAGAAGATCTTCTTATGTAACTGTATTATATAACTTTTAGAATGTTTTATCAAATTAAACCTGTCATGCATAAGATATGGCACAGAAACAGTAAATAATTTTGACTGTTCCGGGAAAACCTTTTAAATGCTTGACTTTTATGCAGATCACGTTATACAATTGATGACGAAATTTTGATAAGGAGGTAATCCTAATGAATAAAGCAGAATTAATCAGTGCCGTAGCTCAAAAATCAGGTCTTACAAAAAAAGACAGTGAAGCTGCTATCGACGCATTGGTATCAGTAGTTGAGGAAGCACTGGCCAAAGACGAGAAGGTCGTTCTTGTCGGTTTTGGAACTTTTGAAACAAAGAACAGAGCCGCCAGAAAAGGACGCAATCCTCAGACCAATGAAACCATTACTATTCCTGCTTCCAAAGCTCCGGTATTCAAACCCGGCAAGACTTTAAAAGACAAGGTTAATGGTTAAGTTCCAGACCGATGCGTAAAAAATAAACGCATGGACATTAAAGGGCGAAGCACTCTGCTTCGCCCTTAACAATACTCTGATCAATTATTCCCGCCGCTTTCCGACAAACAGCGTACCGATCTCCCCGCCGTTCAAAATATCCATTATGATCATGGGGTCGGAACCGTTTGCTATGATCATATCGGTTCCCGCTTCGGTCACTATCTCAGCAGCGTTGAGCTTGGTGATCATACCACCGGTGCCTCTTTTGGTGCCTGCACTTCCGGCACATTTTTTCAGTGAATCATCTATTTTCTCAACAATGGATATGAGCCTGCATTCCTTGTTTTCCTTCGGATTGCTGTCATAGAGCCCGTCTATGTCAGACAGTATGATCAGAAGATCGGCTCCTACCAGCTTTGCCACCACTGCAGACAGAGTGTCGTTATCTCCGAACATCAGCAGTGATTTTATTTCATCCACCGAAACAGTGTCATTTTCATTGACTATGGGAATGACCCCCAAATCAAAGAGGCTTTTAAACGTGTTCATGACATTTGATTTTTTGATGTCATCGTCCACGTCATGCTTGGTCAGAAGCACCTGTGCCACCATCTGATTGTATGTGGCGAACAGGCGGCTGTATATGTTCATAAGCTCGCATTGACCTATGGCTGCCAGAGCCTGTTTCATCCCCATGCCTGCAGGCCGTTTTTTGAAACTGAACTTGCCCATGCCAACTCCAATGGAGCCTGATGAAACCAGGATGATCTCCTTGTCTTCATTCATCAGCTCCGACAGCACCATGGCCAGACGGTCCATTCTGCTGAAGTTCATCTTGCCATTTTCATGGGTCAGAGTCGATGTCCCGACCTTGACAACTATTCT
The DNA here is from genome assembly GCA_012840245.1 of Clostridiaceae bacterium. Lineage (GTDB taxonomy): Bacteria > Bacillota > Clostridia > DSM-8532 > DSM-8532 > DTU059. Next base: position 6,837 of record DULR01000081.1, read on the forward strand.
TTGAGCTTCTTTCAGTCTCGATCTGTATTGGTTTTCCATAGCAATCCCCATTCTTATATAAAATCCCTTATTTTTCGACACGGGTAATATCCAATTTAGCGTTTTTTGCGATTAATTTTTTCAGCTTTTACAAAACCCTTTAGACAAGCAGTTTTTACAAATTTAATTTTTTTATATTTTTAGGGTAATTCTTTACCGCATAAGCGTAATAAGATAATATAGGCAACAGATAAATTTTCAGGCCAGACTAAAATCCAACCCCCCGGTGGTTTGGCCTTTTTTTTATATTCTGCAAATCTCTATATCTCCTATTGCGCCTATGGCTTCACCCATGATCACAAGCACACCCCTGACTCCGGAAATCCTGCTTATATGAGAAAGAGCTTCTTCAATATCCTCTTTTCTTTTGACCATGTTTCCCAAAGCAGTGGCACATGCGTCTGCGACCGATGCATCCGGATGTATAACCAAAGCGGCATCGCTTCTTCCGAAGCTCAGGGAATGTCCCACCGTCCCCGAAGATGTACATATTCCGCACGGTGTTTTATCCTTGCTGATCTTCAGTGCGATTTTCCCGCTCAGGGGCGAGTTCCCGGCATAAATGCCTATGACCCTGTCGGCATTGCTTTTCAAAAATATATCTCCGCCATTCTCCACTATGACCTCATCAGTAAATTCCAGAAGTCTTTGCCCTACGAACTTTGACATGGCTCCGGCTACCGCGGCCATGGGTCCGACTCCTGCCAGGCTTGAGGCATTGCACATATCAGCGACTATGGGCGGAGCAAAACCCCGGACTTCGACCGGAACAAGACTGTGGAGGAATTCGGGATGCCTCTTTATATATTCTGTAAGCTGCTGCCTGTATTCTTTTATGAAGGCAACGGCTTTTTCCTCAAGGTTTGCTCCGGCTCCTATATAAAGATCGGTCTGTTCCACAGAAGCTTTGAAAAACACCAGATCCTTCGCATGTATATATTCCCGGTAAAAGCGGTTGGTTTCCATAGCTTTAAGCCTGCAGGCTCATGACATTGAGAGGACAGGCCTTCGTACACAGGCCGCAGACAAGGCACTTTTCCTTGCTGAATTCCAGACACCAGGTCTCCCTGTTCATGGTAAGGGCATTGGACGGGCATACCGCCGTGCATGCCCCGCAGTGGACGCAGTCCTCCTCCTGCCATATTAGTTTATTGCTGAAAATCTTATATCTTATGCCATCCTGCTTTACAATGAAATCCAAGGCAGCATCGATATCCTTTTCCTCTCCGGTTATATCGGCAATGAGAGTCCCGATTTTATTGAGGCTGATATTCGCATGAAGTATGTTTACCTCAACATTGAATCTTTTGACCAGCGTGCTGACCAAAGGCGTAGTGATACTGTTAAGAGGGTACTTGAGGCTTACCTTTATGGTCTTCATAGCCTGACCTCCCTTTCCTCCAGTTTGTTCAGCCGTCTGCCGTCGTTCCTGAGCCTCTCCACAGGCTCGGTCAGGATAAACTCACCGGTCTGTATCTGTCTTTTGAGCTCCGACGCTATCTCTCTGGCAAACTTAAGGCTGGACAGAGGAGCTGTGGGGACCTTTCTGCCCCGTATTTCAACAAAACCGCTCCGAAGCTGCTCATAATTCACACGTATATTCAGGTCTTCCTTCCCGCTCTTGTCAACCAGAACCGTCTGAATATCCCTGTTCCTGACAGTCGTCTTGAGAAGTATGTCTTCATCGAGTACAGGGATGGGGATCCCCACGCCTACGAATATCGAAACACCGTATTTCTCGTATACGGCTGCTCGTATATATCTGCCTGACATCTTTTTGGCATCGCCTATAAGAGCCAGCGTCCCGGCACCGCTTATGGGGACTCGGTTCTCAAGACGCTCCTGTCCCGGATCATGCTGGGTCCCTTCCCAGGCTACATATCCCTGGGCACCTCCGATGAATACTTTTGTACCTATTCCAATGGTCCTGTATTCAGGATCGTTTATAAGAGGACTCAGCTCTCCTGATGTAGAATATGTGACATTGCCGAACTCGGGCAGCAGCGTGCCCATGTATGTATACATTATCTTATCGGTGGAATTGGTCGCAGCGGCATAGTTCTGATAGCAGTTTCTGGGGTTGAACATATATGCCTGGTTGACATTGTTTTTGTTTATGGTAGTCTTTATGTCTTTCCTGGGGTAACAGTCGGTACCATAGCTTTCGGCATAAAGAACGATGTCCTTGCCGTTTATGAAATCCTCTATCACATGAGCGCCGCCATATTGCATGCCCAGGCGTTCCGATTGTTCGGTAGCGCCTATGTAGGCATCGACGGCCGCAAGTCCCGCAAATGCCGGAACATCGTTAAGCCACACCCTGTTCATTCTTATGGGAGGGCTCGAATGACCGAAATTGATAAACATGCCGCTGGAACACATGGGACCGAAGGTTCCGGTGGTGACTACGTCAACCTCTTCAAAAGCTTTTTTAAGGCCTTTTTCTTCCACCACCGATATGATCTCCTCTGCAGTGAATACTACTGCTTTCCCGCTTCTTATCCGTTCATTGATCTCTTCTATTGTTTTTTGCATAATACACCTGCATTTCGTATTGGTATTTAAAATTATTATAGACATACATGAATAAATATTCAATCGCAATAAGAATTAATCTTTTGAATCCCTTCATCGCCAGGCAAACGTGCGCAGATGTCCAGATGTGCAAGAAGGACCGTCCCCGATGCACATTTTTGCAGGAATGGTATATAATATTTTCATACTCACAGGAAGGATGATCAAGATGACATCAGAAAGACTGAAAAAACAGATCCAATTTGTACTGGAAGTTGACAAACTGAAGAATATATTCAGAATGACGAAGATCCATGACGGGACACGACGCGAGAATGACGCCGAGCATTCATGGCATCTGGCCCTTATGGCTTTTTTGCTTGGCGAATACTCCAAAGAACCCGGCATTGACATGCTGAAGGTAATGAAGATGTGCATCGTGCATGACCTTGTCGAAATAGATGCAGGGGATACTTTCTGTTATGATACTGCAGGGAGTATGGACAAGCTTGAACGGGAGCAGAAAGCTGCTGACCGCATTTTCGGAATTCTCCCGGAAGATCAGGGCAGGGAGCTAAGAGAGTTATGGGAAGAATTTGACGCCATGGAGACCCCCGAAGCCAGATTCGCCGCAGCCATGGACAGGCTTCAGCCTGTTCTGATGAATTTTCTGAACGAAGGCGGAACGTGGAAAGAACATAATATAAGCAAGGCTCAGGTCGTCGGACGCAACCGGCGCATAGAGGACGGTGCGCCACAACTTTGGGACTTCGCATCGAAGCTCATTGACGAAGCGGTAGAAAAAGGGCTGCTGAGGGAATAACAGCGGCCCCTTACTCTTCAGTTGAAGGATCTCCAGAAAGCGCCTTCAGTGTCCAAATAGTCTGCCAGATCGGAATACGGCACATGGAAAACCTGCATTCCGGCAGCATTGGCAGCGATCTCGCCTTTCTCGAAATAGAAATCTATTCCGTCATCGGTCAGGGCGAATTTTGTCCCGGGGCCTATGGACACCGAATCATCAAAGTAGATCATCTCATCGGTACTTTCCCTTATTTTTGCGGTAATGGTATTGCTTAAATAATCCCAGACACCGGAATCCTTCCTGAACAAATCACTTGACCGGTACTGAACACCTGTGGTCAGATCTATAAAAACAGTATTTCTGAAAGAATAATTATGTGCAGCACCCAAATAGTACATGTAACCATTCTGATCTATCATCAGCAGGTCTTTCTTTTTTGACAAGGTATAACCTGCATCCAGAATCGATGTATCATGCGGTCCGTTATAGACGGCATATTCCTCACATGGGGCCACTATTTCGCCTCTGCAGGTTTTACGATCGAATAACCGTTCAGGAAAGGGGTCGCATAACTGAAAGCGGCAGGGATCACTGTTTCTCCCTTATCGTTCATAAATCCGAAAAGCTTCGTGCTTTCGTCCCTATACATTCGAAGCCCTGAGGACACAGTATCTGTTAAGTCATTTCCGTATTTATCGATATAATAGGAAGGTTCTGTCCAGGATGGGGCAACTTCTGCGATCCCGTTCACAAATTTGCCCAGCTTTGTATAGTACAGCGGTATTGCAAGATCTCCGTTCTTATCCAGATATCCCCTCTTGAACTCGTTGTATGAGGGCATCAATCCTTCACTGAAGCCTTCTGTATAATCATAATGCTCAAACAGCAAAGCGCCTGTTCCGTCATATACATGGAAGTAATTGCCTTCAAATTTGTAGCATATGAATGTCCCTTCAGAATAATTGATGTAATCCCATTCGGGATAAACAACATATTTTCCTGTTTTATCGATCAGGCCTTTTCTGTCATCTGAAGCTGTCACGGGTGCAAGGCCGCATTGGAAAAATGGTTCCGCATACCTGAAAACAGGTTCTATCACAATATTCCCTTCGGAATCCGCATACCCGTACATAAGGTTATAGCCTTCACACCGTGCATATGGCTGAAGGATATCACCGCTCCGGTCTTCCCCGGCAGGCCCGGAAACCGTTTCTGTCGGTGTACTCTCGCCCTTTTCTTCATTTTCTATTTTATTATTTTCAACTTCTTCTGACATTACGTCTCTGGTTCCGGCCCCTTCTATGATCCTTCCGCAGGCGCTGAAACCAAAAACTGCAAAAAGCACCAATAAAGCCAAAGCCAGATATCTTCTGATCCTGCTCATACGAAAACCCCGCTTAAAATATCGACTCTACTTTTAAAGGCACCGTTCGAAGGTGCCTTTATATTTTAATAATGCTTTTGTTTCTATATTACCATGATCGGCATCGGAATAAAATTATTTCAGATGATCGGCAAATTCGCGCCCGAAATTGAAGCAGGCTTCAAGCTCGCCGCCATCGGGCTGGTATTTTACCGAAATCGGCTCTATCACTACTTTTATGCCGGCTTCTTCCAGTTCCTTGTGGATCTTTTTATGGGCTTCCCCACTCCAGCCGTAGCTGCCGAATGCCGCACCGACTTTATTTTTCAGCTTGTGGCCTTTTATCTCAGCCAGGATGGCAGCTATGTTGCGCAATGGACCGTTATTGACCGTACAGCTACCTATAATGATGCCCTTGGCCTTGAACAGCTCGGTCATCAGCTCATTCATATCAGTGGCGGAGATGTTGAACTGTTTGCTTTTGATCCCCCTGCTTTCAAGTCCCCTGGCTATTGCGCCGGCCATCTTCTTTGTAGCGTTATACATTGTGTCATATACGATAGTCACATAACCTTCATTATAATTGTCGGACCACTGGACATATTTTTCGACGATCCTCAGCGGCTCTTTTCTCCATATGGCTCCATGGCTGGGTGCGATCATTTCAATCGGCAGGTTCATAGCCAATATCTCATCGATTTTCTTCCTGATAAGAGGCGCAAAAGGCGTCAGAATGTTGGCATAATATTTTATGGCCTCGTGCCAGACCATGCACTGGTCCAGTTCATCTTCAAAAATAGAGGCACCGGCCAGGTGCTGACCGAATGCATCATTGGACAGAAGCACGTTGGGACCTTTCACGAAAGTCATCATGCTGTCCGGCCAGTGTATCATCGTCATATCGACGAAAACAAGCTCATACATGCCAATATTGATCGTATCCCCGGTTTTTACAGCCCTGAAATTCCAGTCCTTATGGAACTGTTTCCGGATGGTTTCAACTCCCTTGACCGAACAATATATGGGTATATCAGGACGCCGCTCCATGATCTCGGCCAATGCACCGGAATGATCAGGTTCGGAATGGTTGATGATAATAAAATCGATATTGTCGATCCCCACTTCATTCTCCAGGATGCTGATAAATTCCTTTGAGTGGGGGGTCCATACCACATCGACCAAAACGGTCTTTTCATCCTTTATCAGATAAGAATTGTAGCTCGAGCCGTGGAAGGTAGACAGTTCATGGCCGTGGAAGCTCCTTATTTCCCAGTCCCTCAGTCCCAGATGGTATATCTGATCTTTCACCTGTATCATACCTATACCTCTTTTCAATTATTTCACTATCTTTTTCTTACCCATCCTTGCGGCTAATCATGCAATACTTTTTTAATAAATCTTCCGGTATGTGATTTTTCGACGGCAGAAACCTCCTCAGGCGTTCCTGATGCAATCACCAGACCTCCGCAGTCGCCGCCTTCGGGGCCGAGATCTATGATGTAATCGGCAGTTTTTATTACATCCAGATTATGTTCGATAACGACCACGCTGTTGCCTGCATCGACAAGCTTCTGCAAAACATCGATAAGTTTGTGGACATCAGCCATATGAAGACCCGTCGTAGGCTCGTCAAGAATATACATGGTTTTGCCTGTAGGCCTTCTTGAGAGCTCGGTGGCCAGCTTGACACGCTGAGCTTCGCCCCCCGACAATGTCGTTGCCGGCTGGCCAAGGCGAATATATCCCAGACCAACATCATACAATGTCTGTATCTTTCTTTTGAGCCTGGGAATGTTCTCAAAAAATCCGAGGGCTTCCTCGACCGTCATATTAAGAACATCTGCTATATTCTTTCCCTTGTATTTGACCTCAAGGGTCTCTCTGTTATATCTTTTGCCTTTACAGACCTCGCAGGGCACATAGATATCAGGCAGAAAATGCATTTCTATTTTTATGATACCGTCGCCGCTGCAGGCCTCGCATCTTCCTCCCCTGACGTTGAAGCTGAATCTTCCGGACTTATAGCCTTTTGTCTTGGCATCGACAGTCTGGGCGAAGAGTTCCCTGATCAGATCGAACAAGCCTGTATAGGTGGCAGGATTCGATCTGGGTGTGCGCCCTATTGGCGACTGATCTATATTTATCACCTTGTCCAGATGTTCCAGACCAAGTATGTCCCTGTGCAGACCCGGCTTTGTTTTTGCTCTGTTGAGCTTTGCCGCAAGCTTTTTATACAGGATCTCATTGACAAGGGAGCTCTTTCCGGAGCCCGATACCCCTGTAACACAGGTAAATATCCCGAGAGGGATATCCACATCCACGTTTTTCAGGTTGTTTTCCCTTGCACCTAATATTCTCAGTATTTTGCCGTTCGGCTTGCGCCTTTGCTTCGGAACCTCTATTTTCAGTTCGCCGCTCAGATACTTTCCTGTTAAGGAATTTGGGTTGGCCTTGATTTCCTCCACTGTTCCCTGAGCTACCACTTTTCCTCCGTGTTCTCCTGCACCAGGTCCCATATCGATTATGTGGTCGGCAGCGTACATGGTTTCCTCATCGTGCTCAACGACAATGAGCGTATTTCCCAGATCCCTCAACCTTTTGAGCGTATCAAGGAGTTTCTCGTTGTCTCTTTGGTGAAGGCCTATGCTTGGCTCATCCAGGATATAAAGGACTCCCATAAGGCCTGAGCCTATCTGTGTCGCAAGACGTATCCGCTGAGCCTCACCGCCGGACAGGGTCGCTGTTGCCCTGTGGAGCGTAAGGTAATTGAGCCCAACGTCCATTAAGAATTTAAGCCTTGCGTTGATTTCCTTCAGTATTTGTGATGCTATGAGAAGCTCACGGTCTGTCAGCTCAAGGTTTCTGAAAAAACTGACCGCGTCGTTTATAGACATTGAACTTACTTCATATATGTTTTTGCCCCCTACGGTAACAGCCAGGCTTTCCTTTTTCAGGCGTTTGCCGTCGCACTCGGGGCATGGTATGTTGCTCATGAACGACTCATAATACTCTTTCTGGCTTTCGGATTTAGTTTCCCTGTAGCGGCGCTCCATGCTGGTTATAACTCCCTCGAAGGATGTCATGAAGCTTCCGCTGCCATATTCCCTCTCATATTCTACTTTGATCTTTTCTCCATTCGTCCCGTAGAGGATCTTATCCAGTATCTCCGGCGGAAGCTTTTCAACAGGTGTATTAATATCAAATCCGTAATGCTTTGCCAGAGCCTCCAGATACATACGGCTGTATGCATCCTCATTGGTAAAATTCCAGCCTGTGATGGCAAGCGCACCCTCTGTCAGGGCTTTGGTCCTGTCCACAATAACGAGATCCGGGTCTATCTTCATCAAAGTTCCCAGTCCGCCGCATTTGGGGCAGGCTCCGTAGGGATTGTTGAATGAAAACATCCTCGGTGCAAGCTCTTCAATGCTTATTCCGCACTCAGGACATGAAAAATTCTGTGAGAAAAGCATCTCTTCCTTTCCCATCACATCGACGATCAGAAGACCTCCGGACAAATTCAGGCTCGTCTCGATAGAATCGGTGAGACGCTTTTGGATCCCGGGTCTTACAATAAGCCTGTCCACAACTATTTCAATGGTGTGCTTGCGGTTTTTGTCCAGCTTTATCTCATCATTGATGTCCATTACCTCGCCGTCGATGCGGATACGGACGTAGCCGTTCTTTTTGGCATCCTGGATGAGTTTGGTATATTCGCCCTTGCGGCCACGCACCACCGGAGCAAGGATCTGGATCCGTGTCCCTTCCTCAAGAGCTAGGACCGAATCCACCATCTGGTCCACGGTCTGCTGTGCTATGACCTTGCCGCACTGGGGGCAGTGCGGTATTCCTATTCTGGCAAACAAAAGCCTGAAATAATCATATATTTCAGTGACGGTTCCCACAGTTGAGCGGGGATTTTTGGATGTCGTTTTCTGATCGATGGATATGGCGGGAGAAAGCCCGTCGATGAACTCCACATTTGGCTTTTCCATAAGGCCCAGGAACTGCCTTGCGTACGAGGACAGGGATTCCATATACCTTCTCTGTCCTTCGGCATAGATCGTATCAAATGCCAGTGAGGATTTCCCCGAACCGCTCAGGCCTGTGATGACCACCAGCTTGTCTCTTGGTATCTCAAGGTCTATGTTTTTGAGGTTATGTTCGCAGGCGCCTTTTATATATATTTTGTCCTTCATATGTTCTTCTTCCCGTATTGATAATAATCAGCCTGTTATGTTCATCCTTCTCTAATGGACATGGGCGGAAAACTTGAAGCCATTTAATTATTTTAACCCCAAAGCAATGATCATAACACTCTGTCTGGATAATTATACCGAACATATGTACGGAAATCAAGAGAAAATACCTGACAGAAATGAGTAATAGGGACGGATACTTTTACTCATTTTACTGTATGATGTATAGATGAGTAAAAACCTCCGTCCCCTTTGCTCATTTGCTCACGTTCGGAATGCCAATAAAGAACCTCTAAGTCTCTTTATACAAATCCTTCAGTCTGACTCTTTTGCCATAACGCATTACTGACGCTGTATAAACTTTTATCGACAAAACAGTGACGATCACAATGGATATGACCAGTATCAGAATCGAAACAGCCAGGTCCAGATCCGATAAATCCTTGTTGAGCAGGATAAAAGGCATAATGAAAGGAGAACTGAACGGCACATACATTGTGATCTTCTGAAGCACATTGCTTCCGCTGGACATCATTGAGAAATAGCCCATGTAGAAAGACAGGAGTTCTATCAGCATGACTGGCATCATGGCTGAGTTCAGATCTTCTATTTTGCTGACGAAGGCCCCACTTACGGCGTTCAGCATTGAATACAGCATATACCCGAGCAAAAAGTAAATGAAAGTGAACAGTGCCGACTTAAAGGTAAATGCTGACAAAGTCAGCTCCATTCCGAAAACAGTAAAACCGTCTGGTATAAAGAACTTATAGCAAACAGTACCGAAGGCTATCATAAATATGAACTGAAAAAGGCCAAGGGCTCCCATTCCAAGGCATTTCCCAATAAGTATCCTCGATGGCTTTGCTGATACAATGAGTGTTTCCATGACTCTCGATGTTTTTTCTGTGGCAACCGACATTGAGACTCCATAGCCATAAAAATATACCGCGAAGAATACCAGCATGGTAATTACTATTCCAAGCAGATATCCGCTGAAATCCATTTCTCCCGCAAATTCCTCGGCATAGCTCAGTCTTGATTGCGCAAATTCTATCGTATCCTTGTCGATACCACGGCTTTCAAGCGTGTTGTATATATACAGGTCACTCAATACATCAACTGCATAACCTGATGATATGCCTGACATAAAGTCCATATTTGTGACAGTTATAAAAGGCGAGCCTGTCTGATCTTTGCTGACCACGATCAGAGATGTATTCCCATCTGTTTTGATCGTTTCTTTATACTCATGTATTTTTGAATAGTCACCTTTTTCAAATCTGGTATCGGTTATTTTTGAAGACAAAGTTTCAATAGCGTTGTCTATCAATCCGTTTTCATCGACATAATAGCATACCTTTGATGTGACAGACGGTTCCTGTGCGCCCGACTCAGGTTCATCGGTCTCAGACTTTTGGATCAGTGCGGGTACGGCCGTCAAGATGAGCAATAATGCCATCATTATAATGGTAGACACTATAAATACTTTTTTTCTTATACCCTCACGAAATGTGAAGGCGAACACAGTCATTATCTGTCTCATACTTCTGCACCTACCTTTTCAATAAATATCTCGCTCAATGATGGCTCTTTGATCTCGTATTTCACTGGATAAATGCCAGCATCGATCAGTTTTGTCAGGAAGCTGCCTGCCATTTCATCACCGTCGATCCTGTATTCGGATTCATCAGCCCGCTTTTCGATCAGGCGAAGTCCTGCCTCCTCAGCTATAGAGGATATGTCTTTTTCTGTTTTCACCAGCAGATTGGTATGCCCGTATCCTGACTTGATCTGACGCAGGTTCCCCTGCAGGATCGTCCTGCCTTTATGCAGGATGACTATATTTTTACAGTATTCCTCGACTGTGGCCATCTGATGGCTGCTCATAACTATGAACTTTCCTTCGTCAACAAGATCATATATGAGCTTTCTCAGCATTTCGATATTGACAGGGTCAAGTCCAGAAAAGGGTTCATCGAGAAAAATAAGCTCAGGGTTATGTATAAGTGTTGAAATGAGCTGGATCTTCTGCTGATTTCCCTTTGAGAGTTTTTCCGTGATCACATTCCTGTACTCTGCCACTCCGAGCCGCTCCATCAAAGCTATGGCAGACGATCTGGCTTCATGCCTTATCATGCCCCTGAGCATGCCAAAATACACCAGCTGCTCCAGTACCGTGGTTTTCATATATATGCCTCTTTCTTCGGGCATATATCCGAAATTCATTTCTCTGGTAATGGGCTTTCCGTTCCATGAACTGCTGCCGCTGTCAGCTCCTATGATCCCAAGTATCATTCTTATCGTGGTAGTCTTTCCTGCGCCGTTTGTCCCGATCAAACCAAAAACGCCAGGTTCTGTCATCTCAAAGCTGATATTCTCTACTGCAACTTTTGTGCCAAAAGTTTTTCTGAGGTTCTGTACCTTGAGACTCATTTTCACACTCCTCGCTAACATTTAATTCCAGTATATTATACATATTTTATTTCTGTTAATCAAATTTTACCTTATAAATATAACAAGGCTGTGTCATTTAAAGTGACACAGCCCATTCCATAATGTATATGTTCTTTATTCAGCCAGCGCTTTTACTTCCTGATAACCTTTCAGATCGATATACAGCTCGCCTTTATACGGGTTGCGTTTTGTTTTGACTACCTTGTATATCATGTAAATGAATACCGCTACATTTGAAAGCAGCGCCAGAAGGCCAAAGATGAACAACGGAGCCGGATTGTACGTGGAGGCGACGGCAAACTTGCCTTCATCGATAAATGCCGGGAATGTTTGCGCAAACATGCACCACAGCGACAGGGTATGAGCCCTGTGCTGGAGCCATGCGCCTTTCCCCACTGTGAACGCGCAGATGGTCGGTGCAAGAAGCAGCGCAAATCCGCAGTACCAGGAGTGGCCGGGCAGACAGTTGTATGTATAGGTAAAGTTCCACAGATCATAAGCGACTATCCAGAACCACATCATGTCTGGCCACAGCATATCCCTGCTTCCGTCTTTCTCTGTAACCTTGCGTATACATATTCCGAACCATCCGGTTATGGTGATGATATTCAGAATACCGGCAGCGGCATTCATAAAGTTCCAGGGCCCGCCCAGCACATACATGGAGCCGTCTGCAAGGATCCCTCCATCGGGATATTGGATACCGATCTGTATATCCCTTGCTACAGCCTCAAGTATGTTGATTGCAAGGATCAGCGGTGGGAAACTGAGAGCTATCCTGCTGTCGGACAAACGCCACTCTTTTCCGGTCTTCCTGCTTTTTCCCTTCAAATGTCTGATGCACCAGAAACCGATACATCCGGCTGTCGCGGAATATACCTTGGCCATATGGAACCAGTCGGTATAGGTCTTGTCCTTCAGTACTGTAAACCACAGTATGCTGAGGACTAAGGGCAAACCGATAAAGCATGCAAGCCCGACATACTTGAAACGCCTTGTAAGCTCATTGAATACGAACAGAGCGATAAGAACGGCAAACCAGACAAGCCACACTGAAAGAGCTGATGCTCCTGCTTCATAATTAAAAGTAAACATGACTGACCTCCAATTATTATAATTTATCAACAGCAAAGAATCTCCTTTATATACAGCTCTTTGCCGTTCAATACCTCATAATTCCCTGTCCCGCACCTTGGGCATATCCCGTTGTTCTGTACAAGGCCGAAAACCCTGTTGCAGTCCCTGCACAGACCATTGGCCGGCAATATTTCGATCTCCAGCTCCGATTCTTCCAGGATGGTCCCTTCTGTTGCAGCAGGATAAAGAGTTTTCATGTATTGAGGAATCACTGAGGAGAGTTCGCCGATCTGCAAAACCAATGTTTTGATCTTTTGAACATCGTTCTCTTTTGCGACCTTCTCAACACTTTTGACAATTTCCATCAGTACCCCTATTTCGTGCATGGACTCTCCTCACCCCCCTCATGTAAAATCAATCGATGAATCAGCTCTTCTTGATTGCTTTCAGAGCCTTTTTGAGCAGTATTTTCCCTTTCCTCTTAAGGATCTGCTTTATGACCACGGGTTTCAGCTTTTCATACTTCACGCCTTCGCCATTATATTTCCTCACAAGAGATATGGCATCGAATTTGCATTTTGTCGTACAAGCACCGCAGCCCACGCACAGGAACTCATCCACAACAGTGGCACCACAGCCGAGACAGCGCTCTGTCTCCTTTCTGACCTGTTCCTCTGTGAATGTTGCGCGAGGATCCCTGAAGGTTTTGTCGTGTGCCGAGATATGCAGCGGCCTTTGCCTTGGCATGCGGTCATATCCTTCAAAATCGACGTTCTGCTTGTCAAGTGATTTATATATCCTCCTGTCGCGGCCTATGACCAGGCTCTGTCCGGGATGGACGAAGCGATGGATCGATATGGCGCCCTGTTTTCCTGCGGCAATGGCATCGATGGCAAAGCTGGGTCCGGTGAATGCATCGCCTCCTGCGAACACATCCGGCTCTCCGGTCTGATATGTGAACGGGTCAGCTTTGATGGTCTTATTGGGGTTCAGCTCTATCCTGCTTCCTTCAATAAGATTTCCCCAATCTATCGACTGGCCGATGGAAAGAAGAATGGCATCTGCTTTTACAGTAATGGTCTCGTTCTCGTCATAGGCAGGATTGAACCTTTTGTTCTCATCGAACACCGAGGTGCATCTTTTGAATTCTATGCCTGTGACCTTTCCGTTTTCGGTGATGATTCGTTTCGGGCCCCAGGAATTATTAATGACTATTCCCTCCGACAAGGCTTCTTCGATTTCTTCTTCAAGAGCCGGCATTTCTTTCCGCGATTCCAGACAGAACATGTCAACCTTGTCAGCGCCTACTCTTGCAGCGGTCCTTGCCACGTCTATGGCCACGTTACCTCCTCCGATGACGACTACATTCCCTGTCAGCCTGACATCTTCTCCAAGGTTGACATTGCGGATAAAATCGACACCGGTATATACACCCTCTGCATCTTCTCCCTCAATGCCCGGTCTCCTGCCGCCCTGAGCGCCTATAGCAAGAAAAAACGCCTCGTAGCCCTGGGTTCTCAGATCATTGAGGCTTATGTCCTTTCCAACCTCAACACCGGTCCTGAACTCGACGCCCAGTTCCTTCAGAATATCTATTTCAGCATTCACAACATCCTTCTCCAGTCTGAAGGACGGAATGCCTAATGTCAGCATGCCCCCCAGAACCTTCTGTTTTTCAAATACCGTCACCTTATACCCTTCAACTGCCAGATAATAAGCGCAGGAAAGTCCTGCCGGGCCGGCGCCGATGACAGCTATCTTTTTGTTATAATTATTCTTTATTTTCGGTATGAATCGGTTCTGCGCATTGAGATCCTGTTCGGCAATGAACCTCTTGATCTCATCTATTGCCAGCGGATCGTCGATATCGCCTCTGGTGCAGGCTGATTCGCATTTTCTCGGACAAATACGCCCGCATACCGCCGGGAAAGGATTCTCCTTCTTGATGAGCTCAAGGGCTTCGTTATATCTTCCCTGGGATGCCAGCTTGATATAGCCCTGGATCCCTATATGTGCCGGACATTCTGTCTTGCATGGGCTGGTGCCTGTATCCACCACGTTTTCCCTGTTTATGCGATAATCCGGGTTCCATTTGTCAGGGCCCCATTCTGTATCCCGGGGTGTCTCGACTTCCTTCTCGGGAAGCGGTTTTACGGTACACAGCTTCTGCCCCAGCTTCAGCGCGTTCACAGGGCAAACAGCCACGCATTCACCGCAGGCTACGCATTTATCCTTATCCACATGGGAGACATAGTTGGAGCGCACCATGTCAACATTTCTGAACATTCCTGCGGTTCTCAGCGACAGGCAGGAGCAGCCGCAGCAGTTGCAGATGGCGTGGGTTTTCCCTGAGCCGTCCAGATTGGGGATCTGATGCATAAGACCGTTTTCTTCGGCTCTTCTGATGATCTCGAAAGCTTCTTCGCGCGTGATCTGACGGCCTCTTCCCGTACGGATATAATATTCTGCCGCATGGCCCATCTGGATGCACATATCTTCCTTCAGGTGCCCGCAGCCTTCGCCCATGACCTCTCTTGATACGCGGCATGCGCAGTCAGAAACTGAAAAGATCTCATTGTCGTTCAGATACTTGGATATCTCCTCATAGGAAGCCCTTCTGGTCTCCCCGCTGATGGCCTGTTCAATGGGAATGACGCGCATCAGGCCGACACCGACAGGGAAAGCTCCGGTAGATTTTGGTCCCCTTACCCTTCCGTATGCCTCGAAAGCTCTGGCTACCTGAGGATACTTTTCAACTGTTTTCTTATTGTTGACTACCATTTCCATTATGCCCGGGACCCAGGTGTCATACCAGTAATGGTCAACTCCGTCGATCTCATTGACAAAGCAGACACCGACTTCTGCAAGCTGATCCAGGAGCCTTTTTGTTTCTTCGACCGATTTCCCGCATTTAGGGGCCAGCTGCTCGGCTGTCACCTTTTTGCGCATCTCCATACACAAGGCTACGTCAGCCATTTCATCGGTGACGATGGGTTCCAGGATCAAGTATTCGGGATCGTTCTCAGTATAGGCGGACTTTGAGCCCATCTTCTTGTTGCCGATATGATTGGCCAGTTCCAATACTTTTTGTTTTACCATACCTTACCCTTCCTTTCGATTTATGCCGGCATCAGCCTTCGTTCCACTTTTTGACTTCATTGCGGAGCCAGTCAGCAAATTCGTCGATCCCTTCTCCTGTTCTGGCAGAGACCGGGATTATCTTTACCTTTGGGTTCAATTTCCGCACACGTTCGCAGCAGGTATCCAGATCGAACTCGAAATATGGAAGCACATCGATCTTGTTTATCAGCAAAACATCTACGATCGAGAACATCAACGGATATTTCAGGGGCTTGTCGTCGCCCTCCGGAACGCTTAAGATCATTGCATTTTTTGATGCTCCCGTGTCAAATTCGGCCGGACAGACCAGATTGCCCACATTCTCAAGAATGACCATATCAAGGTTTTCGGTTCCCAAGCCTTCAAGGCCCTGTCTTGTCATGTCTGCATCCAGATGGCACATGCCGCCTGTATGAAGCTGGATTACCTTTGCTCCGGTTTGGGAAATGGTATGCGCATCTACATCGGAGTCGATATCAGCCTCCATGACACCTATTCTTAAGTCATCCTTCAACTCATTGATCAATTTTGTAAGAACTGAGGTTTTCCCTGACCCGGGTGAAGACATCAGATTAAGAAGAAATGTTTTTTTAGCTTTTAGCTCTTCACGCAGCAGATTTGCCTGATGGTCATTGTTTTCAAAGACACTTTGCTTGATTTCAAGAACTCTGAACTTATCCATTTTGATCCCCCATAAGTATTAATTAATAAATGTCAATCTATGATAAATCTTTTGTTCCCGAGTTCCATATCATCTTTCGTATCATATGATCCATGCCGTCGTTTTCTGGTCGTACCAGAATAATGATCTTGACAAAAGTTTAACATACTGGCATCGTAAAGTCAATGGTCTGACCAAAACACCCGCTTTTCTATATTGATTTCAGTAGTGTTTTATCGTATTATTTATATGTGGTATTTGGTCCGACCACGAATCAGAGTAAGGGAAAGATGTTGATATGGAATTTAAAAAACTTAGCTCACCATCATTAAAGGAACTGTTTATCAAAGAAATGGAGACCTTGATCCTTTCTGGCCGGCTGGCGATCGGAGAAAAGCTTCCTCCGGAAAGAGAAATAGCAAAATCCATGCAGATAAGCCGGACAGTAGTCAATGCAGGTATATCCGAGCTTGCCAGAAAGGGTTTTCTGACTATAAAGCCAAGGATGGGCACCTTTGTGGCCGATTACCGGAAAAACGGAAACCTTGAGACACTGATCTCCATCATGAATTATAACAGCGGAATGCTGAGGAAGGCTGAGATCCGATCTGTTCTGGAGCTTCGCATCGCACTGGACAAGCTGGCCATAGAGTCGCTGATCCCAAAGGTTACCGAAGAAGATATAAAAACATTGCGGGGGTATGTGGAGAAGATGAAGGAGGCAGAAACGCTCAGGGAAGTATCAGAGCTGGCCTTCAGCTTTCAGCACGAGCTGGCCCTTCTTTCAGGAAACACATTGCTGCCCCTTATATTCATGTCCTTCAAGGAGCTTGTCCTGAATCTGTGGGAACGCTTCTGCCGCCTGTACGGCAAAGAGGCCTTATATAACAATACATCGGTATTATGCGATCATATTGAGCAAAGGGATGCCGCAAAAGCGGTGGAATGGCAGACAGCCGTAATCAATGAGACCATCAGCGGAAGCAGGCAGATCTATTATTAGATGATCATGATTTATGCATGATGCGATCAGATATCATTTTGGCGGCTTCTTTTGAAGAAATATCTGATCTCCAGTCTCTTTATAATTCCTGTTCCGTATACTGTCTGATGTTTATATTACTACTGTTATAATCCACTAAAAATAAGAAACCGCCAAAGGTATATAAACCAATGACGGTTGGGTAACTCGTAAGCAAACTTTGTAAGCTTGAACAAACTCGAGTGTAAATAAACACAAATATTATCTCTTTGAGAACTGTGGTGCACGGCGTGCGCCTTTGAGACCGTACTTCTTTCTTTCCTTCATTCTGGGGTCGCGGGTGAGGAAACCGGCCTTCTTAAGTGGAGCTCTGTATGCTTCGTCTGCTTTTAACAAGGCTCTGGCGATACCATGCCTGATTGCGCCTGCCTGGCCTGTAAATCCGCCGCCCTTAACATTGACAATGGCATTGAATTTGCCCAATGTTTCTGTAAGAACCAGGGGCTGTCTGCAGATAACCTTCAGGGTTTCCAGACCAAAATAATCATCGATGGATCTGTCATTTATTATAATATTACCGTTTCCGGGTACGAGTCTGCACCTTGCAACGGACTTCTTTCTTCTGCCTGTTCCGTAAAACTGTACCTTTGCCATTTACTTATCCTCCCTCCACTAAATGTTAAGCTCAAGAACTTCGGGCTTCTGAGCCTGATGTTTGTGCTCAGGGCCGGCATATACTTTAAGCTTTTTGAACATTGCGCGTCCCAGACTGTTTTTAGGAAGCATTCTCTTGACTGCAAGCTCGAATGCTTTTTCAGGCTGTTTAGCGAGGAAATGTCTGTACGAGATTTCCTTCAGGTGACCGACCCAGCCTGTGTGGCGTCTGTACATTTTTTTGTCAAGCTTGTCGCCTGTCAATACAACCTTGTCAGCATTTACTACGATAACAAAGTCGCCTGTGTCAACATGGGGTGTATATACGGGTTTATGCTTGCCGCGAAGGATTTTTGCAACTTCACTTGCCGCACGACCAAGAACTTTGCCCTCAACGTCAACAACATACCATTTTCTATCGACATCTTGTGCCTTAGCCATAAACGTCTTCATTAGGTAACCTCCTTAAATATGTTTGACGGGATATTCCCTAGTAAAATCTAATATTCCGAAGAAAAAAACAACTCTGCATTGTGCAGCGTTGTTTATTGTAATACAGACATTAAGATCATGTCAAGATTAAAAAGCGTTAAATTTAAAATACATCTCTCTAGCTCATTTATTTGCTCTTTTTTTCTCGTTTTCTCTCATTTTTTCATTTGCCGTCCCATTTTTTAAGATCCTTCGCCATAGAGCTGTCTTAAAATAATATTGTTGCCATGCTGTTCAGATCTTCCTGCTGTCCTCGTCGCAGGAAGTTGTTAATGCTCAAGTTTGCTCTCACGAGGTCGCTGGCAATCGTGCCATCCAGGCACGTGCCGGCTAAAATCTGCGTCCGGCAGATTTTACCTCGTTCGAGCTGCACTGTTCGCATTACAACATTCAACTGCTCCTGCGGAGGCAGTTCATCTCTGAACAGCATGCCTTAGTATGGGCTTTTGAGACAGCCCATCGTCAGGATGACGGCAGTATTTTAATTTTTCCGTCTTCAAATGTTATGGTCACCGAGTCTCCTTCCTTAATGGTGTTATCCAGCATTGCCTCGGCCAATTTATCCTCGATCTGTTCCTGGATGGTCCTCTTGAGCGGCCTTGCTCCGTAGGTCTTGTCATAGCCTTTCTCGGCCAGATAATCCTTGACCTCTTCGGTAAAGAAAACTTTTATGTTGTTCTGCTCAAGCCTCTTTGCTGTCTCATTGAGCATCAGAGTTCCTATACGCTTGATTTCTTCCCTGTTCAACGGATGGAATACTATGATCTCATCCACACGGTTCAAAAATTCAGGACGGAAGGTCTTTTTCAGCTCGGCCATCACGTTCTTCTTCATATCTTCATAGTCCCTTGCGGCATTCTCCTCGGCTGCCCCGAACCCAAGCTTTTTGGGCTCGACTATATCGCGGGCGCCCACATTCGATGTCATGATTATTACCGTATTTCTGAAGTCGACCGTTCTTCCGGTGGAATCGGTCAGCCTGCCGTCGTCCAGTATCTGGAGAAGCATGTTGAAAACATCGGGATGGGCTTTCTCGATCTCATCGAACAGAACTACAGAATATGGCTTTCTTCTGACTTTTTCGGTCAGTTGTCCGCCTTCGTCATAGCCCACATAACCGGGTGGTGATCCAACCAGCCTTGATACGCTGTGTTTTTCCATATATTCGGACATATCGATCCTGATCATCAGGCTTTCATCGCCGAACAGCGCTTCGGCAAGTGCTTTTGACAGCTCGGTCTTGCCTACTCCGGTAGGTCCTGAGAATATGAACGAGCCAACAGGACGCCTGGGATCCTTAAGACCTACCCTTCCGCGTCTTATTGCACGGGCAACTGCGTTCACAGCGTCCTCCTGTCCTATGACTCTTTTGTGGAGCTCCGCTTCCAGGTTCTTCAGGCGCTCGGTCTCCTCCTGCGCCAGACGGCTTACGGGTATTCCAGTCCAGGAAGCGATGATATCGGCGATCTCATCCTCAGAAACGATCTGAGTATTCTTTGAATTTTCTATCTGCCAGGCTTCTTTCTTTTTAGCCAGCTCTTCCTTCAGTTTGTTTTCTTCATCTCTCAGTGCAGCCGCTTTTTCGAATTCCTGGCTTACAATTGCGTCTTCCTTCATCTTATGGATCTCGTCTATCCTGTGCTCAAGATCCTTAAGATCGGGAGGAGCGGTAAAACTCTTCAGTCTTACCTTGCTGGAAGCCTCATCTATAAGATCTATGGCTTTGTCGGGCAAATATCTGTCGTTTATATATCTAGTGGAAAGTTTGACTGCTGCTTCTATAGCCTTATCGGTGATCTTCACCTGATGATGGGCTTCATATTTGTCACGGATCCCGTACAGGATCTGTATCGCTTCCTCCTGAGTAGGCTCCGATACTGTTATAGGCTGGAATCTGCGTTCAAGCGCGGCATCCTTCTCGATATGCTTTCTGTACTCGTCAAGAGTAGTCGCACCTATGATCTGTATCTCTCCCCTTGCCAGCAGAGGCTTGAGGATATTGGCCGCATCTATGGCTCCTTCTGCCGCTCCGGCTCCAACTATGGTGTGAAGCTCATCTATAAAAAGGATCACATTGCCTGCATTCCTGATTTCTTCTATGGATTTCTTGAGTCTGTCCTCAAACTCGCCCCTGTATTTCGCACCGGCCACCATCGACGACAGATCGAGGGTCACAACGCGCTTGTTCTTCAATGTCTCAGGCACATTGCCCTCGATTATCTTATGTGCCAGGCCTTCGCAAATGGCGGTTTTGCCCACACCGGGCTCACCGATCAGGCATGGGTTGTTCTTGGTCCTTCTGCTCAGTATCTGGATCACACGCTCTATTTCTTTATCCCTGCCGATGACAGGATCGACCTTGCCTTCCCGGACCATTGCCGTCAGGTCGCGGCCGAACTGATCCAGGGTTGGAGTATCCACATCGGTTGCCTGCGGTTTTGACTGGACCGCAGCCATGGGTGTGTCCTCGCTCAGCATTGTCAGCACATTCTCATAGAGCTTGCGGATATCGTTGCCAAGATCGATCAGTATCCTGACTGCAACGCTTTCACCTTCGCGCATTATGGCGATAAGCAGATGCTCGGTCCCGATATAGTTCTGGCCCATCCTCCTTGCCTCGGCATAGCTGAGCTCCAGGACCCGCTTTGTCCTGGGGGTATAAGATAGGTTCATTGTGGAACCGTCTCCACCTCCTACAAGCTCCAGGATCTTTTGCTTGATGCGCTCATCGGTCACTCCGTTAGCCGAAAGGACGCTTGCGGCTATACCGGTGCCTTCCTTGGCAAGTCCCCAAAGAATATGTTCGGTGCCTATATATGAATGGCCAAGAGCCATTGCACATTCTTTCGCCAGCATCAGCGCGGTTTCTGCTTTTTTCGTAAATTTTCCGTATATCATGTGTTTCACCTCTTTTTAGCATGTAAAATATATCTATGTAAATATCCTCATCCGGATTTCGTTTTTTCCTCGATCTTTTTTCTTACATACTCAGCTCTCATACTGTCCCTGTCATCGGGCTTAAGTAACCTGCCGGCATACTTCTGGAGGCTTCCGGGCTGAATATTGAGGATCAGCTCATTTACATCCATCTCGGAAAGATCTCCGATAAGCCCCAGATTGATGCCAAGGCGTATGTCGGACAGCCTTTTCAGCGCTTCTTCAGAAGTCAGTATCCTGGAATAGCGCAGGGTACCATAGGATCTCATGATCCGGTCTTCCAGCCTCTTGCCGTTCCTGTTAAGAAGCTCAAGCCTCAGGAGTCTTTCCTGCTCAATGATCTGAAGTCCGATATTTTTTATGCTCAGGACTATATCTATCTCGCTTCTGCCCAGTGTTATCTGGTTTGAAAGCTGGTACATGTTGCCATGGGCTTCGGTATTTTCGCCGTAGAGTCCTCTTACCGCCAGTCCCAGTTTCCCGCAGGATTCCAGTACGTCCCTGATGTAGCCTGTCATGGTAAGGGCGGGCAGATGAAGCATCAGTGATGCTCTGACCGCAGTTCCCACATTAGTCGGGCAACTGGTAAGATAGCCTATGGTCTCGTCAAACGCATATTCGACTCTTTCGGAAATAATGTCATCAAGAGAATTGCAAAGGTCAAACACCTTCTCAAGCTGCATGCCCGAAGCAAGGCACTGGATCCTCAAGTGATCCTCTTCGTTCAGCATTATACTGATCTGCTCGTCGTCGCTTATCAGGGCTCCCACCACAAGATCGCTCTCGGCAAGCTCTTTGCTGACCAGATGCTTTTCCACCAATACCTGCCGTTCAATCAGTGGTATGTCTCTGAACATAATAAGCGAAAGCCTTTCCTTAAGGCCCGGATCTCCCATGAACAAAGCGTTGCTGGTCTCTTTTATTATGTTCTCCTGATCCTCTCTGGTGCTCTTTCTGGGAAAAGGATAGTTCTTAAAGTTTCTCGCCAGGCGTACCCTGCTGGAAACAACGATATCGGAATCAGGACCTGCGTCAATATACCATTTGCTCACATATTGACCCCCTTTCCCATCTGCAGCGCTTTTATCTTGTCACGTATCTCGGCGGCTCTTTCATAGGCCTCGTTTCTGATGCAATCGGCAAGCTCCTGCTTGAGCTGAACGATCTGAAGCTCATTTGATTGCCTTGAGCCTGATTTATTTGGATTTTTCCCTATATGATGAGTGTGTCCCTGAATTCTGTTGAGAAGAACCTGCATAGGTTCAAAGAACACTTCGTAGCATTTGCTGCAGCCCATTCTGCCAGTCCTGTTGAATTCATCTGTGGTCATTCCGCATCTGTCACAGGAAAGCTCCCGGCCTTCTTCGATTTCCTCTCCCTGTATTGCCAGAAGACCTGTGAGCAGCGAATTCAGATCTATCTTAATTCCCTCCTGTCCGGCACATTGTCTGCAAACGTACATATTAGTTTTAAAACCGTTCACTATCCTGGTAAAATACACCGTAGCCTCTCGCTGCTTGCATATCTGGCATAGCGGCATAGAATCACCTCCGTTATCGCACAGTCAGGCTCATCAGCATATGCTTAAGAATAGTGGCTCTGACCTCATCCCTTTTCTCAACGGGGATCTCAGTGAGAACTTTGTCGGATGTAGCCGCTTTCATGAGCATAGCTTCACGGGTTTCTATAATATTATAATCAACAAAGTTATTGATAAATACCTCTGAAGTAAGCTGAGAAATTCTGTCTCCTATCGAGGTTATTATATGCATCAGGTATTCCCCGGCCGATTCGGTATTGAGTCTTTTTATGCTTATATAACCTCCGCCTCCGCGGCGGCTCTCAACGTAATAACCTTTATCTGCAGTGAAGCGCGTGGAAATAACATAATTTATCTGTGAGGGCACACAGTTGAACTTGCTGGCAAGCTCATTCCTCTGTATTTCCACTGCTCCCTCTTCTTCATTTATAAGCGCTTTAAGAAATTCTTCTATTATGTCACTGAGTCTTGCCATAATATCACCTCTTTTTCTCTCTTATAATTTGACTATCTCTGACTATTAATTATATAATATTTTTATTTCTTCCGCAAGCCAGCAGGACTGAGTTTAGGGGACGGGGGATCATACTCATATATAATAGCATATCAATCAGAAGTTCTTCCCTCATTGGGAAACGCGTCGCCCCGATGTGTAAAATGAGTAAAATCCTCCGTCCTCAATACTCATTCGAAATTAAAAAGGCTGTTAAGAATCAGTAGATGACTCTTAAGACAGCCCTTTTGCTTTATATTATGCTTTAATCGGTCAGATTTACTCTTCGTCTGCCTCTCTGTTCCTGGCTGCTTCAGCTATGACCTTTTCAGCAACCATTGGAGGAGCTTCCTCGTAGCGTTCGAACTTCATGGTGAATGAACCTCTGCCCTGAGTCATTGAACGAAGATCGGTAGCATATCTGAACATTTCGGCCTGCGGAACCTCAGCAACGACCTGCTGTATTCCATGCTCCTGAGGATTCATGCCCAGCACTCTTCCTCTGCGCTTGTTCAGATCTCCGATGATATCTCCCATGTAATCGTCGGGGATATATACTTCAACACGGCAGATGGGCTCCAGAATAACCGGTGCGGCCTGTTTCATACCTTCCTTGTATGCCAGGCTCGCGGCGATTTTGAACGCCATTTCCGAAGAGTCAACTTCGTGATATTTACCATCCACCAGAGTAGCCTTAAGATTCACTACCGGATATCCGGCCAGTACACCCTTCTGCATGCTTTCTCTCAGGCCTTTCTCAACAGCTGGGAAGTACTGCTTGGGAACAGCGCCGCCGAATACCTTTTCTTCGAATACCAGATCTTCTGTCGGTCCGGGTTCGAATTCGATCCATACATCCGCGAACTGTCCGTGGCCACCGCTCTGTTTCTTGTGCTTGCCTTCGACCTTTACCTTCTTCTTGATGGTTTCACGATAGGGAATTATGGGATCTACAAGATCAACGTCGACCTTGAATTTATTCTTCAGCTTGCTGGTTATAACATCAAGGTGCTGATCTCCCACGCCATAAATAACAGTCTGCTTTGTTTCGGTATTGAGGACCATTTTGAAGGTCGGATCTTCTTCCAGAAGCCTGCTGAGGCCATTGCCTATCTTATCTTCATCACCTTTTGCCTTAGGCTTGACAGCCATTCCGAGCATGGGTTCGGGGAAGACTATCGGCTCAACCAATACCGCATTTTCTTTTGTGGCAAGTGTGTCATTGGTATCTGTCACAGTAAGCTTCGCAACAGCGCCGACATCTCCGGCTACCAGCTTGTTGACACTTATTTGCTGCTTGCCTTTCATTATGAAAATGCCTGATATTTTTTCGGCCTTTTCTTTATTGACATTATATACGCTGCTGTCAGGCAGAAGCGTACCGGTTATGACCTTGATAAATGAGATCTTGCCTACGAACGGGTCGGCTATGGTCTTGAATACATGGACTACAACAGGCTCTTTTTCCCCTATTTTTATCTCAACAGGTTCTTTTGTTGCAGCATTCAAAACCTTTACCTTTTCCTTTTCGCAATGCGCAGGCATGTATTTGACTATGGCATCCATAAGAGAGGTGACCCCTATCTTCTGGACTGATACCGAGCATACGACAGGAGCGATTTGTCCGGTCTTGACACCGTTTTTTATTCCTTTTTCTATTTCATCCTCGGTGAAGGGATCCCCTGAGAAATATTTCTCCATAAGATCTTCATCGGTTTCAGCCACTGCTTCGCTCAGGCTTTCCTTGTAGCCTTCAGCCTCATCGGCCAGACCCGCGGGGATATCACCGTAGGTTATATCCTTGCCGTTAACATAAACAGCTTTCATCTTGGGAACGTCAACTACTCCCTTGACCTTTCCATTCTCAATGATCGGGAATTGAAGCACTATGACGCTGTTTCCGAATTTTTCTCTCAACTGGTTGTATACCTTTGAAAAATCGGCATTTTCCTCGTCGAGCTTGCTGACCAGGAACATCCTCGGAGTTTTTCTTTCATTAACAGCAGCCCAGGCTTTTTCGGTTCCTACCTGAAGACCGTCTTTTCCACTCGCCAGAATTACTGCGCCGTCAGCTACGCTGAGACCTTCAAGCATTTCACCGACAAAATCGAAATATCCGGGTGTATCGATAATATTGATCTTTGTGTCTTTCCATTCTACAGGAGCAAGAGCAGTCATAATAGAGAATTTTCTTTTGATTTCCTCAGGATCGAAGTCCATGACAGTATTCCCATCGACAACGCTTCCGAAACGATCCGTTGCCCCGGTCACATTCAGCATTGCCTCGGCAAGCGTTGTCTTTCCCGCATTGCCATGTCCCAGCAGACATATGTTGCGTATATTTTCACAACCATAGTCTTTCATATCAATTCCCCCTTGTTCGAAAAACGTAGTGTCAAAAATTCTAGTTGAATTTTGACCTAAACTATTTATTTCACTGGCTTTCACCAGTTACTTTCGTATCCCCCCTGAAATATTGGAAAATTCCCAGGGGCTTCTTTTATATTGATTGAA
>DULR01000019.1 GCA_012840245.1 Clostridiaceae bacterium
CTCAAAATACCTACGCTACGCGCTATTTAATGCTGCAAAGTATGTCTGCCATTGGGACGATGGCTTTCGTCAGTATCTAGCTAAAAAACGTGCTGAGGGTAAACCATACAACATAGCTGTTTCTCATACGGCCAAGAAGCTAACACGAGTAATCTTTCATCTGGTCAAAACTAATCAGTCTTTTTCCAGATAGGATTTAATCAGACTTCATAATGATTTTTTGAGCAGCTCCTTGGGGTGGTCTGTTTATCATGCAATTATCAAGGTTCAATTTTTTCTGAAATACACTTCTGCAGTCCATTCAAAATAATTCATTTTAGGGCTTGACTTTTAATAGTTAGTCTTTCACATACAGAGTAACGGCAGTAATCATCATTCCAAAGCTGAACTTCAATATAGAAGTATCTTTCGGTTATTTCATTCATATAATCGTCCAATGAACCTTCATAACTGCGCAGTGTTTCTATAAGCATTTCCTTTGTCACCATTTGTATCTTGCCATTTCTTTTAAGAGAAGACATGCTGTCTCCATATGTGAAACTGACAAATTCAGAAGGAATGATCTTTAATGGAATTTTTGTCACACATCCTTTATCGAACCACTTATCCAGATAGTCACTGCCCTGAAGGACGAAAGAAAGCGGGTGCTCGGTTTGGGGCCGGCCTCCAAGAGATACAAAAGTATCATAGAGCAGTTTGTCGGTCTCAAGTCTGCTGGGGTAGTAATTCTCGAAGTCAGCAAAACGATAGAATGCAGTCGTTTCCTTATTGATCGATGCCATTTTTCTTGCCAGGGCAAATGCTTCTTCTTTTGGCAGCCGCATGATATTCTTAAGCGGTATGCAATTAGGATGGCAGTAGTTGACTATATACAGATCGTCCATTTTTATCGCTCCAAACTAGTTTATCCAGACGAACTTCACCATAAACTCCCCTGTCTCGTTTATTATATTATACCACTACATCTAACATCTAAATTTGAACCCAGGTTAGCATAAACGACAAGAGCCTTCCTGTATCATTCACACATCAGCTTCAGTTTTTTACATTACTCCGCTCCATTATAAGTGTCAGAAATTTAAATATTGTGTTACCTCATTCTTACTTAATGCCTGTATGTGCAACACCCTCAACAATGTATTTTTGAAATTGACATTATATAATGGAACTCGTCTTGTTGTTATCTTATTAAAAGATCTCTGACCAGTTTTTTTATTAACGACTTGAATTTCATACCTGCTACACAATTTTATGCTAAGTTATATACGGGGGTGATTTTATTTGAAACTCCTTGTAGTCGAGGATGACCATGATACCAGCGAAGGAATTTGCGAATACTTCAGGGAAGCGGGTTACGATGTAACAGCCGCATATGATGGCACAGAAGCTTTGATGCTGACAAAGCAAAATTCCTTTGACCTTGTCCTGCTGGATATAATGCTTCCAAAGTTGTCCGGGCTCACAGTCCTTCATGAACTGCGCAAAACAAGTGATGTACCTGTAATCATGCTTACTGCCATAGGAGATGAACATACGCAAATTGCAAGTTTTGACGGGCTGGCGGACGATTATGTGATCAAGCCTTTCTCAGTTATGCTGCTGGAAAAGCGTATTAAAGCATTGCTCCGTCGAGGGAGGTCCGGGGAGATGCCATCTTTGTGGCATCATAAGAATGTGACGGTCGATTTCACAGGCTATACAGCCACAGGAGAGAACGGTCCAATAGATGTGACTCCAAAAGAATGCTTCTTGGCAACCACAAGGTGACAGCAGTGTACATCATGCTAACGGTAATTTTGATCATCATTTTTAAAATCCCGCTTCCGGTTTTTCTTGACTTCATTGGAAGCTCTGCTGTACAAGCATTTGATACGGAAAAAAACGATCCTGAATTATCTGCCTTTATCGCCGGCAGGATTGTTTTTTCATTAATTGGTGCAGTTTTGATATTTTACTCGTTATACCCGTCCAAAAAGCGTCATAGCGAATAAACAAGCCAGCGGTTATACTAAGAAACGGACGGGAACAACTGACTTCCCGTTCCGTTTTCGCTTATCTGTTACTTTATATTTATAAGTGTTAATCCTGATAAGCAAACTATTATGCCAACGACCTTATTCCATGTTAATGCTTCATGATAAAGAGTATAGCCAACAAAGATCAAAATCACCGCCAGTACTGTCGCCTGAACTATCTGAGCAGTGCTTACAGGCCATCCTGCTTTATATGCATATATATAGCCAACTTCCAGTCCAACGATCGCGAATCCCATAATAAACGGCGCCCAGTTTAGCTTGCTGTATTCATGAAATATATTTGCATTTTCATTAAGAACATAATAAAGGACGAATGAGACAACGGCACCAATAATATATGAAACAGTCAGGGAAGCGAGCGGATTTATTCCTTCCGGTACTGACTTTGCACATATCTGATAAAATACGTTTGATAATACGACCAATGCAATAGGCCAAATATAATTGTACATTTTTTTGCTCCTCCATTTGAGTTGATTTCTTCTGTAACCTCACCGATCCATCATCGGTATATTCACATAATGGTCCTTCCGGATTTTTCTATTATAAGATACTACCACTTTGGCCTAAGTACTTAAAGCGTTTTTTTTGAAGTTCAAATCAGACATTTCAGCGTATCTTTTCCTGCATTAAAAGGCAGTTGCCCCAAATCACCGGGACATGGGGCATTTATTTTTGACCTGATGTTCTGTTGCCTAAAACCAGATCGATTATGTCATCTGATAGTGATGCCGGCACTGGCGTATCCAGCAACTGATACAGTCGTCATAAACGGTGTAATAATTCCGGCTGTGAACACCATTAATCAAAATTTCTTTGCATGGCTCCTTCGGTTGATATATTGATAATATTATCCATGATTCCTCAATCAAAAGTTGTCCCGATAATAATATATGTCCTTGTCCCATTTTAGGAAATCATATGTCTGTATAATCCGGAGCAAAATCGCTTTATAAAACAAAAAGGACGATTCTATTGCTTCTTTTAGTCAAAGCAACAGAACCGCCCCTCTGCTTTACTCATTCCTCTTTGTTACCACTTAGTTGATATTGATTCCACCGCCGGTGAATCCCTCGATGGCCACCCCTTCAGTTTCTCCTTCTGTAACTGCGGCTGAAAACACTAGCATCAGACGTGTTCCCGCAGTGACAGGTATTAAAATATCCTGCAGCAATCCGGAAAATACCGTACCGGCAGGGATATCACCTGAAAGTATAGCAAGCAGAACGGAGGTTCCCGGGACAGGGACATAAATGTTGTTTGCTGCAATTGAAGTATAAAGCTGGGCAGTAATCACTACTGTTATGTCTGGCAGAGTTAAACCGGTACTTAAACTGAGAAATGCCGCCATATCTGTTATAACACCATTCCTTGGCATGGAGAAAGCGACATTGTTCTGCAAGCTAGTATCAATTTGCAATCCTGACAGCGTTAGAAGCACATTGGAACCGAAGCCTATGGCTCCCACGGTATCCGGTGATCCATCAGGGTTAGTTGTCATTATGATCGCAGGACCTGATGCAAATGGAATTATGCCACCAGGAGAACCAGGACCGTCAGAGCCGGTGGGGCCTGTTGGACCGGTCGGACCTGTTGGGCCGGTGGGGCCTGTTGGACCGGTCGGACCTGTTGGGCCAGTGGGGCCTGTTGGACCATCCAGACCTGTAGGGCCAGTTGGTCCAGTGGGACCGGGCGGGCCTTGAAAACCTCTGGGGCCCTGAGGACCGGGAGGTCCCTGTGGCCCGACTACACAGTGAATTTTGCCGCAATCATCCACTTCATTGCATCCACATTCCTGCGGCTCAATTTCATTGGTTGTTTTATCTGTTATATTATCCATGATATCCTCTTTCCTGTATTTTCCCGTATATAATATGTGTTGCCTTCTTTGAATATAATATTGGAAGCAAAGGGGCGGTTCGTTTGCTTCATTGTCTTTAAGCAGGAGAACCTCCCCTTTGCTTCCTTGAAGGCAGAAGAGAATTGTGATACAATCAGCGCGATAAACAACTATTTTGAAAGGTGACACAGGTGAAACAGCGGCGGCAATATCCGAAAGTAATAATATCACCTAAAGCAGAACGCAGCATAAAGAACGGTCATCCATGGATATACGGTGAAGAGATTCGCAAAACAGAGGGCCTTCCTCAAAATGGCGGACTGGTTGATGTGTTTGCCGGAAACGCTTTTATGGGTACGGGCTTTTATAACAATACCAGCAAGATCACTGTCAGACTTATTTCACGCAATGCCAACGATGTATTTGATGCCCGCTTCTGGCGCCGCCGTGTGGAGTATGCGATCAGCTACCGCAAAACCGTCATGCCTGGTGGGGACTTCGCCTGCTGCCGCCTGATCCATGGTGAGGCTGATCAGATGCCAGGTTTGACAGTGGATCGTTTCGGCAGTTTTCTGTCCGTACAGATCACCTGTCTCGGTATGGAACTTGTTAAGGATACGATCTATCATGCTCTCCGGGATGTGCTTGCTGAAATGGGTGAAACTGTTACAGGTATTTATGAGCGAAATGACATTTCACTTCGTGCACGGGAAGGACTGCCTGAGTATAAAGGCTGGTATCTGTCCGAATATATATCTGCTCCGGATTCTGCTGTGACTGAAATATGTGAAAACGGAGTGAGATATCTGGTTGACGTGGAAAACGGACAGAAGACAGGTTTTTTCCTGGACCAGAAGTATAACCGCGCCGCAGTTGCCCGTATCGCAAAGGGCAAACAGGTACTCGACTGCTTTACCCATACCGGATCATTCGGTCTTAATGCGGCGCTGGGCGGTGCGGAGCATGTGACCTGTGTGGATATCTCACAGTCTGCCATTGACATGGCAAAAGAAAATGCCATACGCAACGGGCTGGAAGAAAAAATGGATTTTCTGTGTGTGGACGTGTTTGACCTGCTGACAGAACTTGCCGACCGGAAATATAAGGAATATGATTTTATCATCCTTGATCCGCCGGCCTTTACTAAATCCCGTCAGACAGTACAGTCTGCTGCCCGGGGATATAAAGAGATCAACCTGAAAGCCATGAAGCTGCTGCCCCGGGGCGGATATCTTGCTACCTGCAGCTGCAGCCATTTCATGACCGATGATTTATTCCGAAAGATGCTTGCTGGCGCTGCAAAGGATGCTTCAGTACACTTAAGGCAGATCGAAGCGCGCCAGCAGTCTCCTGACCATCCCATCCTTTGGAATGTCCCGGAGACAGACTACCTTAAGTTTTATATCTTCCAGGTGGTATGACCGGTATATCGGAGTTTAAGAGCTCCTTCACATAATTCGGCAAAGCGAAACAGCCCTTGTGAAGATCGGTATTGTAATACCTTGTATTTAAGCCAAACGAAGCCCAGCCCGGATTCAAATCAGCGATTGGATCAAGCCCTTTGGAAGCAAACCCGAAAAGAAAATGCCCTGACGGATAAGTCGGTATATGCGCCTGATACACCATAGCTATCGGAAAGATCGATTTTATGTGCTTATGTGTTTTTTGCACAGCCAGGGCGTCATCAGGATAATAAGGACTTTCGTGCTGATTTACCATAATTCCTGATGCTTTCAAAGCATTGCAGCACTTTCGGTAGAAGTCCTCTTTGAACAGGTTTTCACCAGGTCCGAAGGGGTCGGTTGAATCGACTATTATCAGGTCATATTCGTTATTTTTACTGCTTATGAATTTATAACCATCTTCATAATATATATGCACCCGGGGATCAGCAAGCTTGCATGATAAATGCGGGAAATATTCCCTGCAAACATCCACTACCAGTTTATCGATCTCCACCATATCCATCCGTCTTATTGAATCATAACTCGCAAGCTCTCTTATGATTCCGCCGTCTCCTGCCCCAATAACAAGAACATCACGGATATCCGGGTTTACCGCCATAGGTACGTGAGTCATCATTTCATGGTATATGAACTCGTCCTTTTCAGTCAGCATAAGATACCCATCCAGCACCAGAACCCTGCCAAAGTCGCAGGAATCGAACACATCAATGCGCTGAAACTCACTTTTCACACTTATTATCGGTTTATCGACCTTGATTGAAAAACGGGCATTCTCCGTATGATATTCAGTGAACCACAGATCCATATTCTCCTCCACCAACCAGGATGCTGTCTTTCAAACATCTTATGCTACATGTTAATACCACTGAAGATTTCGATCATTTCTTTGCGAAGGCTGTCTTCTATTTCTAGTCTTTCCCTGCCGGACAGCTCGTGAACATCCTGATTGAATAAATAGTTTTGCAGATCAATATCTTTGATCAGCATTTTTGTATGGAACGTATTTGACTGATATACATTCACATCGACAGCATCATATTTTTTTAAAATATTATCATCTATAAAATCCTGTATCGATCTTATATAATGATCGATATAGTGTTTTTTCCCATATATATCCCGAGTAAATCCCCTTACCCGGTAATCGATGGTGATTATATCCGAGTCAAAGCTGTCGATCAGATAATTCAATGCATTTAAAGGAGAGATCTCTCCGCAGGTAGATACATCTATGTCTGCACGAAATGTGGAAACAGCAGTATATGGGTGGGTCTCGGGATAGGTATGTACAGTTATATGACTTTTATCAAGATGAGCATGAACGGTATTGTTCCATGCAAGCATGCCGTTGAATTTGCCTTGATTGCAGGTTTCATCTATTTCATTGGGAGCCAGCTGTTCTTCCGCTATCAGCAGGTTCACTGATGCTCCCTGTGGCTCATAATCCTGTTTGGAGATGTTCAATATATTGGCACCTATTATTTCTGCGACTTTGCACAGAATATTCGTGAGTCTTTCTGAATTGTACTGTTCGTCAATATACTCAATATAATCATTCTTGTCCCTTTCGGTTTCAGCGTAGCACACATCGTAAATGTTAAAGCTCAGAGATTTTGTGAGATTGTTGAAGCCGTACAAGGTTAACTTTTTCTTCAATCCTAACACCACTCCTCTTCTGATTCTTTAAAAGTATTAAACTTTTTAAACCAAGAAAATTACGCCGTCTATCATCAGTCTATTACTTTTTTCAAAAAATTGCTTACAGAACACATATAATCATCGTGTGTACTTTATATTAAATCATTATTTTATGTATGTGTCATCACTTGACCTGCCGATTTCCCGAAAAATATAATCTAATAAGAATGCCTATCGGGTTTACAATAGGTCTCTCTCAGTGTCTGAATAATTTTTTCTATCCTTTCATCATTTATGCTGTAAACATTCTGAAGGCCTTGCTTATCAGATTTTAAAATGCCGTAGGCCTTCAGTAAAGCTAAATTTTGGGACAAAGCAGACTGAGATATGGCAGGTATTTTTTCATGTATTTCGCTGACATTCATTGGCCTTTCGATCAGGTAGCACAAAATCATCAATCTGTGCTGATTGGCCATAACCTTCAGTAAATCTGCTATTTCTTTTGCCTGCTGTTCCATCCTGTTTCTCCTTCCATTTGTATTTCAGCATGCTTATGCCCTGAGTCATTGTGCCCATGGGACAATAGACACACCAGGAACGGGGTTTGAATAAAATCATTGTTATAAGCCCCAGTATTGTTGATGTCAGCATTATACTATAAAATCCAAAAGCGAACTGGGCGATCCAGGGTGATACTGAACTGGTATTCGTCCAGTTCCAGGGAAGCCTGATGGTCCATAAAAGTGTAACAACTTCTTTCAAATCATTGGTTCCGTTATAAACCAAATAAGTAGAGAAAATCATTATCCCAAACATAGTCATGAAAAATGCCAAAAAGCCATAACGAAACCATTTGCTTCTTATAAAGGCCGGTATAGTGCGGCTTGAAGAAAGCTTCAATCTGCCTCCCAGCAATTCAAACAGCTGACCTCTTCCGCAATATCTGTTACAGTATATTTTACCCTTACCTGTTATCGAGAGCAATAACGGAGTAAAAAAGCATATCAGCCCTATCCAGGCAAACAGAATGTTGAAAAAACCTAAAGCCAGATATATTGCAGAGAATATCCATAAATATTCATTCCACTTATTCATGATGCGACCTCCTTTTGTACTACTTGAATCACCGATGCAGGACACGCTTTCTGACACTTTGAACACCCAATACACAGATCTTCGTCAACATCTGCGCAGATTCCATGAAAAATCGATATGGCCCGGCGCGGACAGATTTTGACACAAACTCCACAAGCCACACATTCTCTTTGATTAACTGTTGCTTTTTTCATATTATCCCCCCTAACTCAATATACGTAGTGTCAAAAATTCTAGTTGAATTTTGACCTAAACTATTTATTTCACTGGCTTTCACCAGTTACTTTCGTATCCCCCCTGAAATATTGGAAAATTCCCAGGGGCTTCTTTTATATTGATTGA
>DULR01000082.1 GCA_012840245.1 Clostridiaceae bacterium
AAAAAATATTTGTTTCTAAGTGAATTTTTATGTAAAATCAAAGTACATGACAAGGTGTCCGGATGTATCCGGTTTTATTGTCCGGATACTCCCGGAAATACTGTCCGAATAATCCGGAATACGCACGAAGAATCTTGGCATGGGTGATACACAGATCGGATTTCTGACGTTTTTATTCTCATTACCCGGGATATTCGCGGGTTTTCTTGCAGGGACAAGCATATTTAAAAAAGCAGGCTATGTAAGATCTTTGGGAGCAGCCTTTGTCTTTATGGCAGTGCCCCTGCTGTTTATTGTTTACACGAAGTCCCTTACGGTTTTATATGTCGCTCAGTTTGTTTTCGGCCTGGGACGAGGCATAAGCTATTCAATACTGATGCTGCTCGTTGTAAAAAGTGTGCCCGAGAGCAGAAAGGCAACCGCTATGGGCTTCTTCCAGGCAACATATGCCCTTGGAATGTTCGCAGGTCCGTATCTGACCGGGCTGATAAGTCAGAATTTCTCGCTCGTCGTATCGTACCTGATAATGTTTTTCGTCTGTCTTGCCGTAGCAATAAGCATTTTTATTTTTGCCCGCAAGGCGCAATGGAAATGATGAGGATCAGATACCCCTGATCGTATGAAGCAGGCGCTCTCTGCATAAGGGTGCCTGCTTGTTTTCTTGTTCGGGATCAACAGAATGGAACAAAAAACAGTTTATGCCTGACCTGTCCGGAAGTTATAATTGAAATATGAATGAGCTGAATGATGCTGATGTAGCATGGGACCGGAGTTAAAAAAGGAGGATAGGTCATGGCTGTATATGATAAAGCGAGCACAGGCCTTGAGGGCTTTGACAAGGTGATCGACAGCCTTCGTCTTGGGGATAATGTAGTATGGCAGGTCGATTCCGCTTCAGATTATAAAATGATGGTCGATCCGTTTGTGGCAAAAGCAAAGCTTGATAAAAGAAAGCTTGTTTATATACGCTTCGGAAGTCACGAACCGGTAGTGGATGAGAGTTCCGATGTGATCATATATAAAATCGATGCAAACAAAGGCTTTGAAACCTTCGCTACAGAGGTCCATAAAATCGTAAAGGAAGGCGGGCGAAAAACCTTTTATGTTTTCGACTGCCTTACAGATCTTCTGAAAAGCTGGTATTCCGACCTGATGATCGGAAACTTCTTTAAGGTGACATGTCCCTATCTGTATGAACTGGAAACAATAGCGTATTTCGCCATCGTGCGTGATGCCCATACCTTTGCCACCATAGCAGGCATCAGGGAAACGACGCAGCTGCTACTTGACTTGTACAGGGTGAATGAAAAGCTTTATGTCCATCCCCTGAAGGTGTGGCAACGCTATTCATCGACCATGTTTTTCCCTCATCTGATACAGGGAGATGATGCCATCTGCATTACCTCAAGCTCGGAGGTCGCCGAGCTGTTCTCAAGCATAAAGCGAGGTGAGGAAAGACTTGATTACTGGAATGTCACCTTCAATAAGGCCAGAGAAGCGCTGACGCTTCCTCCGGATCAACAGGAACCGATCAAAAAGCATTTGATGCATATGCTTTTCGGTGGTGAATCCAGGATGTTCGAATTGTGCAGAAAATACTTCTCGCTGAGTGATATTCTCAGCATTTCCACACGAGTGGTCGGGACTGGGCAGATCGGAGGGAAGAGCACAGGAATGCTGCTGGCCAGAAAGATCCTGGAAAAGGAAGGCAACGGCAGGTTCACGCCCTGTCTGGAACCTCATGATTCCTTTTATATCGGTGCAGATGTATTTTACACATATATCGTGCAAAACGGCTGGTGGAAGCTCCGTACGAAGCAGAAATCTAGGGCCGGATACTATGAGTATGCGCCCGAGCTTAAAGAGAAGCTTCTTAACGGCAGGTTCCCGAAAGATATTCAGGAGCAGCTCGTGCAGATGCTGGAATACTTCGGACAGTCACCTATTATCGTTCGTTCCAGTTCACTTCTTGAGGACAACTTCGGTAATGCCTTTGCCGGAAAATACGAAAGTGTGTTTTGTGCGAACCAGGGGACTCCCGAGGAAAGGTATGAGGCCTTTGAAAAGGCGATAAAAACCGTATACGCCAGCACCATGAATGAGGATGCTCTTGCTTACAGGATGAACAGAGGCCTGTTCGAAATGGATGAACAAATGGCTATACTTGTTCAGCGTGTTTCGGGAGATCAGTACGGTGAATTTTTCTTCCCGCATATTGCAGGAGTCGGGAACTCATCGAATCTGTATGTGTGGGACAAAAGCATAGATATGGATGCGGGAATGCTGCGTCTGGTATTCGGCCTGGGAACGAGGGCTGTGGACAGGGCGGTGGGAGATTATGCAAGGATCGTTTGCCTGGACGATCCCGCACGCATCCCGCCAATGAGCTTGGAAGACCGGAAAAAGTATTCACAGCATGGTGCTGATGTAATATCACTGAAGGAGAACATGCTGATGGGCGTCGATCTGGACAGTATCTTTTCGCGTGATATTAAGGCAGATAAGGACCTTTTTGCAAGCCTTGACATACAGACGGCCAACAGGCTGAGAGAGCTGGGATATACCGGACGCAGGCCTTATATTTTTGATTTTGACAAGCTGCTTAAGAATACGGAATTCCCTGAGATCATGAGGAATATGCTTGCTGTGTTGTCAAAGGTTTATGATTATCCGGTAGATATCGAATTCACGGCAAATTTCAAAAGAGACAACAGATTCAAAATTAATTTGCTGCAATGCCGTCCGCTTCAGACAAGAGGTCTCGGCAAACCGGTAGAGATACCCAGAGTAGATGAAAAGGACTGCTTTTTCTCGGTAAGGGGTAATTTTATGGGAGGAAATGTGCGCCTGCCCGTTGATAATGTCGTATATGTTGATGCGAAGGCATATTCCGGTCTAAGTGAGCAGGACAAATATGCGGTAGCCAGACAGATAGGACTCATAAATGCATATTTGAAAGGTAAAAATTCTATTCTTATCGGTCCGGGCAGATGGGGTACAACAACTCCCTCGCTGGGAGTTCCGGTGCATTTTTCTGAAATCTGCAACATGTCGGTCATATGTGAAGTGTCGTCCGTTGAGGCTGGATTCATGCCTGAACTGTCCTACGGCAGCCATTTCTTTCAGGATCTTGTGGAAGCGGGCATCTTTTATGTGGCTGTTATTGAGGGGCAAAATGATGTTGTGTTCAATCCCGATAGGATACTGAAAAATGAGAATTTGCTGGAGACGATCTTGCCCGGCAGCAAAATCTTCAGTGATGTCATTTATATAGCCGGAACAACCGGGATGGAATTTTTCTCGGATATCGGCATGCAAATGGCCTTGTGCAGATGATGGATCATTGGTGGCTGAATCAGTCGTGCTAATTATGGTAAAATAGAATAGTCAAATTTGATTTTGATTATTTGAGGAGGATCGACTTGGGCAAAATACCGGACCACATATTAAAAACGGTGGAAAAACTGGAAAACAGGATCGGGTACACCTACAGGAACAAACAGTATGCAATAAACGCACTGGTACACAGTTCATTTTCTAATGAACATCAAAATTTCGCGGCAAAGAGCAACGAGAGGCTAGAGTTTCTTGGGGATGCCATTCTGGATTTTGTTTTGAGCCTTATGCTTTACAATAATCAGGCCAACTTCAGTGAAGGCGAAATGAGCAAAATGAGAGCCCTTATCGTATGTGAAGCGTCACTGAACGAATGCGCGAAAGAATTAGGTCTTGGCGAACTTATAATGCTGGGTAAAGGTGAGGAGGCCAACGGTGGCAGAACCAGGCCGTCCATACTTTCCGATGCCCTGGAGGCCATCATAGGCAGCATTTTTTTGGATGGCGGTATGGATGAAGCGCAGGGCTTCATCATGCATATTTTAGGGGACACTTATCAGAAGGCTATAAACGGCATGCTGTTCATGGATTACAAAACCGCTTTGCAGGAGGAGCTTCAGAAATCAGGAGACGTTGTCATCCAGTACAAGCTTATGGAATCCAGCGGACCTGATCATTCCAAAACATTTAAGATGTCGGTCCATGCTAATGGTAAGATTATTGGTATCGGAACAGGCAAGTCAAAAAAGGATGCCGAGCAAATGGCTGCAAAAGCAGCTCTGGAAGAGATGGGCAATACGGTATAGAAAGCGGGAACCATATTATGGGCAGAGTTCGTCATATCAATATACCTGTCTTTATCCCACATATGGGCTGCCCTCATGCATGCATCTTCTGCAACCAAAAGAGGATCAGCGGCAGCTTCAGCACTCAGACTCCGGAGAATGTGAGGAGACTGCTTGAAGAGAGCTTTTCCACAGTAAATGACGAAGATCATGTTGAGATAGCTTTTTTTGGAGGCAGTTTTACAGGGATTCCCGAAGTTGAGATGATATCTTACCTTGAAGAAGCAAGACCCTATATCGGTAATGGGAGAGCAAAAGGCATACGACTGTCCACAAGACCTGACGCCATCGATCGGCATATCCTTTCCATACTGAAAGACTATGGGGTCACAGTTATCGAACTGGGAGTCCAGAGCCTTGACCCGGATGTTCTGTCAATGAGCCAAAGGGGCCACAGTACAGAGGATGTAGTGACTGCCTGCGCTTTGATAAAGGAATATGGCATATCTCTCGGAATACAAACCATGCTGGGGCTTCCTGGCGACAGCCTTGAAAAATCCATTGAAACCGCCAGGGAAGTCATAGAGCTCAGGCCTGACATGGTAAGGATCTACCCTGCGCTGGTCCTTAAGGGAACTCAGATGGAGGATTATTATCGGAACGGTTCATATAAGCCTCTTGAGCTGGAGGAAGCGGTCGAATGGTGCGCACGGATACTGCCCTTATACAGAGAAGCCGGGATAACCGTGTTAAGGATCGGTCTGCAAGGCTCGGAATCCTTAGAGGATTCGATAGTTGCCGGACCATATCATCCTGCTTTCGGAGAGCTTGCAGAATCGAGGATACTGCTGAAAAAAATGACTGATAAGCTTGATAGAATGGAAGCTGACGGAAAACACGGTCTGATAATCAGGACGCTTCCGGAGCTTGTTTCAAAGATCGTCGGGCAGAACAGGAGCAATATCAGGAAATTGAAAGAAAAATACGGATTTAAGAAAATAGATGTTTTAACAGGTCCGGATTATGGAGAATTCAGCTTTGAAATAATAAATGAATGACGGGGTGATTCGGTGAGAATCGTTGAAGCGGCGGAGATAGAGGTTGCAATCGAAAAGCTGTGTATAGAAGCCAATATTTTTTTGAATGAAGATATAAAAAATGCTCTGGTCAGGGGAATAGAAAAAGAGGAATCGGACACTGGGCGTTCGGTCCTTGAGAGTCTTGTGAAAAACGCTGAAATAGCGGCTCAGGAAGGTCTGGCCATTTGCCAGGATACGGGCATGGCTGTCGTATTTATTGAACTGGGGCAATCGGTTCAGATCATCGGAGGCAGTCTGGAGGAAGCCATAAATAATGGTGTAAGAAAAGGGTACAGAAAAGGATATCTGAGAAATTCGGTAGTATCCGACCCCATCAGAAGGGTCAATACGGGAGACAACACACCTGCAGTTATACATTATGAAATAACTGACGGGGACAGGATTACCATACATGTGGCTCCCAAGGGCTTCGGAAGCGAGAACATGAGTGTGCTTAAAATGCTGAAGCCTTCGGACGGGATAGAAGGAGTCAAAGCGACGGTAATAAATGCCGTCAGTGAGGCAGGAGCCAATCCGTGTCCGCCTGTTGTGGTAGGAGTAGGAATCGGCGGGACTATGGAAAAAGCGGCAATGATGGCGAAAAAGGCACTTATGAGGCCTGTTGACAGTAGCAATCCCGATCCCTTTTACAGCGCTCTTGAGCAGGAGCTCCTTGAAAGCATCAACAAGCTAGGGATAGGCCCTGCAGGGCTTGGCGGACGAATAACTG
Organism: Clostridiaceae bacterium; assembly: GCA_012840245.1. GTDB lineage: Bacteria > Bacillota > Clostridia > DSM-8532 > DSM-8532 > DTU059. The sequence continues at coordinate 5,931 of DULR01000082.1, forward strand.
CCCTGGGAGTGAACATTGAAGCTTACCCGACCCATATAGCCGGGCTTCCTGTCGCAGTGAACATAGGCTGCCATGTGACCCGTCACAAATCGGTAACGCTTTGAGTACCTGGCTGCTGTAGAATATGTATATGTAGCCCATCCTTAGTGCTGAATTGCAACTACATATAAGACAAGCTGTTCAGAGATGAACTGCCTTAAGCAGGAGCAGTTGAATGTTGTAATGCGAACAGTGCAGCTCGAACGAGGTAAAATCTGCCGGACGCAGATTTTAGCCGGCACGAGCCCCGGACTATGCGAAAAAGATTTTCGCATAGCGATTGCCAGCGACCTCGTGAGAGCAAACTTTGCAACCGCCTGAATGAGAATGAGTAAAAGCCTCCGTCCCCTTGACTCATTACGTCCCCTTGACTCATTATGAGCGAAGCGGAGGATCTATAAATAATATACGGAGTTAAACAAATGAACCAGAACTACGGAACCCTGTACTTGGTCGGAACACCAATAGGAAATCTGGAGGACATCACTTACCGCGCGGTCAGGATACTGTCCGAAGTCGACCTGATCGCCGCAGAGGATACCAGGCACACCATCAAGCTTCTGAATCACCTTAATATCAGCAAGCCCATGATAAGCTACCATGACAACAACAGGATAAGCCGGGCAAAAGAGCTGACAGAGAAGCTTAAGGAAGGCCTGAACATCGCTCTTGTAAGTGATGCAGGCATGCCATCCATATCCGATCCCGGCGAAGAACTGGTATCAATGGCTGTTTCACAAGGCATCAATGTCACAGTGGTACCGGGACCTTCGGCTTCGTTGACCGCTCTGATCATGTCGGGGCTTCCTTCAGACAGGTTTGCGTTTGAGGGATTTTTGCCCCAGAAGCATTCTGACAGGGTAAAATTCCTTGAGACCATCAAAAACGAAGAAAGGACCCTGATCTTTTATGAAGGACCTCACCGCGTCAAGAGCATGCTCGCCGATGTGCTCAAAGTCTTCGGTGACAGAAAGGCGAGCGTTTTGAGGGAGCTTACAAAGGTCCATGAGGAAGCGATCAGAGGCACATTGAGCGGGATAATCGCACATTTTGAGGTCAACGAACCACGGGGCGAGTTCGTCATCGTGGTGGAAGGCTCCCCAAAAAAGGACGATGCGCATGATTATTCAAACATAACCATTGAAGAGCATGTCCGGCAATATATCGAACAGGGATACGGTCGGATGGACGCGATGAAGCTGGCCGCGAAGGACAGGGGTATTTCCAAACGCGACATTTACGGCTTGCTGAACAAATAAGCAGTTATTCTTTTTTACGGAGCGCAGGGGTTGGGTATGGTCTTTATTTGGATATCAGTATCAGCCAACAGCGCGCTCAGCCTGTTTTTGAAAGAATCAGCGGAATTGTCGGGACCTTCGCCGATCACTATCAGCTGTATACCGTAATGTTCCGCAAACTGTGCTATTGTTTCGGGTATTCTGTCCGAATTGAGTATCGTTAAATCGGCACCATAGGATTTTGATAATGAGAAGAGGTATTCCAATGCTTCGCCATCCCGGGCGTTGTCCACAAAATTCCAGCTTTCCTTAGTAACATGTATAACATAAAGAGCCCCGTCTTCCTTTTTCAGCTCAGCAGCGGCTCTTATCAGCCTCTCGCAGGCTTTTTGACGGGTTACGCAGACCAATATGGAATCATAAGCGCTCAAATAAACCATCTCCGAAATTAATTAAAAGCATTAATGATAATATTTACTACCATCGAATATTATACCATATTTTAAATCATAAAGCTAAACCATAAATTAAGAAAA
>DULR01000083.1 GCA_012840245.1 Clostridiaceae bacterium
ATCACTTTAAGCACATAAAGATTTGCCCTTTTCTCCACTTTATTCTGCTGTCAAGGTACAGATTACCAATTCGTTACACTTTTGTAATCTCAAATCGCTGTTTTCATAACTTTTTTGACACTACCTCGAAAAACTTGCACAAACTCTCACTGGCAACTTATGTATTGATAACATAAATTAGATCTGAGCTTGAGTAATTTTAGAAGTATTATATCAGATATATTACCTTGAATCAATTTTTTATACATTAAACTCAAAAATACCATGTCAGGAGATTTCTTTTTCGAATCCGGAATAAATATCTGAAAATTCGATATTTACACGATGGACACCGTTATACGACGTTGTGTGCTTGTATTTGCTTTCGGGCTCGGCTACAGAATGGTATAAAGACTGGTTCAGGACCTTTGCGGGCAAATATACACAGAATTCGCTTCCTACTGATCTTTCACTATTGACCTGTATCTTGCCTCCATGGGCTTCTACAAATGCTTTTACAAGGTACAATCCTAATCCTGTGCCTTCTCTGTTCCGTACAAGGCTATCGTCTTTATTGAATATTTCAAAAATCTTGCTAAGCTTATCCTTTGGTATTCCAACACCGGTATCTTTGACTGTCAGAATCACATTATCATTGTCACCGGAAAGCTTGACCTTTATGATCCCGTTTTTGTCAGTGAATTTGATCGCATTGGAAATAAGGTTCAGCAATATCCTTTCTATCATGTCCGGGTCGCAGGCTATTATTTTTTTCTCCATTTCGGTTTCAAAGATCAGGGTTATGCCTTTCGATTCAGCATATCTTTTTACTGATAGAGTTATGTCTTTTGCCAGTTCGACTATATCATAATTGGCCATTTTTGCCTTAAGGTATCCGCTGCCATGACGGCATATGTCGAGCAGATTATTGGTCAGTCTCATCATTCTGTAACAGTTTTGGCGTATGATATTGATCTGGGCGGGCACCTTCTTCTTGTAATCGGAGGAATCCAGATTGTTTCTGTAACTGTCAATGAGCTGAACTGAAGAAAAAATTACATTCAGAGGTGTTTTGATTTCATGTGAAAGGCTTGCTATTATTCCGGCACTTTCTTTTCCCCAGTTTTCAATGCTCTCGGCCATCTTGTCGAATGCTTCGGCTGTCATGCCTATCTTATCATTGGTTTTTATATTCGTCCGTGCTGAATAGTCCCCTTCCATTATTTTTTTAGCGGTATCCTGCAGCGATTTGACAGGTTTCAGTAAATAATCTGACAAAATCAGAGTGAAAACCGATGTAAGGAGAAAAGTGATGCCGAAAATGATCAATTCTTCTTTAATTATTCTGTTATAAATGCCATTTATCAATTCTTTTGGGATACTGATGAGACCGGAGAACATCATCTTCCTGTGAAATCTGAACAGATAGAGAACTCTTAAAAATGAAATGGGTGTTATTATTGCGTTAACCATTATTAATAGCTTTATTCTGATACTCATCTTTTTAAACATAAAATCCTCAAATCCTCCTGATGTAAACGAAGCTATTAATATCGTTGCCATGGATTCGATGGAACGTGGCAGCCCTAACAACACATCTTTTATTACTTAATATTATAATCATATAATATGCTTTATATCAAATAATTTCTTATTTTATGGATATCTCACAATATAAATAGCCATTGGAAAGTAAAAGAGGGCGATGAATATTTCCCACTCATTTCAAATAATGTATTTACCACCCGTTGAATGGTTTCATTCATCTCCCTCATATTTACGATAAAAAATGAATTGCAGTAATTCAGCGTTTTACCCTTGCATTGCCCTGCCATATGCTCCATATCTGCTCTTCGTCTGCAGGCTGGGCATAGTCGGTCAAAAGTGTCGTTGCCAGAGCTCCGCTTGCCCATCCGAACTGGATCCATTTCTCAGGCTCCCAGCCCTTCAGTATCCCGTAAAGCAGTCCGCCCACAAATCCGTCTCCTCCCCCGATCCGGTCAAGGACATGGATCTCACGGGGCTCGACTACATGCCAGTTGTCGCCTTCCAGCATGATCGCCCCCCACAGATGGCTGTTGGTGTTTATGACCTGCCTGAGCGTTGTGGCATACACTGATGCATTGGGATATTCTTTTCTGACGCGGCCGATCATAGCTTTGAAGCTTTCGATTTTCGATGCCAGATCTTTTCCTCCAGCTTCGGGCCCTTCGATGCCAAGGCAGAGCTGGAAATCCTCCTCATTGCCTACGAGGATGTCAGAAATCCCTGCTATTTCAGAGAATATCTTTTTCAGCTCATCCTCTCTGTCCTTCCAGAATGAAGCCCTGTAATTGAGGTCAAAGGATATCCTCGTTCCGTATTTTTTGGCCGCTTTTGCAAGCTCAAGGCAGAATATGCCTGTCTCATGGGACAGCGCTGCGATGAGACCTGACAAATGAAGGATCTGAACGCCTTCCCTGCCAAATATCCGCTCCAGGTCGAAATCCTTCACATTCAAAGTCCTCCCGACTTCTCCGGCTCTGTCGTTGTGGACTCTCGGTCCTCTTGAACCAAAGCCGCTGTCAGCTATGTTGAACTGGTGTCGATATCCCCAGGGTCCTCCCTGAGGCACTTCCTTTCCTTCGTACTGCATATGCCTTGAAGCCAGATTGCTTTTGATAAAGGCAGCGATCGGGCTGTCTTTTACAAACGTTGTGAGGACCTTGACAGGAAGCCCCAGATAAGAAGCAATGCTTGCAACATTAGTTTCAGCACTTGTTGCCTGCATGATGAAGGTATCACTGCAATGAACAGGCTGGCCGTCTTTGGGTGTTATCCTGACCCCCATGCTTGTAGGTACTACCAGTGAATAGGCAAAATCCTTGCGAAGTTCCATTTGAGATCCCTCCTAAATATTGATTTCAAAATATCTGATCGCGTTATTATAGCAAATGTCTTCGATCATACCTCCAAGAAGCTCATAATCCATGGGAGCAAATCCGCTTTGCATCCAGTCCCCGACCAGATTGCAAAGAATTCGGCGGAAGTATTCGTGGCGGGTATATGAAAGAAAGCTTCTCGAATCGGTAAGCATGCCTATGAATGTGCCAAGAAGCCCAGTATTGCCCAAAGCCTTCAGATGCCTTTCTATCCCGTCATAATGATCGTTGTACCACCATGCCGGTCCCAGCTGATGCTTGCCTTTTACAGGACTTTTTTGAAAGCTGCCTATGATGGATGCTATCTTGTAGTAATCATTGCCATCAAGGCAATATACTATTGTTTTTGGAAGCTCTTCGGTTTTTTCAAGGCTGTCCATCAGTGCTGCCAGCGATTCGGCCGAAATACCGGTCCCGATGGTGTCAAATCCCGCATCCTTTCCCACAGCTTCCAGCATTCGCGAGTTTATATTCCTTATGACACCCACATGCAGCTGCATTGCAAATCCAAGATCATTATATATCCTTCCCAGATCAATCATCAGTTCTGTCTGGTAAGCATTTATTTCCTCCCGAGTCGGCTTTTCACCCTTCATTGCCTTTGAAAATGCCGATCTGGCATCTTTCTCAGAGATCATCGTAAAATCGGGAGAGCCGAAGGAATGGTCTGAAAGTATGCAGCCTGCTGATTTGAAAAATTCGGCTCTTAACAAAAGCGCACTGGCAACATCATCGAAGCTTTCTATGATAATGCCCGATGCTTCGGATAAACGCGATATATACTCTGCAAAGCCGGGTTCACCGACAGCCAGCGCTCTTTCAGGTCTGAATGTAGGAAGGACCCTTACACCGAAGCTCTCGTCATTTGACAGTTCTATATGATATTTAAGATCGTCAGCAGGGTCATCTGTCGTACAGATCGCTTTTACGTTGCTCATTTGTATCAGCTTTCTGGCTGAAAGCTCCGAAAGCCTGTTTTTGCAGGTTTCCCAGATCATGGGCGCCGTTTTTGGACTGAGCAGCTCATCCACGCCAAAATAGCGCTTCAGCTCCATATGGGTCCAGTGATATAAAGGGTTGCCGACAGCCTTTGATATGGTATCGGCCCACTTCAGAAATTTTTCGTAATTATCGGCATTCCCTGTGACATATTCCTCTTCGGACCCGTTGGCTCTCATCAGGCGCCATTTGTAATGGTCCTCGGCAAGCCAGACCTCGGTCAGATCCGCATACTTTTTATCCTCATAAATCTCTCTGGGATTTAAGTGGCAATGGAAGTCGAATATGGGCATTCTTTCGGCATACTCGTGATAAAGGCGCACCGCCGCATCGCTTCTCAGGAGAAAATTATCATTTATAAAACACTCCTTAGGCATATCAACCATTTCCTTCCCCTTCGAAAAGCTTTCTGCCTGCCCAGAGGCCAATTGCCGGGTTGCCTATATAGAAGATCTCTTCGCCGTCATCCAAAGTGTTATAGCCGTCTTTAAGCTTCTCAGGATCATATTTCTTTAAAGCCTCTTCCAACGGCATGTATTTGAAGTTTACCCCCCTGATATCCTCTTCGCTTAACTTTTCGGTGGCATAAGTTATGCTGAATCTGTCGTCGGATGAGCCATGGATAAGATGAGCGGCGGCAGAAAGGTTTTCTTTCAGATCTTCATTTGTCCTGTAATGTTCCAGAACCTTCATCCTGCCTACATATCCATATTTCCGGATAAGCTTGTCTATGGTCTCATCCTCGCCGAATCTTCTGACTCCGGGAGCTAAAATAATCAGCTCCCCGCCGTCGGCAATGGCCATTCTTGTCCGGTATACGGCCTTGTTCCCAAGCCAGGTGCTCTTGAATTCCCTTTCGTCAAGGTAAACAACTACCTTTTTCAAAGGCTCCTCCAAAAAGATAAGATTTTTCTGCTGGCTTAGGTTCACTGCTTCCTCGAACAGCCTGCGCTCCCTGCCTATAAAAAGCCCTTCCAGCCGGACATTTCCTGACATGTTGTCAACTGTGGTCACTGTAAGCACATATATAAGGGGTATATCTTTCAGTAAGTTCTCCTCGGCATAATCGAAGACCTTGCGGACAGGTGAATGATCACGCCCCATCATCCTCTCCATGCCATATACGGCACCAAGGAAATGGGAGCGGTCGATCATGGTTTTCCCTCCGCAGCCGACCAGTATATTTTTTGTGTAGTTGGCCATGCCCACCACCTCGTGAGGTACGACCTGGCCGACCGAAATGATCTGATCATATGACTTATCCAAAAGTCTTCTGTTGACTTCAACATCGATGGGATAATCGATCAGCCCTTCCGAGACCTCTTTTACGAACTCTGAAGGGACTGTTCCGATCTTTTCTATATCTGTACGCCAGTTATGGCTGATGACCGCTGAATATGGAACATCGGGGCCGAAAAATCCAAGGCATTCTTCTTCTGTCATGGGCTCATGGGTCCCCAGCGCGGGCATTATGTCCACCTGGCATGTATCTTTCAGCATATTGTAATAAGCAGCGGTGATCTTTCCCGCATATGAATGAAGGCGGGTCAGATCGGGAGGAAGCAGCAGCACTTTTGAAAGCTTCCTGCCCTCTATGGATTTCTGAAGCGACTCGATAAGGATCTCATCTGATATGGGGCGGTTGTCGGCTGCTTTAACTGATATTTGCAATACGGTTCACCTTCCTTTATTGTAGGCTGCGTACGATTAACTGTAACTATAGTTCTTCTGAATCATGCTGTTCAGAGATGAACTGCCTCCGCAGGAGTAGTTGAATGTTGTAATGCGAACAGTGCAGCTCGAACGAGGTAAAATCTGCCGGACGCAGATTTTAGCCGGCACGCACCCGGACGGTGCGATTGCCAGCGACCTCGTGAGAGCAAACTTGAGCATTGACAACTTCCTGCGACGAGGACAGCAGGAAGATCTGAACAGCATGATAAACATAGTGTCTGAGAACAGCCATGTAACAACTCACACTCCCGAATAAGCCGAAAATCCTCCGTCAACGGGCACCACTATGCCTGTTACGAATTCGGAGCCCTCGGAGCAAAGCCACAGCAGCGTGCCCAGCAGATCCTCGGGTTCGCCCAGACGTCCCATGGGCGTCATGCTGAGGATCTTTTTCGTTCTGTCGTTGGGAGTTCCGTCTTCATTGTACAGAAGAGGCCTGTTCTGTATGGCTGAGAAAAATCCCGGAGCAATGGCGTTGACACGGATCCCCACCTTTGAAAAGTGTACTGCCAGCCATTTGGTGAAATTGGACACCGCAGCTTTGGCCCCGCTGTATGCAGGTATTTTGGTCAGCGGATTGAACGAATTCATGGAAGAAATATTTATGATTATACCCTTCCGGACTATCATGTCACGTGCAAACACCTGGGTGGATATGAGAGTTCCCAGAAAGTTCAGTCCGAAAATCGATTCGACCACCCTTGGGTCAAGATCGAAGAAGGTGATAAGGTCTTCCTTCCCTTCAAGATCTTCACTGAAGAAGTATTCCTTTGTCGTCGTTCCCTTCAGGTTATTTCCCCCTGCACCGTTAATCAATATGTCGCACGGTCCCAGCTTTTCATTCACAACTGCATGCGCAGCCTTCATGCTTTCCGGATCGGTAACATCACCAGAAATCCCTATGGCCGTTCCGCCTTCGTTTATTATTTCCTCCGCGACCAGCTTTGCCTTATCCTCAGTCAGGTTTATGACCGCAATTTTTGCGCCGCACTGGGCAAGAGCTTTCGCGAAACAGCTGCAGAGCACTCCTCCACCGCCGGTAACAACAGCGACCTTATCCTTCAGATCGATCTTGAATGGCAGTCTCATAATATCAATTCCTCCTCAACACTATACATTATAGGTCGAAGCAGAAGTGCTTCCGCCCTCACCGGTCCAGTTGGTATGGAAAAACTCTCCGCGAGGTTTGTCTGTTCTTTCATAGGTATGGGCTCCAAAGTAATCCCTCTGTGCCTGAAGCAGGTTCGCCGGCAGTCTTTCACTTCTGTATCCGTCATAGTAGCATAAGGCTGAGGACAATGCCGGAACAGGGATGCCGTTCAGTGCTGCCTGGGCTACAACCATTCTCCAGCCTGCCTGGGCTTTTTCGATCTTATCCTTAAAGAACGGATCCAGAAGCAAATTAGTAAGATCCGGGTTTTTATCGAAGGCTTCCTTGATCTTGTCGAGGAATACCGATCTTATGATGCAGCCTCCGCGCCACATGAGCGCGATCTCGCCGTATTTCAGATTCCAGCCGTAGGTTTTTGCCGCGGCCCGCATAAGGGTATATCCCTGTGCATAAGATACGATCTTCGAAGCATACAGGGCGTTCTTTATGGCTTCGATGAACTCCTTCCTGTCGCCTGAAAATGCCGGTTTCGGTCCTGTCAGGATCCTTGATGCGGCCACGCGTTCGTCCTTCATTGCCGAAAGGCAGCGTGCAAATACGGCTTCGCCAATCAGTGTGAGCGGGATACCTTCATCCAGAGATGCGATGGCTGTCCATTTGCCCGTGCCTTTTTGTCCTGCTGTATCAAGTATCTTGTCAACGATGGGCTGACCGTCATCGTCCTTGTAGCCAAGAATATCACGGGTTATTTCTATCAGGTAGCTGTTGAGCTCACCCTCGTTCCATTCCCTGAACACCTCATGCATCTCGTCTGCCGACATTCCCAGATAATCCTTCATAAGCTGATAGGCCTCACAGATAAGCTGCATGTCTCCGTATTCTATACCGTTGTGGACCATCTTGACGAAATGGCCCGCACCATTGTCTCCGACCCAGTCGCAGCATGGGCTTCCGTCCTCAACCTTTGCCGCGATTGCCTGGAAAATGGGTTTTACGTGTTCCCAGGCGGCATATGAACCACCCGGCATGATGCTGGGGCCTTTGAGCGCTCCTTCTTCTCCGCCAGATACTCCTGTTCCTATATATAAAAGGCCTTTGCTTTCAACATACTGTGTCCTGCGGATAGTATCGGGAAAATGGGAGTTTCCGCCATCTATGATGATGTCTCCCCTGTCAAGATATGGGATAAGCATATCTATAAAATCATCGACCGGTTTGCCGGCCTTGACCATTATCATTATTTTTCTGGGAGTTTTCAAACTGTCCACGAGCTCTTGTATGGAATAGGTGCCAATGATGTTTTTGCCTTTCGCCCTGCCTTCGACAAACCTTGTCACTTTTTCGGTGCTGCGGTTGAAAACAGTTACCGTGAAGCCTTTGCTCTCCATGTTCATAACAAGGTTTTCCCCCATAACTGCAAGTCCGATAAGCCCGATATCCGCTTTTGTCATAACTTTCATCCTCCTGTGAAGAAATCAATTTTACACATTAATTATATAATTACTATTTGAAAATTTCTTTGCTATTATTGACGATTTTATTGCAAATATTGCTATAATGATAAAGGGGGTAATGAAATGGATTCTTTCAATCAGATTTTTACACACAGACAACACATGATAAACGACAATTTCGAGTATTTTCATTATAAAGACGATCCGCATCTCGAGGTCGGTTACCATAGCCATGACTTCTATGAGATATACTTTCTTTTGTCGGGAAAAGTCACTTATCTGATCGAGGGCAAATCTTATTCTCTTAAGCCTTGGGATATTCTTATCATCAACAATAAGGATCTCCATAAACCGATCATTGAATCGGGCTCAGTATATGAGCGGATCGTGATCTGGATCAATCCTGATTACATAAGGAAGCTGTGCACTCCTTCGTCGGATCTTCTAACATGCTTTGAATCAACTTCGAAAAACAGGTACAGCCTGTTAAGACCCGGTGCCGAAATGCTCAATTCCATCAAAAACACCGTTTTTAAACTTGAAAAGGTTTTATTTGCCAACAGCTTCGGCAGCGACATATTGACCGGGACCTATCTGACCGAACTGATAGTGTTGATCAATAAAGCCTATCTGGATACTGATGTAGTCAGCATCGAAGAAGATATATCATACAATTCCACTGTAAATGACATCATACATTACATCAACCGGAATCTGGGCAGCGATCTGTCCCTGGAATCCTTGTCAAAGAGATATTTCATGAGCAAATATCATCTGCTGCGGGAGTTCAAAAAGCATACAGGCTATACTCTTCACAGCTACATAAGCAAAAAAAGGTTACTGACAGCCAAATCGCTCCTAAGAAGCGGATCGAGCATAAGCGATGTATGCCGGGAATGCGGATATAACAACTACTCCAATTTTATCAGAAGCTTTACAAAGGCTTTTGATATCTCGCCGAAAAAATATGCAAGGGAGGCTCGATAGAGACTCCCTTTGTACTTATTACTTACACCGCTTTCGCCGAAACATTGACCTGAATGTTGCCTCTCGTTGCTTTGGAATAGGGGCATACATTATGGGCTTCCTGTACAAGTCTATCAGCCTCTTCCTGAGAAACTCCTGAAATCAGTCCCGTTATATCAGCCGTCAGTTCAAATCCGCCGCTTTCATCTTTTCCTATGCCGACAGTCACTTCAACAGACGGAGTAGGGATCGGAAGCTTCTTTTCCCGTATTACATGCTGCAATGCGCTTCCGAAGCAGGCTGCATATCCTGCAGCGAACAACTGCTCCGGATTGGCTCCGCCATTATTTTGTCCTCCCATTTCAACTGGGGGTGACATTTCAAATTCCAGTGCACTGTTCTCTACAACGACTTTTCCGCTTCGTCCTCTGGTGGAAACAGCCTTGGTTTTATATAAGATTTTCATAAAATCGCCTTCTTTTCAATTTACGTTGTGTTAATCTATTTTAAATATCAATAGATTCAAATGTTTTATTTGTAAGGGTTTCAGAGTTTTATACCATGTGGTATGTGAAAAACATGGCTGTTCGTCTGTCACGGGCTGTCTTAAGGTGCCTTCCCATACTCATCATCGCGGTGCTTCTGCCCAAACCTCTTAACATCACTTTGCCGCACGATCCGTTGGCCGGACTTTTGTTTCTGGTGTCGATATTTCTTGGGTTTTCAGTTCTCACAGCATTTTTTATGCTGTTGTATATATCTGCCTTTTACACCCTTTCGCCAACGGGTATACGCATACTCGCCACATCGGTCATTGAGTTTTTTGCAGGAGCGATCATTCCCCTGCCGTTTTTCCCATCTGAATTACTTCCGGTCATCAATGCTCTGCCCTTTGCTTCCATGCAGAATACACCGTTTTTGATATATAACGGCTTTATTTCTGGCTCTGATATAATACGCAGCATCCTTTTGCAGCTTGGCTGGCTTGTCATACTTGTAGCGCTTGGAAAAATGCTTATGAATCGTGCTTTGAAAAAAGTGATCGTGCAGGGAGGATAATATGAAGCTGTATTTCAAATACGTCTCAATGCTGTTGAAATGTCAGATGCAGTATAAGGCTTCATTTGTCATGACTGCCACAGGGCAGTTCCTGGTGTCCTTGCACTGTTTCAGTATTATCCGTTCCTGTACCTCACCGGGAAATCAGACGATGTAAGGCTTATGTTCCTGCCATTTGCCGGATTTGTATTCATGATACCCTGCTACGCTTTTTTCCGTCTTGGAGTGCAGAAATACAAATCCACCGGTTCATGACTGTCAGCGTGTGAAAAATTCATATTTTCTGGTCCATTTTTGCGCCGAACCCGGTTCAATATCTACCTCAATAAAAGCCTCCGGGCTGATCACATGGCGCATGCCCCACAGCGCGATCCTGGCAGGTCTGAAATCATTCATCTCTTTTACTCCCGCACCGGTTTTTGAATCGAACAGTTCCCACCAGTGTGACTGACCAATGCCGGAGCCTGAAATTAAGCAGTAAAAGGGTTCGTTCCAGCCTTCATCCTTCCATGTGAGCTCATTGTTATCGATCCTGACTGCTTCAGGCAGCCTGTCCGGAACAGGCTGGTATGGGAATTTCAAAGTATAGCTGCTGCCTGTCTTAGTTTCGTCGATACTTATGAAATTGTGACAGTACTCGGTGGTGCGGATGGCTTTTTCCCCCGTATTTTCAAGGGTGTATTCTATGGTCATGATGTTGTCATTGACCGAGATACGCTTTTTGTATAAAACCGAATAACCGTTGCAGTCCACCGGATCGATCGAAAATTCGACTGCATCATCACTCCTGGTGATGGCCGCCTTGAACGGAGAAAACTCGTAGGCTCTGAAAAATTCATAATCCGATCCATCAGGCCTGGTGACAAGTCCGACGCCTATCTTGGGAAATCGTTCCCCGACAGACGCTTCATCGTATCCTACGGGCTCATATATGCCAAACTCGCCGCAAAAGCCGTATCCGCCTGTTCCAACGCCTTCAATGAGCGATTCGGGAGCACAGAAAGTATGCCTGTCATCCAGCGTGACCTGAGTGATAAAGCCGTTCCAGTCAAACCTTGAGCCCTTGTAGAATGTGCCGGGCACAGCGATCTCAACTTTCAGCCGCCCACCTTTCAGATATATTTTTTCATTATCCATAACCAATACCTCCCGACTGTGAGTTTAGGTGACTATAAGCAGTCTCAAAAGACACTACTGAGACATGCTGTTCAGAGATGAACTGCCTCCGCAGGAGCAGTTGAATGTTGTAATGCGAACAGTGCAGCTCGAACGAGGTAAAATCTGCCGGACGCAGATTTTAGCCGGCACGAGCCCGGAAGGCGAGATTGCCAGCGACCTCGTGAGAGCAAACTTGAGCATTAACAACTTCCTGCGACGAGGACAGCAGGAAGATCTTAACAGCATGGCAACAATGTTATTTTTGAAACAGCCCCTCTGCGAGTTTAGGGGACGGAGACTTTGACTCATTTTGCTTGGCGGCCGCAAGGTTCTCGCTCATGGTGCTGTGAAATACGGTCTGATCGCATTTATCAGTTTGGTATTCGGTACCGAATTTCCGACCTGCGACCATCCTTCGCGGATCTCTTCTTCACTGTCGGTCGCCACATTTACTTCCTTTACATTTTGATTGTATAAGCCCCAGTTGTTATTGGTCCCTTTGACCTTGTATGTCCAGATGGTCCAGCTCAGGCCTGCATCATTCAATAGCTGCAGTCCTTTCTGCCATGCCAGAGTATTGTTCATCAGATTGAACTCACCCATAAGGCTTGGAACGTCATATCCCCTGTTCACTATCAGGTCTATTTTCTTTTTCAGGCTGGCCACCTGGGCTCCGTTTTCATTATTATACTTATCATAGAGATAATTATGATATTGATACATCACATTAGTCCAGCCATATTGAGAAGGATCGGGAAGGTCCACAGGATCCCACGTGGCCTCCATTATGATCATATGGTCGGGATCTTCCTCGCGTATAACCTTATATGCATTGTCATATATGTCCCAGAGCATGGTATGCAATTCTTTGTCGGAAAGGCCTGAAGAATACCTGTAAGTACAGTATGGCTCATTCAGAAGATCATATCCCGCCACGACCGGGTTGTCCCTGTAATGCTTTGCGATCTGCGCCCAGATGTCATAAAACAGCTGTTGATTCTTCTTTGCATTTTCTCCGAAGAAAAATTCAGATGCTTCCTTCTTGTTGTCACCGCCGTCAACTCCCGAGTGGTCACTTCCGCTTTGGGAGCCGGGAGCTCCATGCATATCTATGATAACGTAGATCCCACGTTTTCCGGCTTCATCTATGAACCAGTCCAGCCTGTCAAAGGCATTGGGAAGGAATTCTCCGTTAAAATCGACCAGATTCATGTACCATATGGGAAGCCTGATCACATTTATGCCCAGCTCCACACAATTGTCAAAATCAGCCTCGGTCCAGTAATTATCCTGATAAACGCTTACAAGTCTTCTCATGGTCTCTTCTCCGAACCGGTCGGTCAGGGTCTTATATATATCCATTTCGCAGGTTACCTTATAGTTATCATAATTATATTTGGTAGGAGTCATCCAGAATTCCTGGAGCATATAGCCGCCGACGTTTACGCCTCTCAGCTTTACGACTTCGCCCCTGCCATAGTCTTTACACACCTCTTTCCCGTTGGCCTTCAAAAAGTCCGACGAGGTTATGGCAGAACGCCGAACCTCTACAAGTTCGGGAGTGGCAAATGGCGGTTCTGATACAAACGGTTCGGGAGTTATGATTTGCTGAGGCTGTTCCGGTGCGCAGCCGGCTATCATGGAAACTCCGGATAACAGGATCATTATCTTTTTCAAAATGCTCTTTTTTGACATGATATCTCCCCCTCATCCTTGGTTTTTGAGACGGTCTTAATATACCTTTTACAGACAAATCGCCGAAAATACAAGTTAAAAGTATAATACAAAGGACATCAAGTCAATACGCAATACATGAGTTCCATTTTCATAACATGTCTCTTTAGATGAATAAAAACGCCGGCCAGGCCGGCTAATTTCAATTTTAACTTATATTCCGGATATATATGCAGTAATTCCTGCTCCTGAGCTTCAGCTCATGCCTGCGGAAGGATTTCTTCCTTCGGCAGCTGGCGTTCATAAAAGGTATACCAGACGAATACCATAGCGCCCCGGAGCATCCCTGAAGCAGTGATACCCAGCCACAATCCGTTTAAGCCCATCCATGTGGAGAACCACCAGCACAAAGCCGGCCGTATAAGATTTGATGTTATGCTGCACACACTTGGAGGCAGTGTTCGGCCCATCCCTCTGAATGTCCCGGCACATGCGCCTTCCAGCCCCATGAAGAGCTGGCAGGCTGCCAGTATTCGCAGATATGTCTCACCCATATCCAATATCCCGGGCGGTTCCCTTAAAAACAGCGAGAAAAAATACCTTCCGCCAAATATAAGGAGTATGGTCACTGCTGCTTCCCAGGCAAGCAGGGTAAATAAGGAAATGCGATAGCCCTTTCTGATTCGGGCCCATTTTTCAGCACCGTAATTTTGACCCACAAAAGCTGTAATGGCAGAGGAAAATCCGCCGCCTATCAGCCATGACAGGGATTCGATCTGACTTCCCACCCTTTGAACCGCAACAGCCGTTTCACCGTACCATCCGGACACCATTGAAGTGACCACCATGGCCAGGATCGTAAATGCTCCGCTTTCAAGTGCAACAGGCAAGCTCCAGCGTATTATCTGCCTTACCCTTTCAGGATCAGAACGCACCATGATGCGAAAGCTTTCGAAAGGCCTGTGGGGATGACGCTTTACAAAACATACAAACAACCCGCACACCGTGGCCTGAGCTATTACCGTGGCGATTGCCGCTCCTTTTACATCCCAGCCAAATACCAGGATCATCAGCGGATCCAATA
Organism: Clostridiaceae bacterium; assembly: GCA_012840245.1. Lineage (GTDB taxonomy): Bacteria > Bacillota > Clostridia > DSM-8532 > DSM-8532 > DTU059. The sequence goes on from DULR01000083.1 coordinate 14,140, forward strand.
TCATGTTGACCAAAAGTCCCACTGCATTTGCCCAAAAACTTAGCCGGGAGTTGCCTGCCCCGTTGAATACGCCGGTCACAGCCGCCGACAGATAGGTAAGAGGTATTCCGGCAGCAATGATTCTCAGATAGGAGCATGTGTTTTTAAACACAGTCTGATCGTTTACACTGAGCACCTTAACCAGAGGTTCGGCAAAAATAAGCAGTATAAGCCCGTATATCAATCCCAGTATCAATGAGATAAAGGCAGAATCCTGCGCATATCCTCTGGCTGACTCTGTGTTCTTCTTGCCCAGATTCTGAGATGTGCCTATTTCCGAGCCCATGCGTCCGATGAGCAGGAGGGCCATGCCCAGCCACATATACATGCCCGCCAGTCCGCTGGAGGCAACGGCCACCACCGACTGCTCGGTCTGGCCGAGCCAGAACATATCGGTAAGGTTATATGTCATCTGCATAAGCTGCGTACCCATAATGGGCACTGCGATCCTGAGCAGCTTTTTAAGTATACTTCCCTGAGTCAAATCATGCGTTTTTGATGCCATTATGATTTCAGTCTTTCCGGATCTTTTGATTTTTGCTGCAAAAAATCTGCAGTTATTACATTATGCAATTTTGATCAGGCAGTGTCAATACAGATGTCAGTTCATGCCGATCTTTTTCTCTCTTGCATAATAGAAGAGATATTGCTGTGCGAAGCCGGCAAGCTCACCGAACTTCTCCATTGCGAAGCTGCTGATCTCCTCATTGTCAGCTTCATAACCGAGATACAGCTCTGCCATGACCCTTCTTACCCATCTGTCCACAGGGAAGATGTCATATCTTGTTCCGCTGAAGAGCAGGATACAATCGGCCACCTTTTGTCCCACTCCGAAAAATTTCAGCATCTCTAGGCGTGCTGCCTTTAGGTCTCCTTTCATTATGGCATCCAGCGACACTTCTCCCGAACAGAACTGTATGGAAGCCCGGTGGATGTACTTATCCCTGTATCCTGCCCTTATAACCTGCAGATCCTCCAGAGCCAGCTTAGCCAGTCTCTCGCACGAAGGAAAGGCATGGACATCCGGTCTCGGGCATTTGATGGGATCGCCGTATGATCTGGCAAGGCTCTCTACTATCTTCTTTATCCTTGGTATACCGTTATTCTGGGATATCAGAAATGATATGAGCATCTCCTGGAAATCCTGCCTCAGAAGCCTGATCCCATATCCGAACTCGATCGCTTCCTTCATGACCGGATCATTTTTTGACAGCCTGTTTTTTATTTCGCCATAGTCACGATCAAGATCGAAGTACGGATACCACACATTCAGAAAGTCTTCCTCGGTGGTGTTGTGGAAGATCAGATCCCTTCCGTTCCACTCCAATTCCAGAGCATGGCCTTTGGCCACTCCAAACCAGCGGCTGTCATCGATGCGCTCCCATCTGAAGCATTGTCCGCATTCAAATGTGTGCACAGGGTCGAAATGTTCCATATCATTGATAATTATATTGTTTTTTTTAATTATCCACTTATTCACAGTCTGCATCCTTCCGATATATAATTTGACAATCGGCAGTAACGTGCTCCTTTCGACTATATATGCTTCATTATAAACTATTGGCTCAAACTTTGCACAATTATGCGGAAAGTAAAGCATGCCAATACCTGTATGTTTTTTTATTCTATCCGATTTATCCTTGTTGTTGGGTGGGATATATAAAGTATCATTTGTGAGGTGTAATACTGACAATGGCTTTACTGCTTTTTCAAAACGACTATATAGATATCATTCAGGAAGGTGAAACCTTTTACATCAAGTCGAAAAAACGGGGATTCACTCTGGAGATGTTCAATGATGTCCTGAAGGAGTTCCCAACCATCAAAATAACAAGTTTCATGGCTCTCAAGAATGTGATCAATAATGCTCCGAGAGGGCCTGAAGCTTTTGGCGAACAACGGGAGAGGATCTGCCTGAGAGTATCCGAAGACAATCTTAAGGCTTACATGACCCTTTATATCAATAATGATGAACTTTCTTCAAATAACAGGATCGCTCTGGTTAAAGAGATATTCGATGCCCTAAACAAAGCCGGTATTGTATTCGGTGTAAATACAAAACTTCTTGCAGGTCCCCTGAAAGCAGGATATGAATATGTGATAGCCGAAGGATTCCCTGCTGTCAACGGGGAAGATGCCGTAATAAAGATGTATCAGCTTTCAGACCTGAAACCCAAGGTCATTGATTCAGGAAAAGTGAACTATTATGAACTGAACCTCATAAACCATGTCAAAGAGGGAGACTGGCTCGGGGAACGCAAGGATCCCACACCCGGCTTCCCGGGCAAGAACGTAAGAGGAAAGCCGATCCCACCGATCCCGGGAAGAAACTTTCCCTTGCTGTATGACCGGATATCGGTCCGTGAACATTACGAAAATGGCGTTACATATCTTTACTCCAAAAAGAATGGTGCCGTATATTACAAAGGCGATACCATCGGCGTCTATGATTACCTCGAGATAAAGGGCGATATAGATTTCTCGACCGGCAATATCGATTTCGACGGCTATCTTTCGGTAAAAGGCACTGTGGAAGACAATTTCAGTGTCGTCGCCAGCAATGATCTTGAAATATTGGGTGAATACGGTGTAGGCGCAGCCGATAAAATCTCAAGCAAAGACGGGAACATATATATCAAGGGCGGCATAGCCGGCAAAAACAAGGCAGTTGTCCGCTGCAAAAAAAATCTTTATGTAAAATACCTTTCTGACATAACTGTGGAGTGCGAAGGAAATGTATATGTGGGTTTTTACTGCATGAACTCGAATGTTCGCGCCAGGCAGCTCATAGTGGAATCTCCGAAAGGTAAGATAATCGGCGGCAAAATCGATGTGGATATCCAGGTCGACGCTGCCGAAATAGGCAACAAGGCCGAATCCCGTACCTTCATAAGAGTGCGGGGATTTGACCGCAATGCTATGAAGCTTGAACTGGATGAAACAATTCAGCAAGTAAACGAAACCAAGAAAAACATAACCAGAGTCAAGCAGCACCTTCAGGTTTACGGAAGCTCATATCAGCTTACACCCGAACAGATGGCGACGTATGAAAATCTGAAAAATGAATATGCTGACCTGAAGGAAACGATCAAAGAGCTGGAATACAAGGTAAGGAGCCTGAACGAATACCTCAAAACTCCCGGTGAAGGTGCTGTGATTGCCAGAACACGCATATATCCAAAGGTAAGAGTGGAGATAAAAAATCAGTATGAAGAGATTTTGAAGCCTGAAGCCATGATTACCTATTACTACAGGGACAACGAATTAAAAACTATGTAAGGCGGGGAACGTATGCAGTATAATGACATTCTCAGGAAAATAGAACAGGATGCACTGAATGATAACAGGACCGATCTGTACAGATATAACGGGCTTCTTGAAGCCATACGGTTTTTCTCCAACAGACTTACGCTTGATCAGATAACAGATGCAGCATTTGACTTCGTCAACGAACTTCTGACCGTACATAAATCCGCCATGTATCTATTGAAAAACAACGGATATGAGCTTGTAAAACAGCGTGGCTACAAAAGCACCCACACCAGGATCGAAATAACCCGGGAGCTTGACCAGTTTGCTCTTTATGTGGGCAATGTCATAAACGGCAGGAATGCTCTGACACAATATTTTGAAACCGATTTGCTGGATGAACTGGAAGCCAGCGTCATGCTTCCTCTTCTGCTCGAGGACAAGCTCTATGGATTCTTCCTCCTCTCAGGAAGGATAACTGCGTCTTTCAACGATAACGACATTTTTGTCTGCACGACACTGATGAACCTTTTCAATAATTCCCTTGAAAACAGTAATCGTCTTGAAAGACTCCGGATAATAAACCACGAGCTGGATGAAAAGATCTTCAATCTTTTCGCCATAAATCAGTCAGCCAGGGCCATGCTGACCGAACACAGGCTTGAACAGCTTTACGGACTTGCAGTCGACGTTTTTTCAGAACTCACCCAGAGCGCCCATACAGGCTTCATCCTGTACGACGAACCCTCTGAAAAATATGCGCTGAAAGCATACAGAAACGTATTCGACACGTCAGGAAAGATGGAAACATTCTCATTGGATATGGATCCAGATGTCCATAATGAAAAACAGATCCTGGATCTGTCCGATGAAAACGACCTTGATTGCTTCTGCCGGATGTTCGCAGGTGGAAAGGAGCTTCTGGATTATCTGAATGCCAGTTATGTGGTATTCATTTTCGGAGACTTTCAAAAAATCCTGGGATTCGTCACACTGGGCCGGACAGTTACTGGAAATGAATATAAGAAAAGTGCTTTTGAGCTGGTAAACAGTCTTGCTTCCTATACCTTCATAGCTCTCAGCAACGCATTGCTGATCGAGACTGTGAACAGGCAAAAAATGCAGTTGCAGGAAAAGCTCGACCGCCTCATCAAACTGAACCGCCTTTCCAAAAACATAAATTCAGCCCTTGACAGCAGCACTCTTATCGAGCTGACACTTGAGACCCTGGTGGTTTCTTTCGGGGTTCAAAGCGCTATGATAACGCTTTATGACGAAGAGAACAATTGCCTGAATATAAATAACGCAACCGATTTGTCTCTGGTTGACTCGGTCATCCCTATGAATCCTTCTCTGGAGCAGCTGAAGAAAGGACGCATTATTTTTGAGTCCGATTCGGACATGGTGTCTTCAATAATAGGCTATGAGCTTGCCAATGCCTTAAGTGACAATTCCGGCATCCTTATAATACCTATGACCCTTGACAGGTATGAGACAGTCTTGATAGGGGCGATCATAATCTTTAAGCTGAAAGATGGCCTGCTGAGCAATGAGGAGAATACCCTGACCTTTGAAACTGTCGCCAACCAGATAGCTCCGCTGATTAATGGCTTTACCAGTCTTGAAAAGCAGCAGAACCTTTTGAGGCAGGATGCTTCGAAAGTCTTCCTTATGAACCTGCAGGAACAGATCCGGGAATGCAGGACCTATGATTTCGATATGGAAATCATCCGCATTATAGACATGGACGCGACCCCCTACAGAGAGAGTAATGTGCCCGCGATCCTGTCCAATATCGTCAAAGATGTTTTCCCTGTTTCATATGCGCAGACAGAAGTGTTCGTCATGCAGGATTTCGAATACAATTACAGCATCGTTTCAAATGCTTTGGCTGGAATGAACGTTAATATCAGGAGACTTCGCTATAACAGGGATTTCGTTGATATGGAAAGTTTTCTTGCAATAAAGTAGGTGAGTGTGAGTATAGGGGACGGAGACTTTTACTCATTTTCTCGAAAAATGAGTAAAAGCCTCCGTCCCTTTTACTCATTCTGAGTCGCCGCACTTACAATTTTTTTCACGCTTTTTTCGAACTTAACCCTTGTTATCATCACAGAATGCTTGCAGCCCTGGCATTCAATGCGAAAGTCGGCTCCGACTCTCAGCACCTTCCATTGCTTGCTTCCGCAGGGATGCTCTTTTTTCAGTTCCACGATATCTCCTACCTGAAATTTATGGTTTATCACAGAAGCACCTCCCTGTTTAGCGGAACAGAGACCCTGTCCCCTTCCACTATACACATTTATTTCTGAAACGGTCATTACTGCATGTCTTCCCCTGATGAAACATGACCCGGTAGCCCAGCACTAAGGATGCGCTACATAATGCATTAGTTGCGCAGGCTTTGTAATGGTGCGGGGATACGTCCTCCCCGGTTTATAAATTCTTCGGCCGAAAACGGACTTACTCTCATTATGGGCGCACTTCCGAACAGCCCGCCATATTCGACCACATCCCCTTCCTTCATTCCGGGGACAGGTATTATTCGTACTGCAGTGGTCTTGTTGTTGACCACGCCTATGGCCGCTTCGTCAGCTATAATGGCTGAAATGGTCGATGCAGGAGTGTCTCCGGACACCGCTATCATGTCCAGTCCCACCGAGCAGACACATGTCATGGCTTCAAGCTTTTCTATGGAAAGAGCCCCGCATTTGGCGGCATCGATCATACCCGCATCCTCGCTGACGGGGATAAATGCTCCGCTCAATCCTCCCACATAGGAGCTGGCCATGACTCCGCCCTTTTTAACTGCGTCATTCAGAAGAGCCAGCGCTGCAGTGGTTCCGTGAGCGCCGCAGCGTTCCAGGCCCATGGCCTCAAGTATATGAGCTACGCTGTCCCCGATGGCCGGTGTCGGTGCAAGGGAAAGATCCACTATCCCGAATGGCACCTTAAGACGCTGAGATGCTTCCTGTGCGACAAGCTGGCCCATACGGGTGATCTTGAAGGCTGTCTTTTTTATTGTCTCGGCAACAGTGCCAAAATCAGCTCCGTTAAGTGACTTGAGCGCATGGGCCACAACTCCCGGTCCGCTGACTCCGACATTGATTACGCATTCGGGCTCTCCGATGCCATGAAACGCGCCGGCCATGAAAGGATTATCCTCGGGTACATTAGCAAAGACTACCAGCTTCGAGCACGCAGAAGCCCCCTTATCCTTTGTCCTTTCAGCGCAATCCTTGATTATAAGCCCCATCTGCTTTACGGCATCCATGTTGATCCCGGCTTTGGTCGTCGCCACATTTACCGATGAGCAAACTCTTTCGGTAGTCGAAAGGGCTTCAGGAATGGCCTTGATCAGCAGTTTATCGCCTTTTGTAAAGCCCTTGTGCACCAGGGCTGAGAACCCGCCAATGAAATTGACTCCAACAGCAGCTGCCGCGTCGTCCAGAACTTTGGCGAAGACTGCGTAATCCTCCTCTTCACAGCCTTCGGCTATCAGTGCGATGGGAGTGACCGATATCCTCTTGTTTATTATCGGGATACCGAAATCCCTCTCGATGTCCTCTCCTGTTTTGACCAGATCCTGCGCCAGTCTCGTTATTTTGTCGTAGATCCTTCTCATTGTTGTCTTGCTGCTGTCCGAAACACAATCCCTGAGTGAGATGCCCATGGTTATGGTGCGTATGTCCAGCTTTTCCCTGGATATCATATTGACGGTTTCCAAAATCTCATTGATGTTATACATACTGACTCCTCTTCTATATACGATGCATGCTCGTAAAGATCTCTTCTCTCTGGAACCTTACGTCCAGTCCCAGTTCTTTACCCGCCCTGGCAAGCATGTCACTCATTTCTGAAAATTCGACGTTCATTTTGGATATGTCCACCAGCATGATCATGGTGAAAAGCTCCTGCATGATGGTTTGCGAGATGTCAAGGATATTGACATTGGCTTTTGCCAGTATGCCTGTTATGGCTGCCATTATACCTATTCTGTCACATCCGATTACCGTGATTACTGCTTTCATTCAAATTCCTCCGTTTTCTGCCATAAGTCTTCGATAAATAAAGGCAATCCATATTGAACTGCTAAAAATTCGTCCCTTTTGTCAAACTTAAGGATAAGCAATCATCAAATATAAGTCATCAGGCTTTGTCCCGCCGCATAATTTATGGTAAAGAATCTTAAAACATAAAGTATTGTCCCTGAAACAAGGAGGGTGATGCACAGATTCTTTCGTATCCGGCGTTTCTGAATTGATGTACAACCGGAAAACCGGGGCGGAGCGGTTGATGCATGGAGACCCTCCGCCTGACTCTATATATGTCCTTAGTTCAACTCGTCAAGAGTCAGCGAGAAATTCTCAACAAAATGATCCATAAAATATTTTACCTCAGGCAGATCGATATTTTCTATCCTTTTCATGATCGCCTGCTGGGCTTTTTGAAATTCTCCGTTGCCAGCTTTCAGCTCCTCGATGCATTTTATGTAGGCACAGATCCTGTCGGCCGCTTTTACAAGTTTGCCTTCAGGACTGTTTTCATCAAAGAAAAGCACATTTCTGTAATCTTCCTTCAGGGGCTCAGGAAGGAGAGATAAAAGCTTTTCCTTCGATATGTCCTCAAGAGCCCTGTATGATTCCTGAATATCGGGATTGAAATATTTGATGGGAGTCGGCAGGTCCCCCGTTATGGTCTCGTTGCTGTCGTGGTAAATGGCAAGCAGCGCAACTTTTTCAGGATTGACGTTGCCGTTGAATATCCTGTTGTTTATCAATGCAAGCCCATGGGCGACCATCGCCACCTGAAGACTGTGCTCCATGATGTTTTCCCTTGTGACGTTCCGCATGAGGCTCCATCTGTATATATGCCTCATTCTGGAGAGGAAGGCGAAAAAGCTGTGTTGGCCATCGCTCATTTAAAGACCCCCTTTGTTATCCTGTTACTGAATCAGTTCAAATAAGATTCTTCGCTACGCTCAGAATGACATCTGTTTAGTCGGCGCCGCAGAACGACTCAAACCGTTTATCCTGCTAAACACGTTTTATATCCGCGCCGAGTCTCTGTAGTTTATTCTCTATAAATTCATAGCCTCTGTCAATATGATGTATATCAAGGACTTCGGTAGTCCCTCTTGCAGCCAGTCCAGCTATCACAAGCGCCGCTCCGGCCCTCAGATCGGTTGCGCGCACCTGCGCGCCCTGCAGTGATTCGATACCTTCGATGATGGCCGTTCTGCCGTCCACTCGTATCTGCGCGCCCATCCTTCTCAGCTCGTTGACATGCATGAACCTGTTTTCGAAGATGGTCTCCACTATTACGCTGGTGCCTTCGGCATAACTTACGAAGGCCGAAAACTGAGCCTGCATATCGGTAGGAAATCCCGGGAACGGATGGGTCTTGATATCCAGGGCTGACGGTCTTCCTGTTCCTTTCACTCTGATGCTGCTCTTGTTTTCTATTACCTCCATCCCGGATTCACGAAGCTTTGCGGTAACAGGCTTAAGATGTTCAGGCACCACATTGGTCAGGGTTATATCTCCTCCTGTAAGGGCAGCCGCCGTCATAAGGGTCCCTGCCTCTATCCTGTCGGGCATGATGGTATGTTCTGCGCCGTACACCTTGTCGACCCCTTCTATTATTATGGTGTCGGTGCCTGCTCCGGTGATCTTCGCACCCATTTTTATGAGGAAAGTTGCCAGATCGACTATTTCGGGCTCAGAAGCCGCATTTTCAATAACGGTCCTTCCTTCGGCCAGGACCGCAGCCATCATCAGGTTCTCTGTCGCCCCTACACTTGGGAAGTCCAGATATATGGTCGCACCCTTCAGTTTTTTCCCGTGGCATTTGGCAAATATAAAACCATGTCCGTTTTCGATCTCCGCTCCCATTGCTTCGAAACCTTTCAGGTGGAGATCGACAGGCCTGCTTCCTATGGGACATCCTCCGGGAAGCGCTACCCTGGCTATCCCTGCCCTTGCCAGCAATGGTCCAGTTACAAGAAAAGAAGCCCGTAATTTGCTTACCAGTTCATAATCGGCGGTATGACCGGTAAGAGAACGGGCACAGACTTTTATTCTTCTGGTTCTTCCGTTTACCTTGACATCGGCTCCCAGATTCGATATGAGCTCGCACATCCCAGTTACGTCATCAAGGCCCGGTATTTGCTTTATAATACATTCTTCGGTAGACAGCAGACATGCGGATATGATTGGAAGAATGGCATTTTTTGAGCTGGATACGGCGACCGATCCATGCAATGGTTTCCCCCCGTTGATAACAAAAGCTTCCATAACCTTCACCCCTGATCAAAATTATGTACACGAAATTTACGGTGCTTTATGTACGAACGGGGTAATCTGATATTTTCCAGACCTTCAAAAATACTATCCGGTTTTTGGCTTCCATCCATATTTTGAATTCGTTCTGAAAGCCAATATTATTATTTGATTCAAGACATTTTTCAACCGTGGTAAATAATTTTTTTGATCAGGAGTATAATTTTAAATTTCGCCGCAAAGTCTCAAAGTTCGCTCAAGAAATACCAAAAAATCACCTATAGTTACCAGCCTGTCAGGATAAGACAAATCTGCCGCATTACCCTGAATTATTCCCATTTCCAGCGCAAATTTATAATCGTTCAGATAACGCGGATCGGCTTTTGACAGATCTGTAAAACGCGACCAGATCCCTGATTTTGACGGGATCGTCTTTTCGCGCGTTTTGAATCTGTAAAATGAGATCAGCATGCTTATGGCCTTGTCTCTTCTCGCATAGGAGTCGCTGACATCTCCTGTATTGCTGATCAGTCCGGCACCTACCGCTTTTTCTGCTATGTCATAGTCGGTATATGACGCCGGGATCACGTCAAAAATAAGCTTCAATATATCTTTTTGCGTCATATAGGCATTATGGTTGAATGGTTTGTTTTTTATGCTCTTAAGGTCATAAACAGCCTGAAGTCTTTCCATACTCTCTTTAATATATGACGGGACACCTGGCTGAGGCAATATGCCTTCTGTAGCCGCGACAACGGCAACAGGCCTGTCCAGTTCACCGATCACACGTTTCAGGCTGTAATCATTGACAGTGGGAAGCTTGTACCAGCCTTTTCCCGGATTGTAGCCGTATGTTCCCAATTGCCCCTGAACATAATTGCTTATGTCTGCAACTGGCAGCTCGACCCTGATGGGAACGTTGATCCTGCTTATCTGGCCAGAGCCCTGCAAATATGAGAATCTGAAGTCAGTGACCGCCGTTTTGAACTGCATGGTGGTTGAAGGCTTGTACTGGCTGGCAGGAGATACCGTTTCAAGTCTCAGGCCCAAATCATCGTTCAAGGCTTTCATCCTGAAATACTCATCTGTCTGGAAAGTCCCCGGGCGTATGGTGTACTGTCCCCATGGCATTACCAGATATAATTCTTTCTTTAAGGCTGACAAGGCATCGATAACGACCGAGCTTAATTCCAGGCGTATCGTTGATGTCCTTGACGGAGGCTGTGTCAGGTCTAATTTAACTACAGGGCCTGACAGCTTACGTATCCTTTCTGCCAGGACATGGCCGTCAGCTCCCAGAGATGATATGGTCCATATTCCGTTTTCAAGCCTGGCAGGTATTTTGAGCCCGTCGCCTGTTACAGGATCATCCAGGTCGTAGCTGCTGTCGTAATCATTCCTGCTCTTGTTGGTAACGACCATGATAGCCCGGGTCGGAGTGCTTCTCAGCGTCGTTTTCGGGCTATAGGCATACAACCTTGCATAATATCTCCTGTTTGAAATAAGCCCGCTGACCGTGTAGTTGTCACCGTCTACATCTATCATCTGCGAATCATTGAAATCCAGATTGTCGGCAAACTCAAGGATGTAGGTCAGCCCATCCAGCTTCGTCCACATGTATGTGATTGAATTTTCAGTGACCCCATCCGGTCCGTTTTTTATGCCAAAGCCCGTTGGAGTTGCCGGCGGCTTATAGGCTTCTGTTTTAACATAACAAGGATCACTGAAGTCAGATTCAAAGACCTGGCCCTGGCTGCCCCGGCTTATAGCTTTTATCCAGAAATAGTAGCCCGTATCAGGATCAAGTGAATCCACCCTGACCGACGTGCTGTTTTTTATCTCATCATATGTGAGCCGTTTTACTACGGTAGCCTCGCTTAGCTTTTCGGTTTTTCCGCCCCTTATTTCATAGTCCATATTTGTTATAAATGTCCAGAACAGATCCACGAATGTATCGCTTGGAATACCTATAATATTTTCGGGGACCGTCGGCTTTACCGGCATTTCAGAAACATCGACCGGAGTCGTTATTATTATCGGGTCCGACGGTTCTGACTGAACCCCGTTCTGGTTTTCAATGGTGACCCAGACAAGGTAGGTTCCATTATCATTCAATCCGGTTATATCAAAGGTGAAGGTCTGGTCTTCTTCATCTTCCGGAATATCAGGAACCCTTGTTTTCTGCTGGGGGATCTCAAAGGTTTTTATATAATTTTGCGTTAAATCATTATATGTGATGTTCTCCTTGTTGGTACGGTTAAATGCTTCCAGCACCTGGTTGTAATTGACGACATGTGGCACGACCGACCAGCCGGGAAGATAGTTTACAATAGTAGCCTTCTTTTTGTTTTCATAGTCAGGATCTTCCGGATCCAAATTTTCGTTTTTCAGATAATCATCGTACGAAACCATTTCCCATCGTTTTATATCTTCATTGTAAAGCGCATACCATCTTTTTGAAAGCTCGAAGGTTGCACCTGTGAATGTGATCATTTGCTTGCCGTTCTCCTCGTGTACTTTCAAAGGAGGCGACGAAGGAGCCACAGGCTTGTCGGCTCCGGCATCGGGTGCGGTTATGATGACTTTTACAGATTGCCTTGATTCATATGGCCTGGTTATCATGAAACCCTCGGTAGGGCTTTCGACCAGATAATTCTTTTTTGCATATATGACAAAATAATACGTTGAATTGGACTTAAGCCCTGTCAGATCATACCTGTATCCTATGATCGCACCGGTTTTGGCGTCTTTTATTGCATTTGACTCGCTCATGGAAAGATCCGAGGCGATTTTAAAGTTTGATGGGGGTCTGATATCGTTATTTACATATTCGATATTATCTACAAGATATATATCATAGGTAACATCTTCATCAATGACCCCTTCGCCTGTTTTAGGGGCTCTCCAGAACACTGAAGCGCTGGAGCCTGTAAGAAAATCATCATAATACAGGGGAGGATCGGCTTCAGGAAAAGCATCAACGATCTCCGGTGCCTCAGGATACTGCGGGATTTGCTCTTTCAGTTCGACCTTGTTGTTGGATCTGAACTCTATGGGAGCATTTGCGCCTGGTTCCCATGCCTTGGCATCTATCCTGAAGCTGTATGTATTCATGTCACCTTTTTTTATTATAAACTGGTAACTGTCCTCATCCGGAATAAGCCTGAAAAGATTTCCTTCGTTGCTGTTATTTATATAACGGTATAATTCATAATCCACACTGGTAAATGTACTGCCTTTTACAATAGGATTCCAGAAAAGCTTCCAGATGGTGTCCCCTTCACTGGTATATCCGACCTTCTGCGCTTTCAGCAAAATATCAGTTTTTATTGTAATAGCCTCTATTTCATCGGCAGTGGCGCATGCAACATTGGGATTGGGAACAGGAACTACCTTGATGGCATACTCCCGTCCTGGCTGGGCAAAAGTGTAGATATATTCCAGCTTTTTCTCAGCGGTATTTACAGTTACGGGCGAATCGGGCTTTCCGATTTCAGAAGCTACGATGTCAGGGATCGGGTTAGGCTGTGAAAAGCCCTTCGTATCCGAAATCAGAATCTTATAATTGATCCTGCCTGATGTATCAAAAACATCATCCCACTTGATTTTGATGTTGTTCGTCCCGGGGATAAGTTCGACCGATACATGCAGCCCTGTCAGGAATTTAGCAGGATTTGATTTTTGTGAAGTAACGGTATATGAGCCTGTTTGTGTATCAATTCTATATTGAGCCTTAACATATGATTCATAGATTGTGCCGTGCTGTAATCCCTCAGGATCGTACTCTGTGAAATGATAGCTTGTGGTGGAACCACCCAACGGTATGGTTATGGCATCCTGAATATATTGCCCCGTTCCACGGGATATTTCATTAAGGCCAATTATAATATACTCATAGTCAGCCTCAGGAGGGAAATTGCCGGGGTCCCATTTCCAGGCCAGATCTGCATACCATTCGTCGTTATATATACTTGGCGTATAGCCGATATCAACGATTTTGTTATCACTTGGAGCCTTAAGCAGCAATGTCTCTGCAAGCATCTCCATACCGGGCATGAATCCCGGCAGCATTGCAAGTATAAGCAGAAAAACAATAAATTTCGTCAATCTCTTTTTATTCATAAAGCACTCTCCTGGTCTTTATGTTTACATTCCTTCCAGGACTTTCGCAACCATGTCCAGCATGCTTCCGATAGTCGTCCTTCCGTTGGCGTCGAATCTTCTGTTGTTCAGTGACACAAGGTTTAAATCGACCCCCAGTACCACATAGGGGTACAGGCGGGGACTGATTTCGGAACTGTTGGTAATAGTGATCGTCTTTGAAGGTCTCATGTATTTCGGGTCGATGTTCATTTTTGTGCAATATAGTTTGACTGCCAATGACACCGAAGCCTGATTGTTCATATAACCGGTGATCTCGTTCGATCCTATAATGCCTCCAAGATCCAGCTTCGTCACTTTTTGCATCGGAGTCAGGCCAGTGATCTCCATATCTCTTTCAGTCACTACGGCATAAAGCATAACGGCCTGTTCACCTTTTATCGGATTTGCCGTATATATGGTTCCATTGCCGAATACTTTGGTAAGGTCATATCTTGAGGAAAGGAACGAAAGAGCGCTGTTATCGGGAACAGTGCCGGGCTGCTGGCCGGAAGTCCTTTTGACTGCCACGATGTATTCACCTGGCTTTTCAGCACGGAAAAGCACATATTGCATAACATAGCCTTTTCCTCCTTCAGGACTCTTCCAGCCGGACCCGTAATTCACATATGGCGATATATATCCGTTCTGATAGCTGTATTCGATCTTTACGCCGATTTTACCCGGGAACTCGTTTACACTTTTCGTGACCACAAAATCTGCAGGAAGCCCGCTTCCACCATCGATAATATCCTTCAGATAGCGTGAGAGTTCCACCTCTACCTCGTTTATGACCGAATTGATAAGATCCTTCAGATCCACATGGCTTTTATAACTGTAGCTTTCGAGATTCTTGAGCACTTTTGTCAGTTCGCGGTCCAGTATGCCATATTTGAACGGGCCTTTGGCATCGGGCTTTTTCAGTATATTGAAAATCATCTCATCTATTTCGGCGTATGAAAGTCTTGATCCGACAGCTACCGCCTGAAGCCCGTAAGATCTGGATGCTGCCGCTAAACCTCCTGACAGGGCGTTTGAAGGAGACTGCCTCCTGTTGACCTTCAGCAGCAACATGGCTTCTTTGGTTCCGCCGGTAAGTACCTGCTTCTTCAGAGCTGCAAGGTCGATACTTCCTTTGTTGATGGTTATTTCAGCTCCCAAAAGCTTTATATTAAGACGGCTGTCAAATGTATCTATGGCCTCGAGAGTTTTGTATGGGATCAATATCTCATAATAGGAGGTATCAGCCTGTTCGCCCGAAATATCGACTGTTATGGTGGACCCTTTGTTTGCCCTGAGCAGGCCGGCGATTCTGTCATCCTTCAGGAGGACCCTTACCGATGCGCCCGTTTTGATATCGATACGCCAGTAAAGCTTCCGGATAAGCCTGTCGGCAGTATCGTTGAACAGGTCAGTTGTATTGTCCTTATCCTTGTCTTTGTCATAATCGGACTGGGAGAAATCTGTCCTGGCGGTGACCGGGCCTACACGGAGCGAATCAGCGTTCTGTTCGCCACCATCCGGGTCACTTATTATGATCCTCTTGAAAACTTTTATGTAATAGAGGGTGTTGGACTTAAGCGGCTGATAATAGAGCAGGTTGCCTCCATCATCTCTGTATGATATCCCCCTGATCCTCGCGTAATATATGTACTTGGATGAACCTTCATCGACAAATATCCTGGTCTTCTCCTTGTAGAACTCTTCCCTCCCCGCAGGAGTATCATAGCCATAATCAGTGTTCCCTGTCTTTGAAAAAGTAAGTTCCTGATACTTGGAGTCGTTTTCTGTTCTTGCCTCAAGCAAATAAGTATAAAGTTCTTCCCCTTCGAAACGGACTTCTATCTCTGTGAGCGGATTAAGGGTTTTTTCCTGTACTGGGGTGCCTTCAGAAGCTTTCCAGCTCCTGGTGTTTGCATCATACCATGTCTTATTTCTTGTATTTTTAACAAGTATGTCATACCATTGATTAGGCTCCAGATTGTATATCCTGAAGTAGAATGTAGTTCCGTCCTGAACGCAGGTATAATTGCCCCTGTTAAGCTTTATATAGCTTGTTGATCCCTCATCTTTCTTTTTTATGCTTACTTCCATTGAATCTGCCGTGGTTCCGGGAACATCGCAAGCAATATTAAATCCGATTTCCATGTCCTTCACGACCTCAAGGAAAGCGGGTGCCTGCACCATTTTCGTAGTGACCGGCACAGTTATCCATCTGCTGATAGTTTCATTTTCTTTTCCCCTGTTTCTTACGGCTCTCAAACTAAAATAATAGATTCTGTTAGGCCTTAAGAACTCTTTGTTGACAGGCATCACCACTAGATTGTTTTCGTCTGTAGTAAGCCCCAGATTTTGAAGCTCAGGATCGTTTATATCAAGATGCAGTCTGCTGACACTCTTCGGTATCCAGAACTCCTTATATGCCTTTAAAAAGTTTTGATTATACGGGTCATTCACATATACAGGCTCCTCGTCTCCGTCAGGGTCGTACTCAGGGATCGGGACAGTCGTGCATACCATCTCATAGGTCACATCTTTTTCATTGTGATTCCAGCTCAGATAAACCCATGCATCTCCTACACGCTGTTCCCCGTTCTCATCTATGGCTATGTTAAAGCTTGACGGGGCCCGTGGATTCCTTTCAGAATCGTCGATATCGCCTACATCTATTTTGGGCATGGTTACTGATTTGATGGCGGTAAACATAGAACCACCGAGCCTCTCATCCTTCGGGTCCCCGGTATCAGGATTTTCATGGTCAGGCTCACCATAAATGACCCACAGGGAAGCCCGGGCTTTTATGTAATACACGGTATTTGGCAAAATAGGCTCTTTGGTCCCGTTTGGTGTTATTATTTCAGATATGCTTACCGGAACAGATCCGCCCACAGTTTCGCTGGTATATATGTCAGCATAGTACTTATCAGCAGTTGTTTTGGAATCAAGATCCTCCGGACTTCTGCTTACAAAAAACTCATACATGACCATTCTTTCTTTGTCCAGATCGGTATAACGCAGCCAGTCTGCATTGGTAAGGATCCTGGGGACATCCACTTTTATTCCCAGCTGTATTTCACCTGTGTCAGGATCCTGAATGATCTCAGGCTCAAGAAGGCCAATGTCCGGCAGAGGCACTGCGGCTTCTGTCAACGGATAGGTTGTAAAGCTGACGATAGGTGACATATATGAAATTTTTTCTTCCAGACCCTCCAGTTTATCACTGTCGCCCCAAACCTCCTGGTTAATGGCGTCAAGATCACCATAACGTGATGTAAACATCTGCATATAATATGTGGTATTGGGAACAAGGAAGGTCGGATAATCTCCGGGAGTACCGTCCTTACTGGGATCTTCATTATTTTCCGATGTCAGTTCTTCATCACTGGCATAATCATAAAAGAGATTGTCCCCCGGAATCTGAGCTGTTATTTTGTTGGGGTCGTCAGGGTCCTGGTCAAAATCCTTTTTGCTCAATACCAGGACGCGCTTTTGCTTGACAGGAAGATACACCTCTTTGCTTATTGCTGCATTGGAATCCGAAAAGCCCTGGACAACCTTTGTTTCGTCTTCCACCTTGCTTTCGGGCAGATATGAAGACAAAATGATGTGGAAAACATAGTCAGAATCATCATTATCCAGAATTTTGAAAGAATCCCACCCTGTGATGTCTTTAGCCGCATCATTAAAATGTTGTCTCCATGAAATAGGCTTTTCCATCGAAATCTGGAGGTTGGTCACCGGTATCTGGAATTCACCTGAAGACAGATGTGTAGGGGGTACGGTAACTTTTGCCCGCCCGCCATAAACCGGTATAACCTTGATTTCCTTGGGCATTGGCGGCCTTCCTGATTCGAACCCCAGGTCCTTCAGATTAACAGCAAGTGATGAGCTTCTGGGAAGTTCCGAGGAGCTGTCGTAGCAAACGACCCTGAAATACATATTTGGGTTCTCATTCCCGGTAACATCTATATTTACTATCTCATAGCCATAATCACCGCTGGGAAGGGCTGATGCAGGTATCTTCACCCATTGGCCTTTTGTATCGGTCAAATCATTAATGGTAGGGGCATACTGGACCTGATAGTAAAGTTCAGGATATGTTCCGTATTTTATCTTTCTGAAACGGACTTCCACCTTGTCGGTATCTATCTTTGTTATTTCAAATGGGATAGGTGTAAATATGGATGTAGGGTTCTGGCTCATTCCTATAAAGGCATTGTCTTTATTGACTACAGGAAAGTGATTGCTGCTGTTGGCCCGGAATTTTGTCATGTTCAGCGGGATTTCAACGGAATCAGCATCTTTGAACACTATGCCTATATTGGTAAACTCGTATTCGGTCCCGGGCTCGATCCCATGATCCTCTGTAAGCGTCACCGACATTTTATTATTCTCAGAATCAAAATCTACCTCAGCTTCATTCTCTCCGACCATTATCTTATAGGCATCGTCATCCTGATCATATTCAGCGGTAAAATTCATTTCATACTGAACTTTATTCCTGTTTCCTTTTCCTTTTGCCATATTTATATGGAATGATATCGTGCTTATAGTTTCATTTTTGCTGAGCGCGGCCAGAGTATCCGGATCTGTCAGAATTTTTTTATTGCCGGAAACAATAACGGTAGGAACGTTCCATGTCAGCTTGATAACAGGTTTATAACCGCTTTTAAGTATGACAACATTTCCGGTCTCACTTCCGTCCTCAGTCACAGGTTCAGGCTTTGAGTCTTCAATATATGAACTTTTGGCCATCTGATTGAATGATTCTCCTTCAAAGGTCATTCCGGCCAGATAATAGACTTCCCCTTTGTGGGAGGGCGTAGTGTCCTCGATTCTCCTGTAGGCTTCCAGTGAAATGTCATAAATATGGTCTTCGATCCTGTCTTCTGAAAATAATTTTTCATCTATGCTGATACTTGCCTTTCCTGCCGAAAACCCGATCATATCATCTGTAAATGTTTCTTCAACAAGTACATTGTCGGCCGTGTGGAACTTAACGACCACCCGGGCAGGTTTCGTTGATATGGGATAACTGATCTTATATTTATATGCGGCAGGATCATACTCCACGGTCAGTGTGATGTCTTCAGGAGCGGCAAAAATCTTTAACTCCGAGGGAAACCCTGTCAGCAGAAAAGTCAGTATAAGTAAAAAGGATAAAACTTTATTTATTTTTTTCATTTAAGGAATTCCTCCAAACTATACTATTACTATATCTTTATCGGCATCCGGCGCAGCTTTTTTTACGCGGTCCAGGTTACATTTCCTTTACGTATTTAGTGTGCATAGGGGACGGTTCTTTCTGCACATTTTGTGCATAGAGGACCGTCCCCTAAACTCATTCGTATTAATCAAAAAATGGGCATTCCCAGGCTGAAGGGCTTATCATGCTGGAAGACTGGAATGATATATCCGATATGTTCCTTCAGATTGTTCATGAGCCTGACATTGTGCCAGTGCTCAAGCTTCTCATACTCCTCTTTGTCAAGGATCCCAAGCTCCAAAAGAAGCTGGATCACCACAGGATAAACAGCCCGTTCTCCTCCGTCGGCTATTTTTACGCAGACCCCCAGACTGCCTTTTTTAATTCCCAGGCAATATACGGCTTCAGCACCGATCTTCCCTATCAGTTTGCCTTTTGTAGCGCTCATAAGTTCGGTGCAGAACTCACGTGAGCCCGCTACCATTTCCGGATAGGTGGTCATTGCCTCAAAAACGGTTTTGCATGGCTCGTGGTATGGATTATCCGGCTCCTGGGCGTATCTTACAAGCCTTGCATAAGATAAAGCCATCTTGCGCGCCGGCAGCAAAAAAATAGGCAGACCGCATCCATCGGTGCCGACCGGTATCTCATCAGGCTTCTCATCTGTGAAATATCCAATGGTTTTGATTATCTCCTTCTGAACGGGATGATCCGTATCTTCGTAATTTGAAATGTCACAGCCCAGATACTTCGAATATGCCAGCATGGCCGCATGCTTTCCCGAGCAGCTGGCGTGCAGCGGCGAAGGATCATGTCCTTCTTTGATGAGTCTTTTATGTTCATCTTCATTATATGGGATCATTGTCCCGCAGTGAAGGCTCGATTCGTCGAGCCCCAGGCGGTCAAGAACACCCAGCACAGTCTTCTGATGCCTTTCTTCGCCGGTATGGGAGGCACAGGCTATGGCGATCTCCCTGAGAGAATAATCCATGGCCCCTGCTCCGCCCGACTTGATGAAAGGCAGTACCTGAATTGGTTTTGCCGCAGATCTGAAGAAGAATCTTGTATCGGCGTCCCCTTTCTGATATATTATTTCTCCACTGGAATCAACAACACATATACAACCATAGTGGATGCTCTCCACATATTTGTTTCTGGTTACAGCAGCTAATGGTACCATCGCTTTTATGGGTATAAACTTCCCGGTTCATAGTCGCCTGTCTTATTCTCCAGCAGGCTGAATACAGGATGGATATAACCCACATCCTCCCCCTTGTCGCTCTGAATGGGCGGAAGTGCCCATTTATCGAGTTTCTTGACTGTCCTGGCGTCCAGCACATCCAATTCTTCGAGAACTTTAACTGCGACCGCATATCCCGACCATGGATGCCCGTCCGACATTTTTATGCAGACTCCCAGTTTCTTTTCAGGAATCGCCATACAGTATATGCCTTCTGCGCCTAATTTGCCTATAACTCTCCCGTCCGTATGCTTTATAAGCTCAGTGCAAAATGTGCCGTTCCCTCTGAAAACTCCCGGATTCTGAGTTATGGCATCCTTTATTACGCCAAGGCAATGATCGTATTTGCATCCACTGCCATACCCATGAGCCAGGCGGGCATACAGCCAGGCTATCTGGTGGAGCGTCAGCATATATGTGGGAAGTCCGCACCCGTCTGCCCCGGTAATGATCTCGCTCACATCACATTCGAGCAGCTCGGCCATGGTCTTTAAAATAAGCTGATTGACCGGATGATCAGGATTCGTATACCCCTTTACAGGATATTTGTAGTATTTGCAAAGGGTCAGAAATCCCGCATGCTTGCCCGAGCAGTTGCTGAAAATTGGAGTCGGCCTTTTGCACAGCATCACCAGAGCATCATGCACTTTCTGGTTTTCGGGATAAACATGCCCGCAATCCAGATCCCTTTCTGAAAGACCGATCTTGTTCAGTATGGAAAGTATGATCCTGCGCTGGGAAGCTCTGCCCTCATGGGAAGAGCAGGTTATAGCCAGCTCTTTCAATGTTATATTGAACTTCGACATAGCGCCGGATTCGACCAAGGCCACAGCATAGAACGGTTTGCCTGATGAACGCAGAAAACAGGCAGCTTCCGGGTTTCCAACAGAATAAAGAATGTTCTTGTCCGAATCTGCCACGCAAATATATCCGTCATGCAGACTTTCGACCCGTCCGCTCCGGGTCCTGACAGCTAACTGGGGCATATGCATCTCCTTTATTTTTGCTTTTCAAAGATTCTTCCCAAGCCTCTGATTTTCGGCTATAACTTATGGTATAATAAGAACCCCACCCATTAATACAATCAAAGATTGCATATGGGTCCCGGGAAACTTGTTACTGCGTAACAGCAATGAATTGCTGTACAACTTATGATATAATTATTTTCAAATAGCGGCAGTTACGTTTGTTCCATATTATTATGATTCGAAAGAGGTTTTTTAATGCAATTCGAAATGGTAAAGAACATCCTCCTGTCAGATACATTGGTTCCGGATATATTCTTAAGCGATATCATGCCAAGACTCACGCCAGAGTCGGTCAAGGTATACCTTTACTGTATCTTTTTGAGCAAATACAATAAAGAAGCCCGTCCTGAGGATCTGGCGGCCAAGCTCGACATGTCTCTGGATTCTGTAAATGCGGCATTCGTCATACTTGAGCAGGAAGAGCTCATAATTCGGACCCAGAACGTTGTTTCCCTGACCAATATCAAGGAAAAAGCCCTTTCGAAGTTTTACAGGAAAAAGACCACTTCGGATGTCGATCCCAATCAGCAAAGGATCCAGGCCAACACAAAGAGGATCCAGTGCATCGATTCGATAAACAAGATGTTCTTTCAGGGGCTTATGGCTCCAGGCTGGTATGCTGCGATCGACAACTGGTTTTCGACGTTCCGTTTCGACGAAGACGTCATGGTGAGCCTCTTCAAATATTGCTACGACAATAACGCACTAAACATAAAGTATGTGGAAAAGGTTGCCATCACCTGGGCCAACCATGGGATCACCAATCACTGGGAGCTTGAGCAGTACATGGTGGCATGTGAAAAGACCAAAGAGATAGGAAAAACCATCGCAAGGGCCTTAAGGCTTGGCAAAAAGCTTACGGCCTATGAGGAAAAGTATCTTGAGACATGGCTCAACGAGTACGGCTACGACATGAACATCATAGAAGAAGCCCTCAAGCTGACCGTAGGCAAATCAACACCATTCAAATATGCCCACAACATCCTTACAAACTGGCACAAGGAAGGCATCAGGAGTATGGAACAGCTCAAAGCTTATCTTGAGGCGTCTTCCGAAAAAAGGAGCAAAAGCAGGGTTCAAAAGGATAAACCGGCTCACCGGGATAATTTCCAGCAGCATCAGTATGATGACGAGTTTTTCGACAATCTGGGTAAGCTTTCTGTCATCGGAAAGGACGAAGATTGATGGCTGATACAAGACGCTTATTGGATATCGAGTTCGAACGCAAACGCGACAGGGCTATTTTTGAGGCCGAGCGCCGGAAGCAGGAACTCTTCAGGAGAATTCCCGAGCTTTCGGATATCGATGCCGAATTATCCCTTGCAGGGATCCGCTATGCTCAGTCGCTGCTGAATGAAGACACAGCATCCTGTGCTGATGAATACCTCAGTAAGATAGATATGCTGACCAAAAAGCGGGAGCATTTATTACTGGCAAACAATATACCCCTGGATTATCTAGAACCGGCTTTTTCCTGCAAAGCATGCGAAGACAGGGGTTACGTTTCAAAGAACGGAGCCACTTATCCCTGCTCATGCTACAATAAACTGTACCTTGAGCATCTTTACAGGATCTCCAACATTCTTGACGACGGAAAAACGGGATTCGGGCATTTCGATGAAAAGTGGTACTCGGATAAAACAGATCCTAAAAAATATGCCATAGACATATCTCCGCGGGCGCAGATACAGGCTGTAAAGGAGCAGTGTCTGGAGTTCGTAAGCAAATTTACCGATGAAAACACAAAAAACCTGTATTTCTACGGCCCGACTGGCACAGGAAAAACATTCATGGCAAAAAGCATCGGCCTGGAACTTCTCAGGGCTGGTTTTTCAGTCCTGTATTTCTCGGCGGCGAATCTTTTTCAGATAATACATAAATACCGCCTTAATATCGACGAAGATGGCTTATCCGGAGAACAGGCGTATAAAGACCTCATTACAGCAAATCTCCTCATTCTTGACGATCTGGGCACAGAACCAAAAAGCGATTCCAAGTATGCGGAGCTCCTTGCCCTTCTTGAGCAAAGGAACGCCAGGAACAGGATCTGTACGGCAAAAACAATTATCGCATCAAATCTTGATTTCAAGCGCCTTGTCCAGGAGTACAACCAGAGGATCGGTTCACGTATCATAGGCGAGTTCCAGACCCTCCAGTTTGCCGGTGATGATATAAGGATAATGAAGAAACTCAGCGGATTTTAACCGCAGTATATCCATTGTAAAACCGTATGCAATGGATTAGAATGATAATAGTGCGATCATAACAACCATAAATCAAAATCAAATAAAGGAGGTGCCTTATCCATGTCGATTTTTTGCATTGGGGATCATTTTCTGACGTTCCGATACTGATGACGGCATGGATCAAAATTTATGCAAAAATCTTCGGTTGCAGTTACGAACAGGATTGTAATGCTGATCACCCTCATAATGAATTCCATAACCATCCTGGGCTATTTGGCCGAGGTTTTACGTGGGGGAAGAACGTGGGGGTATCTTCTTTTATTTACGTTTGTTATGTTCGCCCCCCTGCTCATCGCGTTCTTAGTTTATTGCAGGAATTCTTCAGGAAGCAGCATAAAATACATAACGCTTTTAGGATATCTTTTCTTTTACCTTTTTGTTTCCTTTACTTCAGATCATGTTATCACTTATGTTTACTTCTTCTGCCTTATCGTGATGTATTACCTTTACTTTGACTTCAATCTTCTTGCCATTTCATGCGGTTTCGCATTTGTAATAAACATCGGCAAAATAGCTTACATGATGTTCGTGCTTAATCTGAACGCGCCGGAATTAATTACCGACTATATGATAGAAATAGCCTCCATAATCATCTTTTCAGCCTCGTTCCTGATCGCTACAAAGCTGTCCATCAAATTCAACAAGGAGAATCTGGACAACCTTACCGAGGAGAAGAGAAAGCAGGAAGAGATACTCAATGATGTTTTGAAAATAGCCGAGACAGTGGATAAAAACAGCAGGGATGTAAGCTCCATAATCGAAGATCTGGCAAACGGCTCGGATATCATATCAAGCGCAGTCAATGAGATAAGCAACGGAATAGTCCATACTGCAGAAAGTATACAGAACCAGTCGGTAATGACAAAAAACATTCATTCACTGATAGTCGAGACCTCCGATCTTTCGAACAGGATGGCCCTTCTGTCCAATGAATCCCTTGATGCGCTCAATAAAGGAGTCGAGCATGTAAGAGAACTGAGCGAAAAATCTCTGGTGGTAAGCGAAAAAAGCCAGTACGCCCACAGAAAGATGCAGGAGCTCATGGAAAAGGCCAATGAGATCCAGAATATTACAGAAATCATCACAGGCATCTCAGAGCAGACGAACATGCTGTCACTGAATGCTTCGATCGAGGCTGCCAGGGCCGGAGAGAACGGCCGGGGCTTCGCTGTTGTCGCCGATGAAATAAGAAAGCTCGCCATCCAGAGCAGGGACAGCGCAGCCAGTATAGCTCAAATACTTGAATCCCTCGGGAGGAAAGCCAGCCGCACTTCCGACTCGGTCATGATTCTGAATGAAGTAAATGTCCAGCAGGCCGGGCTAATACAAAGCACCAGGGAAGTCTTTGAGAAACTGGCGGAAAAAATGGACCAGTTCACAATGAGTGTCCGGTTGGTAACACAAAGGCTCGATCAGATAGTAGAGGCCAACAATAAAATAATAGACAGCATTTCAGAGATCTCGGCACTCAGCGAGGAGGCTACGGCCAATGCCGAAGAAGCCACTTCCATGACCTCATTGAGCAAGGAAAAAACCATGCAGGCTCACAATCTGGCCAAAGTGCTCAATGAGACCTCGGGCAACTTCAAAAAATATCTTTGATGATCAAAGTGGGCGTGCCTTCAGGCTACGCCCACTGTTATTAAAATATTGGCATATATTCTTTTTTCCCCTGTGGAAATTGCGAGTCTTACGGCAGGATCGCAGCCTGCATCGTAGAATTCATACCTTCCCAGCTCATCCAGCTTCATGCCGTCGAGGATTTTTGTGAACTCTTCGAAAATGGGCGGTGTAGTGCCGTCATCAGGCACCATGACCTCGGCTTTCTCTATGTTTATGACCTGAGCAAGCGTTTCAAGCACCTGTGTGACTGTGGGAACGCCTGCTGTAAGTCCGAGGTAAACTTTTTCGGCTGATCCGCTCCTGCTGTCCAGAGGGTAATTGCCGTCGGCAATGAGGATCTTGTCGCCATGGCCCAACAGAGACAGCTGCTTCATTATCAGCGGATTGATCAAGGCAGTTTTCAGCATGATATCATCTCCTGTATTTTTAATAAGCCTGGAATCAGGCTTTCTTTACCGTGTTTCTCAATATTCCTATGTTTTCTATTTCGATCTCGATGACATCTCCCGGGTGCATCGGAGCTATTCCTCCGGGAGTTCCCGTAATAATGACATCCCCCGGATAAAGGGTCATGATCCTGGACAGATAGCTGACGAGGAAATCCACTTTGAAAATCAAATTACAGGTGTTGGAGCTTTGCATGACCTTCCCGTTCAGTCTCGATCGTATGTTGAGATTAGTACAGTCCACTTCGTCAGTTATTACAGGTCCCAGTGGCATGAATGTGTCAAATGATTTTGCTACGGTCCACTGGCCGTTTGTCGGCTGCAGATCCCTTGCGGTCACATCGTTTGCGCATGTAAAACCCAGAACATAATCCATTGCCTGGCTTAGCGGGACATTTTTCGCTGTCTTCTTTATGACTGCTCCCAGCTCGGCCTCATAGTCGACGCGTCTGGATATTTCAGGATATATTATATCGTCCAGAGGTCCGATAACGCTGCTGGATGGTTTCAAAAACACCACCGGAGAATCGGGTATGGGTATCTTGAGCTCTTCGGCATGATCCCGGTAGTTAAGACCTATGCAAACTATTTTGGAAGGCGTACAGGGGCTTAACAGTCTTGCTTCATGCAAAGGGACGACCCGGCCAGTTTTCCGGATATCGGAAAAGATATCGCCTGTAAGTTCATAGATCCTGTCATCTTCCAGGATCCCATAATGTATCTCATTATTGTGACTGTATCGCAAATATTTCATTTTACCCCCTGCTTTCTGCATTTTGAATCATACAAATCAAATTAATTATATCTGATTCAGCCGGAAGTTGCCATGCTGCCGGACAAAAAATATGACAAGAGGACCGGGTTCTAAGTAACCTCCTGTTACTCATGACCAGTCCCCTTGTCACTTGCTGCTTATGCTTGCTGTTATTGATTTTTACATCGTAAGAATGCCCTCATCGGAATTTATTATTATCAGGACCTGTTCCTCTTTTCCGGTATAAGCGTTTATATAAACAAGGAAGTCTTTGTCATCAAGCTTGCCGGTAAACTCGTAGCACAGAAGTTCTGTTCCGTAATTGGTCGGGATCACCGCAAGGCCGGAGGATTTTATGTTTTCACCCTTTTTGACCAATTGTCTTGCCTGCTCTTCGGTGATCTGGGGCGGGCCGAAATCCCTTTCCCTGTGGTTCATATAATAGCCGTTTGCTTCGAACCCCACCACTTCTCCATTGTCCAGTGCCACTTTGACCTTGATGAGATCCGGATAATAGGTTATACCGTCTTTATGGTAAGCATAGTTGATGGTGGCGATCCCGTCATTGTTCAGGTAGTAGGACTGTTTCATGTTCTTATAACCACGATCGCTCAAAAACTTGCTTCCGATTTCCATGGCTTTCTGGACGTCTATTTTTTTATCTCCTGTTTCCCTGTTATAAAGGAACCAGATGACATGACCGCCTTTTACAGATACGTCGGCCTCTGCGATCCTGTCTTTCCTGTCCCCTCCAAGCGTCATTTTGAAATTATAGGTGTCAATGATCCCGTTGTTGTTGTCCGAAAGCTTCTGTACGTTTTCTATCTTATCCTTGCCCATGAATTCGTTGAGCTTATCGATGGCCTGATTCTCAGTGACTTTGTCTCCTGTCAGTCCCAAGGCTTTTTTGTTCTGAAGATGCTCGGAATACGGTCCGTCATATATCAGCGTCGGCATTTCATCAAACTCTGAATTTATGCTGGAAAACGTCTTGGGCATATCCTCTGAAGTTTCCTTCATTTCTTCGGTCTCTTCCTTTGCGACATTTTCCCATTTGAGGTTTCCGTTTATAAGATCCTGATGCATCTCGCTGAGATTGTTTTTCAGGCTGACCGAGAATTTGTGGAGGTTTGCAAGGGTCTGCTCCTGTTCTTCGCTCATTTCCATCCCCATAGTGTTTTGCTTGGCTATGGTCCTTGACAGATCCGATACCTGAGTCAAAAACTTCTTGGTATTGGATATAACGCCTGTGGATATAGGGAGCTGGGTCAGGGTGCTGCTTGCAGCCGAAGCCTCTCTCCATACGTCACTGAGAGTTTCTGCGGTCAGCTGGTTGGAAGAAGTTGCTCTTGCTTTCAGGAGCATCAGCTCCACATTCTGAACATAGCCGATAAGCTCATGGAATGCCCTGTTATAAGCATTGTCAAGCTGCCGTCTGAGCAGCGTCGCCCTGTTGTATTGGTAGGCTCCGAAAATAGTGGTGGCCAACAGAATTGCAATGACGAAGTTTTTTGTTCTGTTCCTTGCATCGCTTTCGCGAAGTTCTCTTTTTATCTCCTTATTTTCAGTCTCTTCGTTGAGGTTCCTTTCTTCATTATTACTCATACCCATAATCCAGCCTTTCTTTTATTCTTGGTTCCCTGTTTTATTTTGCAAAGTTGTGCTTGCCGATCTTCACAACGATCTTTTTCGACCAGATCCATTTGCTTGTGGCAGTTTCCGGGTTCCAGTAATAAAGGCACCCGTAAGTCGGATCCCAGCCGTTGAGCGCATCCTGCGCCGCTTTTACCACAGTGGATTTAGGATCGATAGGTACGTTGATCTGGCCGTCTGCTACCGCCGTAAAGGCTCCCGGCTGATAGATCACTCCTGCTATGGTGTTTGGAAAGTCAGGAGATTTCACACGGTTAAGGATAACCGCACCCACAGCCACCTGACCTTCATAGGGTTCGCCTCTCGCCTCACCGTTGATAGCCCTGGCCAACAGCTGAACATCGCTCACTCTCTGAGCTTCCTTGCCGGAGCTTATATTCGTTGATAATATAACGCATGACAAAATAAGAACTGGGAGCAGTATGAAAATCAATGACCTTATCTTATCCCTTTTGGCAATAGCCATGAAATGCTTGAATATCATGCTGTTGTCACCTCAAGGGATATTCTTTCAAAATTTATCATGAATTATGCAAAATGAGTTAACGAATGAGTTTCAGAGCCTGAGATTTTGAATCATTTATGCGTACTAAATGTCATTCTGAAGAGCGAAGCGACGAAGAATCTTTTATAGATCCTTCGCTTCGCTCAGGATGACAACAAAAGTATAATTTTTTCAGTAATTTCGAACCGTCACCCCTGTGTTCTGTGTTCATGCAAGCCGTATACGGTTCAGTTTATCGCCGAAGACTTCGCGGGCAAGCTCATATTCCCGCTCCCGGCAGGTGAAAAAGAAGATCTGACGTTCATCCGATATTTCTTTCAGAAGCTCAAAGGCTTTTCTGACACGTTCTTCATCATATTGTGAAAATGGTTCATCCAAAAACAGAGGCAGCTTCTCCTTTCCTCTCTCCATCAGCCGGACCGCAGCCAGGCGCATGCAAAGATATACCTGATCGATGGTGCCTCCGCTCAAACGGCTTACAGGTATCAGTTCCTCGGCTTCAGGAACTTCAAGGTTTATCCTGAGCTCATCATTGGTGGAAACCCTGCTGTAGCGTCCCGAAGTGATGATCTCTACCATCCGGCTCATTTCCCTGTTAAGCTCGGGTATATAATCTTTCTGCATTTTGAGAGCAACTTCCTTAAGGATCTGGCTTGCCAGGACAAGGCCTGATCCCCTGAACTCAAGCTCTGCCTTCTTCTCTTTACACCGGTTTATTTCCTCGATCACACGGGAGAGCTCGCTTTCAGCCGGAGCATCCTCAGTCTTCGCCTTCAACGCGGCGATCCTGAGCTGGGTGTCTTTTATGCGGCTTTCCATGGTTCTGATGGCTTCGTCCAGATTTGAACGCGGTGATTCTTCGATCCCGGTGTGCTGTTCTATATCCAGACCGTTTATGTAATTATCCAGATCAGAAGGAGTAAGGAAAACCTCTCCGGCCAGCATTCCGGCCTCACGGAGCACGATCTCGCATTTGTCATTGATGTTGTCCTTCTCTGCAAGGAGGATCTTCTTTCTCTCCTTCGCAATTTTAAGACTTTCCACACCCTGCATCAGGGATTCGAGAAATGCGCCTTTTTCGGTGATCTCATCGTTTACTCCGCATTTTTGCAGGAATGAACCCCACTTTTCTTCGTGCTCCCTGATTTTTGCCGACAGTTTTTCTATAGCTTCTTCGATGGCTTTTATTTGCCTGATGCAACTGTTTAAAAGCTCCCGGTTGTTGTTCTGAGTCTCCCTGTATTCGACAAAGCCCATCATGGTCGTGAATCCCGCTTCAGCCAGAGCCTTGTTCAGCTCTTCCGACGCCTCGAAGGATTTTCTTGCCATGCTGTGCTGTTTTGACACATTCACCAGGTATATGGTAGCCGAAGCAAAGCCGATAAGCAGTCCCAGTCCGAGGAAAAACAGATCATGTTTGAAAAAGTAATAGCCTGTCAGAAGCAACGCCGCCAGAAAGCCCGCAGGTACGATAAACGGAAGCCAGTTTCGCCTTACCGGCTTGTTTTGCTTAACATCGCCGGCAATCCCGTTTCTGACCGTTCCTGTTTTCATACCGGATTTTTTCTCATTGAAGCTCTCTATGGCCAAAGTAACATCTTCGACTTTTTTATCGAACACTTCCCTTGGGTCGAGGACACTTTCAAGCTCCTCACGCTGATCATTGAGTTCCTTCAGTTTCTGCCGCTCATTCGCAAGAGACTCCCTGATCCGGTTCTCTTCATAAAGAAGCTGTTTCTGTGCAAGTATGGAGTTTTCATCTATTTCTTCGAAATTCTTGAGCCTGATTATGCTTTTGTTGCATTCCCTGATCTCTTCATCTTTTTTTCTGTTCTCTTCGAGAAGCTCCGCAAGTTCCTTACTGAGAATCAAAAGATCGTTTGCCTTTCTGGCCTCTTTTTGTGCCCTTAGTACGGAAAGCTCCTCATTGAGCGAATTCAGCAGACTTTTTTGCTCACGGAGGGTTGAAAAGGTCTCCAGATATCTTTCATTTGACTCTTCCAGATCAAGCTTCTCTTTTTCAAGCTCCATAAGTCTGTTGTTTATTTTGTTCAAAGGACGGGTCGAGGAAGTTTTTGTCCCCACTTTTTCCAGAAGAGTGGATTCGATCGTTTCGACAGCACCAGAAAGAGACAATTCCTCGCTCCCGGTGGTGTTCAGGTTGGAGAGCTTTTCGATCAGATTCTTCTTTCCGTCTTCGTCTATAACGCTGTGAAGCTGGGATATGAATGCGCTTCGTTCAAAAGCGGCCTCGTCTATGCCCAGATGTTCCTCTGCAAACTGGGGACCCGTATCCTTGCTCTGAGGAAAGCTTGATGTTAGATCATTCGATCCGTCATCGTAAATATGTGCCGTTCCTTTTTCAAAATTTCGGCCCACTCTGTATTTCTTTCCATTGTCCAGGGCATATTCAAGGATACCGGCATACTGGTCGCCGTTCCACGGCTTGAAATGCTTTTGCGGAGGCAGGCTTCCATCCTTTGATCTCCTTCCGCCTTTCTGCCCGTAAAGCATTGCTTTTATAAAAGCCTGGAGCGTGGATTTCCCCGTCTCATTGTTTTCAAAGATTATGTTAAAGCCATCATCAGGTTCTATCCTGAGCCGGTTGAATTTCCCGAAGCCTTTGATATCCATTAACTTTATTTTCATCGTTCTTCCCCCGGTACGACAGATAATATTTACTGAACCACTTTCTTATATGTCATCCCGCCACTCTATCCTGCCTGAAACAAGTGCCTCCAGTCCGAAATTCATTGCAAGAAGCAGCCTTTCCTCCTCTTTTTGTAGCTCCGCATTCCCAGGATCTTTTCCCATCGCTTCTCTGACGCTTTCGATGCGGGATTTTATCTCCCTTACGAAGGCTCCCTTCAGTGAAGGATCTTTTTCCAGCTCTTCAATATTAAAATCCTTTTGAGTTTTGTTATATATCTGAAAACAGAGCCAGTCTTCCGAAAAGAACCCTGCCAGCATGTCGGTCTCCAGAGACAGATCGGTACGTCCGGTAAGTGTTATGCGCATTAAATCCCTGTCTGGCCTTAACCCTTCCAGAAGCCCTATGATCCTCATTTTTACTTCTTCGATGGTTTTGCAGCCGGTTATGTCAAGACTTTTCTCATGGTATGAACGGACCGAGGTTTCGAATCTTTCAGCTTTTATGATTGTTTTGCCCTGTTCCATCGTCATAGTGACGGCAAATGCGCCATGAAAGCCCTGTTCATCGAAGCCCAGCGGTTCGGGGCTTCCGGGATTGAAAGCTTTTCTCAGGGCATAGTCATCTCTCATCCTGTGAAAATGACCCATGGCATAGTAATCGTAGCCCAATGCCTCCAGTTCTTCAGAGGTGACGGGCTTGTATGCCTGATTTGTAAAATCCATGTCCAGCGTCCCGTGGATCATCATAATATTGAAATAGTCCTTCACGGGAGGGGGTACCATAGACAGATCAGGCTTGTCCTCCCTGAATGAAGAAAAACCCATGCCAAAAACATTGACGCATAAGTCATCCATAACAAGGGAAGGATTTTCGGGGGACAGAATTTTTACATTCCCGGGCCAATCCCAGTTCCTGTACCAGGAATTTTTAAGGTACGGATCATGGTTGCCGGGTATGATCAGAACCGGTACACCGGCCCCGGACAAGACCATGTAGAGCCAGTCCAGAGTACTTTTCCCCACGGTGCCATGCTCGTAAAGATCTCCGCATATCAGAAGCATTTGTGCATTTTCTGTCTTCACCCTGTCGAGGATATTGGAGAACGCCTCTCTGATATCTTTTCTTCTCGTATCTGCGTATGTACCCGTGCCTGTTTCCTTAAAGGGAGCATCCAGATGAAGGTCGGCACAATGGATAAATTTCAGGGTCTTCAATTATCTTCACTCCTCATTGGGATCTTTGGCCAGGAAAACGACCTGAGCCATAGCGTAATCACGGCTGTGGGTCAGGCTTACGTCTATTGAAAAAGCGCCCATTGCCTTGAAGGTTTTCAGTGCTTCACCGGAAAGGATGACTTCCGGTTTTCCGTTTTCTTTATTCGATATCTCGATATCCTGAAAGGATATGCCTTTGGCTATTCCTGTGCCGAGAGCCTTGGCCACCGCCTCCTTTGCGCAGAAACGAACTGCATAGCTCTGGAGCGAGCCGCTTTTTCCTCTTGCTTCGCAATAGGCTATCTCAGCCGGGGTGAAAACTCTGTTTTTAAAGCTGTCTCCCATGGAAAGAGCTTTCTCGAACCTGTCCAGTTCGATCAGGTCCACACCGCAATGTATTTCCATTCCCTGCTCCTCTGTGTGTCACTGGGACGGTTCTTCTGACACACCTGACATCTAAATAGTAAAAGAGCACAGACTTGATTTAAGTCTGTACTCAAAAAGCTGGCGTCCCGTATAGGAATCGAACCCATATCAATGGAACCGGAATCCATCGTCTTATCCATTAGACTAACGGGACAAAAATCTTGAGTATCCGCACAATATATTATACCACGTTTTTTTCACAATTAAAAGTGTGCATCGGGGACGGTCCTCTTTGCACATTTTGTGCACCAGGGACAGTCCTGATTTCTCGTTTTCTTTCCATTATTCTATGATGATTTATCAAATAAAGTGTATGTTTGAGACTATTCTTGATATCTATATTCATGCGCGTTGAATTATACTCCTGCTTAATCCAGTAACTTCCATAATTTGCTTCTGACTCACGCCAGGCAAGGCTTTTAAGTCCCTGATGAGTTTATTTCTGTCAGGTTTTTTCATTTTTAAAATATCAACCGCTGTTTTTCCCGCAAGAACCTGGATTATCAACTCTTTTGCATGACCATCTGTAATTCTGATATCAGCTTCTATATCAATCATGCTGATATTGTCATAATCACGATGAAAATCTTTGAACTGCTTCAATCCCGCTGCCATGTCCAGCACTAATTCTGTATCAGCAATTCCTCTTGCAGATTCTTCTGGATTTATGTATTCATTATAACTTGACCATGGATAATCGCAACAGTCCAGTACAATCCCCGCCTTAACGGGATTTTGATGGACATACCTCACTGCAGTCAGCAGATATGAATCTGCATTAACCGGCTCGCTTCGAAAACGTCCTTGAAACAAATGCCCCACACGATTATATTTTTTGTTATACCAATAGGCATATGCTGTTCCCAATCTTTTCATCGTCTGACTGATGGATTCCTGCCCTTCAGCAATCAGTAAATGAACATGATTGCTCATCAGACAATAGGCATACACCTTGCATTTGCTGTGATCTTTTGCGGTCCTGAGCTTTTTCAGGAATATGATCCTGTCTTCTTTATCCTGAAAGATATCCTGTTTGTTGATCCCTCTTACCATAACATGGTATACACCTGAAGAGCTTTTTTTACGGGGTGTTCTTGGCATATAGATTACCTCTGAAAATAACATTTTGTTTTAGTATACCATAATATTTAGCCCTGCATCCATATTATTGTAATAAATTAATATAAATCCAGACGCACTGTTTGCTTAACAAAAGCAAAGTATAAATTTTGCTGGGATTTTAAAGGGTATTAAACAGGTACAAGAAAATACATCTTTAATCGGTCACCGTGAATAAAGGATTGTCCCCTATGCGCAAAATGTGCATGAAGGACCGTCCCCTATACTCATTTTATGAGGTTGAACAGTTGGGTGCCGATGAATTCGATGGCCGCTCCGCTTATCTGCATCCAGAAATAGGTAGCCAAAACCAGAATCAGCTTTCCGAAAATCTGGATCCGGGTTTTTATGCTTATGGTCCTGTAGATCACTCCCAGCTGAAAATAGGGCATCATGAACAGAAATGCAAAAAGCACGGCAAAAAGCAACCTGATTATAAAAGGCGAGCTCATGTCCACAGCCAGCCAATCCACTCCGGAGTATATGAATAGTGCGGTCGGAACAAGGAAAATCAGGTGGGACAGGGCATAGGATTTCATCATTATGACAGGAAATCTGCGGTTTACATACTTCTCGCTCCGACTCCCTATCATTATGGCAAATTCCGCTATCGGAACCATTGTGCAAATAACATCAAATGCGCCTATTAGAAGTGATGCAGCGATCCCCAGGATGAGCTTCAAAATGAGGCTTCTGGCATCACCTTCAAAAAACCCTTCTTCAATAAGGTTTCTATGAAAAACAAAATCAAAGATCCCGACAAACAAAAATGCGAAAATCAAACCCTTGAATTTAACTGAAATCTTTTTGTGGACCCAGACGGGCAAAAGAAACACATCCAAAGGGCTGGATGGTATCTCATTGACTTTTTCCATATAAATGCCCACGCCCGGCTTCCTTGCGAAGATTGCAGAGTGAGCCCGGCAGGTACCTCCCGTTAATATTATGTTAAAATAGTTCAGCCCCGCGAATACGGTTTAAACAATTAATTTATTTTAGCATAGCTGATAAATCTAATCAATGGTTCACTTTCTGGCTGTCGGCTCCATTATGGGCTCACTGTAGTACGCTTTCCATTCTTCATAGTCTCTGACCTGCTTCAGGTTTCTTTCGAATATAGTGAAAACATTTTTATCTGCGAAATTGGCCG
This sequence comes from Clostridiaceae bacterium, assembly GCA_012840245.1. Classification (GTDB taxonomy): domain Bacteria; phylum Bacillota; class Clostridia; order DSM-8532; family DSM-8532; genus DTU059. The sequence continues at coordinate 49,112 of DULR01000083.1, forward strand.
CCCAGACACATGCTCCCGCCAGATCGTACTTGTGTACCAGGGAGGTTTTCATATTCACAGAATTCTGATCCTCTATCCACATGTGATAGGACTTTCCATCCTTTTCGTATGTCGCCTGATATTGACCCGAGATATCGTTCCAGACAACTGCCGCTTCGTTCTCACCAGCATTCTTCCATGCGCCATCCACATTCAGTACTACCGATGACGGCCTTGTTCCCGGATTTCCGCTGTCTACGGTCCAAAGCCTTGTATAGAGCGGGATCCCTAATAACAGTTTGTTTGCGGGAACTTCCCTCAAGGTTTTCTGGAGGTTTTCCTCAACCCAAACCAGTTCAGCCGTCGATCCGGCTTTCGGGCTGGTGCTCCAGTGCTGGTCATATGTCATGAGGCAGACATAATCTACACTCTCAGCCAGAGCCTTTCTGTCATAACATTTGGACCAGGTATCGCTTCCGTCGGGCACCGATACATCGACCGAAACATAAAGCCCCTGCTCCCTTGCCAGCGGATAAAACTCTCTGACGAACTGGGTATATGCATCCTTGTCGGTTTTGTACATGTTTTCGAAATCCAGGTTTATGCCGTCTAGCTTGTATAAAGCGGCATAGGCAAGTATATTCCTTATGATCTCCCTCCTTGTGTCGGAGTTGTTGAGAATCATGCTGGTTCCGTCGATATCGTTGAAGTTGTTTGAAAACAGAGCCCAGACCTGCCAGCCGTTCTTATGCGCATTTTCCACATATTCGGGTGTGGCTCTGTTCTTTATGGTACCAGCCCTGTCGATTATTTCGAACCAGGTCGGGGAGATCACGTCGATACCGGGGGTTTCCTCTCCCAGCCTGATATTGCTTTTGGAATATGTCATCTCCCAAATCAGATTTATCTTGCCTTCAGTAAGCACGGGAGGATCAGTTTCCTTTTCCTCTTCTTCAATGGTATACTGAGCGCCCGATATATAAACCTCATCTTTTTTCACATAGCCCAGAGTTCCGTCGCCAGCCCTTACCCGGTACCATTCTTCCAGTTCGTCGAATACTACAAGGCTCGTTTCCTGGGTACGGTAGATTTCGAGGCCTTTCTCCCCCTGTCCTTCATACTTCTTCACGATGGGATCATAGATGCTCGGGCCTTTTCTTACAAAAGTCCGGGCATCAAGCGGCCAGGCCGTTCTGTAGACCTTGTTGTTGTAATCTATGATAACGACGTCATTGCTTTCAACGTATGATACGCTTATGCCGTAAAATTCCCTCAGGAAGTTTATGGGGAGATAGACTGTCCCGTTTCTTTCGACCACCGGAAACGCAAGTTCCATGGGATTGTCGTTTATAAGGGCGTCAAGGCTTCCTGTCCTCATTCGGATGACCCTGTCCCTGGTGGTGACGGTCACCATCTTCAGAGCTTCATCATACCATATATATTTGTCGAAATGCTCCTTAATGGTTTTAAAAGGAAGGTATACCTGATCGTTTGCCAGATAAGGGGAAGGAGACCCGGTTATAAGTTCTCCGCCTATAACGAGCCTTGTCCCCGGGATATCAAAGGGTTCAACTATTTTTTTATTAGGTGCCTTACGTACAAGATAAACCGCCAGAACTCCCGCTGCGATCAATGTCAGCACAAGAGCGCCTGCAATCGTGCTAAGCCTTTTTTCTTTCATGCGACCCCCGAAACAGGATATTTACCGCTCCATGACGGAGCAGTATCTTTATATTTAATTATATCATAGCAATCGGTATAAATATGATGACACATAGTGGTATCCGATGTCTGCCCTGCTGCCGGCCAATCAGTCCGGCGGAATCGTATCTTCTGCTCAACGCCTGATACAGGCCTGCAGGTATAAATACTAAAAAGGCTTCACACGTTCAGCATGTGAAGCCGGTCATGATAAGTATTCTTCGCTTTGCGAGGAATGAAAGGTCTGTCAGTCGGTAAATACCTTTCTGGGTATGAAAGTCCTGAAGTTGTCGATCATCTTCTGGTCTGGCTCAAAAAGTATGACTGTTTGCTTTCCGTCCTCTCTCAGACTGATAAACCAGACTTCCGCATTTTTGGATCGTGAGGAATAATCCTTGACGTTTTTGCACTCCTGGATATTTTTCGTGTAATGCCTGGAGTTCACTTTTGCAACCAGTTCGAACTCTTTGCAGTTTCCGCTGTACACACGTTTTCTTTTTCGCTGGTTTATTATTTTGTCTATATCCAGATCGCCATTGGTCACGGCATATTCAAATTCAATATTCAGCATGGTCACAAGTATATATGCAAGATAAAAAATACCGATCATTATAAAGGTTGATAGTCCAGGTATGATCATTATTGATAAAAAGCTCAACCCGATGGCCCCCAGAAGGATCAGGAAGATCAGAAGTATATCCAGCGTGCTTTTGCGCCTTCTTATTATCTTTTCAATAAATATGTCCATAATTTGGGCCTCCTTTTCTTATGTAGATTTTAGCATATTCTGCTTTATGTATACAACTAAAATGATATTATTCCTTGCAAGCCAGCACATTAGTTATTTTATCCGATGAACTGTATTTTTCAAATGCTTTTATAATATCCTGTTCCGTTATCAGGCCGATTATTTCCATATCCCTGTTCAGGATATAGATCAGATGAAACCTGTCATAATCAAGTCTCTGCATGACATCTCCTATCGTCATGTCTTCCATGACCACAATTATCCCGGCGAAATACACCCCTTTTTTCAGGATCCTCTGTTTCCTGTTCAATAAATTCTCAAGTTTCATAAAACTTACAGCCTCCTCCATAAGTCTCGTTCCGGGCAGTATGACCGCAGCGATAAGCAAGCTCGGGTTTTTGAACAGAACTATCTGCAAGATTCCAACAATGAAAAGGAACACTTTCAAAACTATAGCCAGTTTTTTTGCTATCCTGAAAGCCCTGCTGCTCCCCATCAGCTTATACAGAAGGATCAGCAGTATCTGTCCTCCGTCCAGTGGATAAATGGGCAGCAAATTAAAAAGGCCTATGGCGATATTGGCCTCAGACAGACTGCTCAAAAAGCCCCCGGTTTTATATAAGCAAATTGCAACAATAAAGTTTCCAAGGGGACCTGCAAAATATATGACAGTTTGTTTTTTAAAGCTCCTTGTGTTTTTAAGCCTGGCTCTGATTCCCACAAGAGTCGGCCTGAAGGAATAGAGCGCCACCCCGAAAATATGGGCTGCAAACATATGGAAAGCCTCATGAATGATTATAGCCGCCAGGCAGGCTAAAACAACGCTGATCAGGGTGACCCTCCCAAAACCCTCGAACATTCGGCAATGATATTTTTCACGCCATCTATGATGTTTCCCAGCTCTATATGGTTCTCAACCACGTGCCTCTTTACGAAAGAAAGCTCATCTGCAAGTTCTATATTCTGCTGCATGAGCACTATTAATCCCAGTATCACGAAGCAGGCTATGGTCTGCTTGATGATCTTTATGGCGAGCATAGCGGTCCTGTTGTCCTCAACAGGGATCCGGCCAGGCTGAGTTCCGTAATACCGGTTGTGGGATGACTGTCTTGCCGTGATCTGCCTGTATGCCGATTGCTGATTGTATGATGAGTATCTGCGATAAGTATCCGGTGTCTTATGGGAAGCCGATTTTGGGGTAAACAGCCTGAAAAGCGAATATGTGCTTTTCTCTTCGGGTTTCCGGGAATAGTCAGAAAAATCCTCTTCGGGTCTGTATTTCTCTCTTAAAATGCTCAATTCTTCAGCATCTGTTATTGCGCTTTTTTCTGTTTTTTCACCTGATTCATGGTCGAATATATTCCGGGCCGTCAAAGAATGTTCATTGTCTGAATCGTATTCAGTTTTTTCAGGGACAACTCTTCGCTTCTGGATATAGCTTTTATACATGTCCCTGTTTTCTGTTCCCTGGATCTCGGTCATTTTTTTGCATCCTCGTATTTTTTACCTGATTAATAATATGAGGACAGCATAAGACAATATGAAAAAGTTTCTACACGGTGTAGAATGACAATCAGGATGTGTGCAGCGCGGCACTTTCAGGATCGAAACATAAAAAAATGAGTAAAAGTGTCCGTCCCCAAAACTCAAAAGGGCGACCAGTGGTCGCCCGAAAAAGATTCATTATTATGCTCAGAATGATATGATTCAAATAATAGAAAGTGAGTAAAAGTCTCCGTCCCCAAAACTCATTTGAGGAGATCGCGCCAGGCGAAATCGCCGCGCTGCAGACCGTTGATCAGAACCTCGGCAGTGGCGAGGTTAGTTGCGATGGGAATATTGTTTCTGTCGCATAAAGATAAAAGTTCGATCAATCCACTGTCATTTATCTCATCAGGATCTGCGAAATAAATGACCAGATCCATCTCATTATATGCGATTCGGGCAATGATCTGCTGTTCGCCCAGCTTTCCGTAAGCAAGGGAATTCACTTCCAGATCGGAGGCTTCCGATACGATTGCTCCGGTGCGGCCTGTTGCAAAAAGCTTATGTTTGGACAGGACATACTTGTATGCAATACAGAATGCCTCCATAAGCTCTTTTTTTTGGTCATGTGCGATCAGAGCAATGTTCATTGGTAACCCCCCGCTTATAATGACTGTCTGCCGGCATTTTTCATGCCTTTGATGGGAATATTGGCAACCAGTGCCGGCACGATTCTTTCACCATCGTCGCTGTTTGTTTTCGTGAGTTGTATATCAAGCGTGTCTTCGTCTATTTCCATGTAATTCTGGATCACTCTTATGATCTCGCTCTTTACCATTTCAAGAAACTGCGGCGAAACATTTGATCTGTCATGTATAAGAACCAGCTTCAGGCGTTCTTTGGCGACATCCTTGGATGAGTCCTTTTTCTTAAAAAACTTGAACAAATCAACCATATTTGTACCCTCCCCATTATGCCGGCTTTATGCCAAAAAGCTTTTTCATTTTCGCTAAAAATCCGTCGGAATTGTTGAGGTTGATAAAAGGAACATCTTCTCCCAAAATCCGCCTTGTGATATTGCGATAAGCTTGTCCGGCAATCGATTTGCTGTCATTCACTGCAGGCTCGCCTCTGTTCGTTGATATGATTATGTTCTCGTCATCGGGTACAACACCTATAAGGCCTATCGCCAGTATATCGATGATATCCTCAATGGACATCATGTCGCCGCGTTTTACCATATCGGGACGGACACGGTTTACTATGAGCTGAGGATTCCTGATCTCATTGGCCTCCAGAAGACCTATGATTCTGTCGGCATCGCGGACAGCCGATACTTCAGGCGTTGTTACTACGAATGCCCTGTCAGCCCCAGCGATTGCATTTTTGAATCCCTGTTCGATACCGGCAGGACAATCTATGATGATATAATCATATTCTTTCTTTAATTCTTCACACAAATCCACCATTTGATGCGGTGCCACCGCGTTTTTATCGCGGGTCTGGGGTGCGGGCAGCAAATAAAGCCCTTCAAAGCGTTTATCCTTTATAAGTGCCTGTTTCAGACGGCACTGGCCTTCTATGACATCAACAAGGTCGTACACGATCCTGTTTTCAAGTCCCATAACTACGTCAAGGTTTCTAAGCCCTATATCAGTATCGATCAGTACAACTTTTTTACCCTGCAAGGCAATACCTGTTCCGAGATTTGCTGTCGTCGTGGTTTTACCGACTCCGCCCTTACCGGACGTTATAACTATAACCTCACCCATATTGCAATTAAACCCATGCCTTGCCATGCACCCACATATATGTAAACACCGGCACGGGTCAGGTCCTCCCTTCGATAATTTATTATGGATTAAATAAACCTGATCCTCCGAAAATTGTATCTTAATGCTAATATATCTTTTTTTAAGTTAAAAGTCAACGAAACAATAGTACCAGGCCATGGGTCTAAACCTGTTCTACTTCTATTATTCCGTCCTTTATCCTTGCCAGTTCCGGGCAGATTTTATTCTCATCGCTGCCCTCGGGCATACGGGCGATTGCTTCAGCTATACGTATCTGGGTAGGTTTGAGTTTGAGCGCATAAATGAAACTGTCTCTGTTGCCTTCGGACCCTGCGTGTACCATTCCTCTCAGGGCTCCCAGCACGATTACATTGCCGCTGGCAACTATCTCGCCTCCGGGATTGACATCTCCGATAACTACCACGCTACCGTCAAATTCGATCCGGGTACCGCTTCTTACTGTGCTTCTCACAAATTTACACGGTCCGGCGTCATCGCTTGAAAAAAACAGCTTGTGGGATGATACCGGGACTTTTTTGGGTCTTTTTGCTATAAACGCATTCAGCTTCGATTCATCGTCCTTTGAGAGGCTCTCGATTATGGCTCCGCTCTTTTCGTCAAGGACGTTCCTTATCTCATCTTCCTCTTCGGGCGTCAATGTTATGCCTCTGTATACCACCTTGATCTTCGCCCCTCTGAAAAATCTGGCGGCATTTTGCACCTTTTCCTCTATTTCAGCCTTTGCTTTGCTGAAGTCATAATCATCAGGGATCACGATGACCAGTCCTTCGTTGTTCCCTTTAAAAACAATGCCTTTTTTCTCGTTTTCCATCAGACCAATCCTTTCTGCGTAAGAACGTCCGGTACAGAACCCCGTGCTCATTGCTGTTACCAAATAATATCTATGCTTTCCTTGCTGGCATCATCTGTTTTCGTATCCTTCTTTTTATTCAGTCTGAAATACTCCATCATGATATCTGCTGCTATGGGCGCAGTCTCACGTCCCCACACACCATGCTCAACTACAACGGCAATGGCTATTTCAGGCTTGTCATAAGGAGCATAACACACGAAAAGCCCGTTGGATGACGATGTAGCCTCTCGTCCGGTTTCGGAGGTACCTGTTTTTCCGGCCACATCAAAAGGAAAGTTCTCAAAAACCTTTGCAGCGGTACCGTCTTCCGAGTTGACAACGGCTATCATACCCTTTTTGACAGCTGCAATGGTCTTCGGACTGACCGGCAGCTGTTCATATTCATTTGATGGTTCATAGGTTATCTTTCCGTTCTGATCCACCGCCATTTTTATCAGATGGGGAGTGAACTTCTTCCCGTCATTTGCTATTGAACTCACATAGTTGGCCAGCTGGATGGGGGTAAAGGAATTGTAAAGCTGCCCGATCGATGCCATGGCGGTATTGGCGGGATACCATTCAGGATCATCTTCTATATATTGTCTTTTATATTCCCTTGACGCAAGAGAGCCTATCTGTTCGCCTATCTCGATACCGGTCTTTCTGCCGAACCCGAATATCTTCGCCCACTTTACGATATTGTCGATACCTGTCTGTACCCCTACTTTGTAAAAGAACATATTGCTGGAGGTCTCGAGGGCTTTTTCAAGATCTATATAGCCCTGATCCCCTTCGGGGTTCGTAAATACCATATTCCCTATTTCCTCTTTATAAGGAGTGCGTATCTTGGTCGTCGGTTTGATGACCCCGCTTTCAAGGGCTGCAATTGCAACCAGCGGCTTATATGTGGAACCGGGAGCGTATTTGCCCGAGGTTGCGCGGTTTACCTCAGGTGCATCCGGATTGCTCCACAGCGCATTTATCTCAGCCGCATTGTTTTCAAGAAAAATTCTGGGGTCAAAATCGGGATAGCTGGCCATTGCCAGCACCTCTCCGGTATTTACATCCAAAACCACTACCGCTCCCGCGTTGGCATCCCCGAAGTTTTTCTTGTGTTCTATTTTGCGTATCCGTTCGATATTCCGCTTCAGTGACTCCACTGCCACCCTCTGAAGGTCCAGGTCGATGGTAAGGAATACATCCTGCCCGGGAACAGGAGCTCTCTCCTGATACGATGTGATGATTTTCCCGTTTTCATCGACCTCAAGGAAGGTCTCGCCCCTGATGCCTCTCAGGATAGATTCGGCTGCTTGCTCTATGCCCATCTTGCCAACTATGTCGCTGGCAATATAAGGGACGCTGCCCTCGACCTTTTCGAGCTCCTTGTTGTACTCTTCGAGCTCCTTGGCGTTTATGCTTCCAACATAGCCCAGGACATGGGATACGAGCCGGGCATTTTCATAATACTCCCGGTAAGGCTTTATAAAGGTCGTGACACCTCGCAGCCGTGAATTCTCTTCAAGAAGGCACATGGTCTCAGCCGAAATGTCATCGGCCAGGATCAGAGGATTGCTTATCTGGGGCTGTGTGACAAGTATCTCATATCTCAGCTGCATGATCTTTATAGTTTCTTCAGGGGTGTATGAATCATCTATTTCAAAGGTCTTTTCACGCATGTAGTCAAAAGCCTGTTTGGCCGTTATTATATAATCCGCGTCATCCTTGTTGATTACGATGGTCTTTATGAAATCCCCGGGATTTTCTGTTTTGAACTGCAGAGGCTCAAAGCTCATGAAATTGTTCAGTCTGCTCTTGATGGTCTTGCCGTCAGCTTCGAGTATATTGATGATTTCCAGCAGCATTTTGTTCTTTTCAGCGTTGGGCATTTTTGGCATTTTTATATCCACATACTGGGCACAGTAACCCATGCGGTTTCCGGCAATGGGAACACCTTTTCTGTCAAATATGTCGCCCCGTTTGGGATAAATATAACCTTCGGCCGACAGGCGGTATTTGGTTTCTTCCTTGTATTTCTGCCCGTCTACCAGCTGGATCTTCGCCAGATTGAATACAATGGCTGCAGCAGCCACCAATATGAAAACTGCGAGTATGATATATCTGTCAAGACCTTCTCGTTTATTTTCATCTCTGCTCATTACCAAGTCTGTTCCTCCTCCTGTCTATTCTATCAAGAAAACCGTAAACTGTCGCTACCGGTTTAAAAAGAGGCAGAATAAGGATACAGTTATATATGGCCTCAGGAATGATCACAGTCCAGAAAATGAAGGGGAGATACTGATAGCCCCTGAACATGAACACGATGATAAAGAACATGAACTCCACAAGAACCGATGTCCCCGACGCAAAGATAAGCAGTACCAGTATCTTGTCCCGGTACAGCTTCTCATTTATCATGGAAATTGGTATTGAGACAAGGAAAAACAGCAGGGCATACCATCCCAGAGTTTTTCCCAGGAGAACATCCATTGTAAAGCCGAAAAGCAGTGCCATTGTCGCACTTTCTACAGGGCTTCTCAGCAAAGATACTATGACCATCAGAACAATCAACAGATTGGGCCTGATGTTGAATATCTCGATATGTTCCAGTACCGTACTCTGGAAGAAAGCTCCCATCAGTATCAGCGTAGCCGCTGCAATCACCCTGTACTTCATAACAGATAAGCGTTTTCTCCTTCCCGTCAAAATGGGCAGCACATGTTCGCCGTTAAATCCGGCTTATGGTTCCTTTTTAAGGACAATGACCTCTTCGAGCCGTTTAAAGTCCACAACAGGCTCGATGATCGCATATGAGTCATATTGTCCTTCGTTGCTGATGACACTTACTACTTTGCCAATAATAATGCCCTTTGGATATATTCCGCCTATGCCTGAAGTTTCTACGGTATCGCCCGGCATGATATCAGTATTTGGGGGTATGTAATCTGCCCTGCACAATCCTTTGCTTCGAAGCTCCACGTCGCCTCTTACAACGATCAGGTCTCTTGATTTGGAAAGCCTGGCACTTACCGTACTGTCAATATCGATTATCGATATAACTCTTGAGGTCAGCAAATCTATTTTTGAAACCCTTCCCACCAGACCATAAGCTGTTATGACAGGGGAATCGGGCAAAATGCCGTCCTTGCTGCCCCGGTTGATGGTGAACACTTCAAACCAGTTGCCGGGATCTTTAGCGATAATACTGCTGCCTATAAAATCGAACTCATCATATTGATCCTTGAAATTAAGAGCATCCTTAAGCTCTTTATTCTCCTTGGTAAGCCTGTCTATATCCAGGATCTGCTGTTCCAGCTCACTTATCCTCTTCCTGAGTTCCTCGTTTTCGGCCTTGGTCTTTTTGACATCCTCAAAATACCCAAAAAAGTCTCCAACTTTTTTGCCGACAAAACTGAAGGCCTGCTGCAGGGGTGCCGCAGGGACACTGATAATATTGCCGATTATGTTAACTCCGCTTCTTTCGCTGTAAGACACGGCTGCAAGGGCGAGCAGAAGTATGACAACCAGCACAAGAATGAATATCTTGTTCGTTAAAATCCTCCTCAAAGGAAGTCACCCCGATGCGCCTTTTTATTACTATCTTCTCTTCGGAGACAATAAAACACTGCTGAGTACATCCAGCTCTTCCAGTACTTTTCCGGTACCCAGTACTACACAGTCCAGCGGATCTTCGGCTATAAAAACGGGAATTCCGGTTTCCTTGCTGATAAGCTTATCAAGTCCTCTTAACAATGCACCGCCTCCGGTGAGCATTATCCCTCTTTCCATGATATCGGCCGCCAGTTCGGGAGGTGTCTTTTCCAGAGTGAACTTTATGGAATCAACGACCGAATTCACAGGCTCCTTCAATGCCTCGCGGATCTCCTCGCTTGAAACAGACAGCTCCTTGGGAAGTCCTGTCCCCAGATCACGCCCGCTTATATTGTAAGTTTCCTCTCTTTCAAGGGGGAAGGCCGATCCGATCTTCAGCTTGATATCCTCCGCTGTTCTTTCGCCGATCATCAGATTATATTCTTTTTTGATATAGTGGGCGATGGCATCGTCGAATTCATCACCGGCAATTCTCAGGGAACGGCTGACGACAATACCGCCAAGGGATATGACGGCAACCTCGCTGGTCCCGCCTCCGATATCCACAACCATGCTGCCCGAAGGCTCAGCTACCGGAAGACCTGCTCCGATGGCCGATGCCATTGGTTCTTCTATAAGGAAAGCTTCTTTTGCGCCGGCAGTCATGGCTGAGTCGACGACAGCCCTTTTTTCAACCTCTGTTACTCCGGAAGGCACGCAGATCACAACTCTCGGCTTTGCCAGAGGACTGTTGCCTATCGCCTTTTTGATAAAATACTTGAGCATGCCCTGGGTGGTTTCAAAATCAGCTATGACACCGTCCTTCAAGGGGCGGATGGCCGTAATGTTGCCGGGCGTCCTGCCTATCATCTGCTTGGCTTCCAGCCCGACAGCCAAAACCTGACCTGTGTTATTGTTTATCGCTACGACAGAAGGTTCCCGTAATATTACTCCCTTACCTTTCAGGTATACCAAAGTGTTCGCCGTACCAAGATCGATTCCTATTTCTTTTGTGAATAATCCCATATTTTTCTCTCCTTTTTATACAACTGCATAATAGTTAGTATGTCTTTCTTCTCAGAACTTAAATCATAAATATGACCTGTTCCAGTTTCTGAAGCCTGCACACCGAAGGCTTTTTCAGGGACCGGGTCTGAAGTATGTTCTTATGTGAGCGATTTAGACTCCATCCAGGACAAAACTTCGTATCCTTCCTTCTCCAGCATTCGGGAGAGTCTGAAAACCGGAAGTCCCATAACATTGAAATAGCATCCCTCTATACATTCTACCATAAGACTGCCAAGACCCTGGATGCCATAGCTTCCTGCTTTGTCATAAGGCTCCCTGGTGGACAGATACCTGTCCAGAAAACCCTTCGGATAAGAAGATATCTTTACCTTAGTCATTTCACTGTCTGTCCGGCATTTCATTGTATTCACATTCACAAGCGTCAGACCGGTAATGACTTCATGCCAGCGGTTTTCCATAAGCTTGAGCATCCTGAAGGCATGGTTTTTATCAGTCGGTTTTCCCAGAATTATACCATCAATGGAGACCACCGTATCGGCGCCTAAAACATAAGTACCCTCAGCCGCTTTGCCTTTGAGCTTCTTTGCCACATACAGCGCTTTTCTTTTTGACATCTCCATAACATATTTCCCGGCATCATTAAAGCCTTCGGACTCCTCATTGATGTTCGCCGGCATTACCTCAAAATCAAGGTTGATCAGCTTCAGCAGCTCGATTCTGCGTGGCGACGCTGAAGCGAGTATCAAATTCAACATATTTTTCCCCTGAAATTTTGTTTCGTATTACCTAAATGTGTATAAATACTAAATGTAATACCTTACCATTGATTATACACGTACAAACGTGCAGATGGAATATGGAAATATGTATAAGTTTGCTTATTTGCAACTATATCATATATTAAAGAATTTTCCGATAAAAATCGGGTCAAAAGAGTGGGGGTTCACATAATTTGTTACTTCTCTTTTGACGATACAATAAGTATAATATATATTAAGGATGCCCTGAAAATCGGTTTAAATAACACATTGTCGCGATATTGCCTTTTGGGGCGTTAGAAAAGGAACAGGATATGAAAATTGAAAGAGTAGGCGAAAACAGAATAAGGATTTTTGTTTCCTACGAGGATCTGGAAGAACGCGATATCGATCTGGATGCATTCAGCTACAATTCCCCTGAAACCCAGGAGCTTTTCTGGGATCTTATGGAGCAGGCCGAGATCGAACTCGGGTTTGAAGCCCAGGAATCCCAGCTCTGCATAGAGGCCGTCTCAGATGTGGATCAGGGTTTTGTGATCACCATTACAAAGCTTGATGATGATAATGAATTTGAGTCCCTTCAGAAGTTCATAAAGAATAAATATAAGAAAAGGGATCTCTCCATAAAGAAAAAGACCAGCTCTATCCACTCCACGATGCTCATTTACGCCATTGAAGAGTTTGACGACCTTTGCTTCCTTGCATCTGCCTTGAAGCCGCTCTTCACCGGACGGAGCAAGGTATACAGTCTTGACGGCATGTATTATCTGGTGCTGTCTTCTGTTGAGAACAACGTGCTCAACAAGAAAAAGTTCGACAGCATATTGAGCGAATATGCAGACAAAATGAGCAGCGTCGACTTCCTCGAAGGATACCTGAACGAGTATGGGAAGCTTCTGGCCGGCGAAGACGCCATATCCCTTTTCGCCAGGTTAAAATGAGCCTTTGTGTATCAGACAAATAATGATCCCTGTTAATTCGGGCGGCCCTTGGCCGCCTTTTTTGATCAATGCGAATTTTAGCTGCATAGCCTTACTTTGTCATCCTGAGCGAAGCGCAGCGAAGTCGAAGGAACTATAAAAGATTCTTCGTCGCTTCGCTCCTCAGAATGACACAGTAAGACTACGTGGCTAATAAAAGCGCTTTTAAATTCGCATAAATCAAAGTAAGCTTCTCAGATATGCTTCGAAATCGTATTTAAGATCCTCTCTTTTCAGGGCGAACTCAACGGTGGCCTGCAAAAATCCGAGCTTATTTCCCACATCATAACGCCTTCCTATGAAGTCGTACGCATACATGGGCTCTTTTCTGGCCAGTTCGCATAGAGAGTCGGTCAGCTGGATCTCACCGTTTTTGCCCGGTGTGGCATTTTCAAGATACCTGAATATAGTCGGATTGATGATATATCTTCCCAATATGGCTACATTTGACGGCGCTTTGTCGGTATCAGGCTTTTCAACCAATGTCCTTACCTTATAGATCCTTTCGTCTACCTGCTTGCCTTCGACGATGCCGTACTTGGAAACATCCTCCATGGGTACAGGCTGAACCCCGAGAATGGTGGTCTGATATTCGTCATAGGCATCGATCAGTTGCTTGAGGCAAGGAACCTCGGAATCAACGATGTCGTCGCCAAGAAGAACGGCAAAAGGCTCTTCTCCAATAAAAGCCTTTGCGCAGTAGATGGCATGTCCAAGCCCTTTGGCTTCCTTCTGCCGGATATAATGAATGCTGCATAATTCAGCGATTTGCCTCACCTGTGACAAAAGATCCTCCTGGCCTTTTTTCCTGAGCTCTTCCTCAAGCTCCAGGGATCTGTCGAAATGATCCTCTATGGCGCGCTTTCCCCGGCCAGTGATTATCAGGATATCTTCTATTCCGGACGTAATTGCCTCTTCTATTATGAACTGGATAGTAGGCTTATCAACGATGGGGAGCATTTCCTTGGGCTGCGCCTTTGTTGCCGGCAAAAACCTGGTTCCCAGTCCTGCTGCAGGAATAATGGCTTTTCTGACCTTCATGCTTGTTGCTCCTTTCAACTTTTTCCTGATCCTATATCTCTCTGCGTCCTTCAAGAGATTTGAACAAAGTCACCTCATCGGCATATTCCAGGTCTCCGCCCACCGAGATCCCCTGGGCAATGCGTGTTGTTTTGACTCCCAGAGGCTTCAGTATTTTCGCAATGTAAACCGCTGTCGCTTCCCCTTCCACATTCGGGTTGGTAGCCAGTATGACCTCTGTAACATTGCCGTGGGCAACACGCTTTATCAACGGTTTTATGTTGATATCTTCCGGTCCTGTACCATCAAGGGGAGAAATGAGTCCATTTAAAACATGGTACAAGCCTTTGTACTCCCGGACTCTTTCCATAGCCACGACATCCCTTGGGCTTTGGACCACGCAAATAACCGAATGGTCACGCTTGTCAGAACTGCATATACGGCAGGGATCGGCATCGGTAAGATTAAAGCAAACCGAACAGGTGGTAGTTTTGCGTTTTGCGTCGACCAATGCCTTCGCAAATCCTACGACCTTATCCTCAGGCAAATTCAGAACATGAAAAGCAAGCCGCTGGGCGGTCTTCCGACCTATCCCCGGCAGCTTCTCGAATTCCTCAATCAGTTTCTGAACGGGTAATGCAAAGTAATCCATCAGAACAATCCCGGTATATTACCAAGGCCTCCCGTAAGCCCGCCCATTATATTCTTTGCCATTTCGTCGGCTTGTCTCAATGCTTCGTTAACAGCAGCCAGAACCAGATCCTGCAGGGTTTCGATGTCTTCAGGATCAACAACTTCTTTTGCTATGCGGATCTCACGAATTTCCTTGGCTCCGGTTGCCACAACAGTAACGACTCCGCCGCCTGCCGATGCTTCAACAGTCTTTTCAGCCAGTTCATCCTGAGCCTTCATCATCTCCTGCTGCATCTTCTGCGCCTGTTTCATCAGGTTTCCTATGTTTCCTCCCATGCCGCCCATGCCCATGGGAAAACCACGTTTAGCCATACCTTTTGTCTCCTCTTTATTTATACTTTCTTTCATATTATAAATCATTTCGATATAAGTTGGAATAAGTTTTAATATCGCCAGGACCGTCCCCCTGACAATTAGTTGTCAACGGAACCGTCCCCCTGACAACGTTTTATTATAAAGCCACACGCTACCATTCTTTCCCGACCTGCCGAAGGACTATTCACAATACTGCCTTCGATTATCATTTCCGAGGATGCCCCTCCGTCCAGGTTCGCCGCATCCTTTACTCCCAGCTCCAGAAGCTTGTTCGCCAGCTCCTTTATGGTCATTCCGTCACTCAGGCCTTTCTGCCTGCCGTCAACGACTACAAATACCATGGTGCCGTCTTCCCTGATGCCTACGGCAGTCCGCGGGACCCGGGTTTCCAGAGTACCTACCCAGCCGTCTGAGGAAGGAGCCACTATTTTATGATCCCTCAGGATCCAGCTTCCGCACTCATATCCCCAGTCAAGGCCGTCTATGATTTCACCTTCTATTATCACTTCATATTTAAGTTCCAGCTTCATGCCCGTCCTTACCAGCTTTTCCAGCCTTGCCCGGGCTTCTTCCCCTATGGCGCTTATGAGGAACCCATCCTTCGGGATCTCATACGGAACGCTCCTTAAGATGACTCCTCTTACTTCGCCGTCGGAAACATAAGCATTCAGATGCTTTTTGTTTATCCTGTTTTTTGATCCGTAAGACGGCGTAAAAACATAAATGCCGTTCTCTTCGGAGTATTTGTTGTAATAGAGATCATCAAGGACTACCCCGTCACCTTCTACGCGTATCCTGGTTTCAGCGTTTTTGATAAACGCTTTTCCGTCCTTCATAAAAAGTACCGGATATCGGCCTGTGGCAGGGGTATAGAGTTCTCTGTCCACAAGATAAAGGCCGCCCAGAAGGCCGTTGGAAAATGAAAAGCCTGCATTCACAGCTGCATTTGCCTGCCATGTATCGCTCATCTCGCTCAACAGGGCATAGCCAAAAAGGTATTGATTGTGTGACGTTACAGGCCTGACCAGAAGCTCGGGATTGGTCGGGTCAAGCTCGAGAACATGTATCGAAAGATCGAGGTTTTCTTTGCTTTCTTTGATGTTGTAGTAAGTGTAAAGAGGTTTTGGCTCGGGTGTCTCCGGAGAAGGCAAAGGAGTGGGTGTAGCCGAAGGGGAAGGCGATTCGCTGATTTCCCCATCAGACTGATTATGCCCGTCCGGTACGGTAAGCAATTCCGCAATGGCAGGGCATAAAAACCAGAGAACGATTAATGCTGTTGCAAATAAGGCAATGGTAGTCAGAATTCTATTCTTCAACAGGTTCCGCTCCGTCTGTTTCATTGTTATCTGCCTGAGTGGCATCAGCTTCAGGTGCTTCTTCGGGTTTTTCGATCTTATAGACATTATCCAACCTGGCGCTAAGCTGTTTGTACATCATATCAGCAATGCCCACGCCTCTCATGCTTCCTCTTTTCATGAGCTCCTCATCAAGCATATCCTCGAATATGCCCCGGGCGCTGCTCTTTTCTATAAAATCGCTTTCAGGCACGGTCGCCTTCATTTGCCTGTATAATATCTGAAGCATGATGGATTCGAACTCGTTGCACGCTTCCCTGAGCTTTTGCTTGTCGCCTTCATCGAAGGCTTTTTTGAGCATGCTTTCGAATTCGGTTGCATCGGTTTGGGTCCGGTTGGTCTTCACAGTTTCAGCCGGATTAATATTTCCAAATCCCTCGATTTTCATGCTTGTCTCCTTATACAGGTGATGATTTAAACGATAGAATCAGATTCTTCGGTCGTTTCACTCCCTCAGAATGACATAGTATATATTCCTGAGTGAATTAAAAATAATAGCTGTCATCTGAGCGCTTTTCCTGTGTCATTCTGAGTGCAGCGAAGAATCTAAAGTTCATTCACTTTGTTTCGTTCAGTTCATATAACCATTATATCAAAAATTAGACAAGGGAATGTCCCCTTGTCTATATTGTCGAATTATTTCGATCATCTTCTTATATTGTTTGCGGTCTGAAGCATCTCGTCGGAGGTGGTGATTGCCTTGGAATTGAGCTCATAAGCTCTCTGGGCTGTGATCAGCTTTACCATTTCCTCAACGACCTGAACATTTGACGCCTCCAGAAAATAATTCCGCAAAGTGCTTGGGCTTTCGGTTTCGGAATCCAGCACAGCTTCGCCGGTAGCTGTATTGCTTCTGAACATGTTGCCGCCCACTGCTTCGAGGCCTTGCGGGTTTTCAAACTGGAAAAGCCCTATGAACTGGCCGGTAGGAAGAGAAACACCGGTATCCGGATCCCTGACGGTGATTTCGCCCGACGGCTGGAACTCATAATTGGCGATATCCCCGTCCAGATATATTTCCAGGCCATCCTGATCGAGGACCGGATATCCCTTTGAGTTTGCCAGCATTTTGCCTTCGTCTGTCATTGAGATCTTAAAGCTTCCGTCCCTGGTATAAAAGATCTCTCCTCCGGGACCTCTCACAGCGAAGAAAGCCTTTCCTTCAATGGCCATATCCAGCTTGTTGCCGGTCTGTTCCAGGTTTCCCCCTGAAAAATCCCTTGCAGTGGCACGGGCAACGACACCGTGGCCAACCTGCAGGTTCACAGGCCTTGCAGTATTTTCAGCCGAGTATGCTTTTTGCATGGATACATATAAAAGATCTTCGAATTCCGCTTTTTCCTTTTTGAATCCGGTTGTGGAAACATTGGCAAGATTGTTGGCGATAGTGTCAACATTGAACTGCATTGCTTTCATTCCGGACGCCGCGGTCCAGAGCGATCTCATCATGTGTACTCACCCGTTTTGTTTTGGACATCCTTATCCTATTCTACATCCTGTGAATATATCGTAAATCAGACTTTTCCTATATCATTGACTGCTTTGTCCAGAGTCGAATCCTGATAATGGATCAATTTCTGATTGGATTCGTAAGCTCTGAGGACAGTGATCATGTCAACCATTTCCCTGACCGAATCAACATTGGAGCGCTCGATGAAGCCCTGTTCTATAGTTCCTTCAAACTCTGCGTCCTGACTTTCTTCGGTCGCTGTCAAAAGGTTGAAACCGTATTTTCTCAGGGACTCGGGGTTTTCAAACTTGCGGATCCTCAGGGTATCGACGGTTTCACCGTTCTGGATCACTTCACCCTCTCTGGTAATGACGAAATCCGAACCTTCAAGGACAATGACTCCGTTTTCACCCATGACCGTATAGCCGTCCCTTGTCACAAGGCGTCCCTGGGCATCAAGCTTAAAGCCGCCGTCTCTGGTATAAAATTCGCGAAATTCATCATTCACGGGAACTGCTACACAGAAAAAAGCGCTTTCATCGCCGTTGATGGCAACATCGGTACTCAGTCCGGTGCTTTCCAAAGCGCCCTGGGTAAAATCAGTATAGACTTCAGCTATGTCATTGTACAAAGTCATGTTGCCGATCCGTACGGGTCTTGCTGAACCGTCGCTGCCGTCAAAGAAGCGTTTGGCCAGTACATCAGAGAACTCTTCAAACACGACGAAGTCTTTTTTGAAGCCGTTGGTGTTCACGTTAGCCAAATTGTTGGACACAACGTCCATCTTTCTGTTGAGTGTGAGCATGCTGTATCCTGATGTATATAGCCCTCTTATCATAGGTTTCCACCTTTTTGCCTGGCGAATTTCTTCTTCAGTTTTAAATATCGGCTAACAGCACCGGAAACATTAGAAGAATTTATGTGCAGTGTGCAGAGTGTGCAGAGGGGACGGTCCTTCGTGCACATTTTGTGCATAAGGGATGGACCTCTATGAGTAACATGAAATGAGTATATAACAAGTTCATGTCCCTTGTATATATTTTTTCAAAGCAAGGCCTAAATTGGTATGTCGATTTAAAGAATGTACATCCTACCGGATGAAATCCCAAGACTCTCTGTATCTATTCAGTTCGATTCCGCATAATCCCTAATTTCGTCGTCTATCATCTGCTCAAGGACTGTCCCCGTTGCTCAAAATGTGCACG
Organism: Clostridiaceae bacterium; assembly: GCA_012840245.1. Lineage (GTDB taxonomy): Bacteria > Bacillota > Clostridia > DSM-8532 > DSM-8532 > DTU059. Next base: position 68,064 of record DULR01000083.1, read on the forward strand.
AAGGACCGTCCCCGATGCACGTTTTGATTCGAAGAGGCGGTTTACCTGGAGCAGGAAAGCCTCAAGGCGTGACTCTATCAGTTGAGGGAAAGTATTCCCGTCGGTCTCCACACTCAGGAACGGCAATGAGGGATGGGCTTCCATGACGTGTTTTACCAGTTCTTTCTCCTCTGCAACCTTAGGCTTTATATCCTTAAGCTTCTGGGTGATGAGAGCTTCAGCCAGACGGGAGGGCATGCAGCCGAAGGGCCCCAGGGAAATGACCCCGTCAACCTCCTCCACAATTTCCTTCAGCGCCGATCCAACCGTCAAGACAGTTTCTCCGGTAAGTCTTGGGGATACTATTTCACTGGCTGCCTCCACCACATCTTCTACTCTGGTCCCGTTTGTTTTATAGAATCCTGACTGCTCCAGTATCGACTTTATTTCAAATTCATATGGATTTTTGACCATGCAGGTAAGTCGGTTCTTTACCCTGTCTGTTAACTTTGACTTTGCCACAAGCCTGTTCTGAACGATATAATCGCAGTAATGGATCCATTCGGCAACTGGAGCCACACGGACCCAGAACCCCTTCCTGCTCAGCTTGTCTACCAGAAACTGCCTGGAAAAGCCGTCTCTTCTTACATATATCTCGCCGATGAGCGCGATGGAGGGTATACTGTCCAGTTCACCTTTACGCGGGATAGAGCTTAACTCCCTTGCTGCTTTTACTATCTTCCTTCTGAGCAACGGCCATTTGTCTGTCCTTATCGATTCTATAAGTCCATCAGAAACCCTGTTGAAAACCTCGAGCCCTTTTTCAGGATCGACGGCAAGGGCTATTATGGCGCTTTTTATATCATCCAATACATCGGAAAGAATGACCGACTGCCATGCCCTTAAGGCGAACCTGACACCGAATCCCGCATATGAATTTTCTGAAGTAAGGGACAGCATGGCTATCCTGTCATGTCCTTTTTTCGCCACCAACTCCCTCATCATCACATTGTACTGGCCGAACCGGCAGGGACCTGAGGCTTCTGGCATGAAGTTCACCAGAATATCCTCCCCGTTCCAGACCTCATCCACATACCTCATCAGGCTTCCAAAGGTGAGCTGCAACGGCAGGCATTCCTTGCAGGTCGTAAATTTGCGGCCTATTGCAAGCTCCTTCTCTCCCGGAGGAGGAAGAGGAACAGTATTTGCTCCCACATAGCTCAGGGTGGCTGCAAGCATCCTCGCCCCTATATCTCCCATGGACGGAACCAGGATCTTGACTTTCGGGTGGCTTATAGGGTATTTCTCCCCATCGGGAGTACGGACATACACCCGGTTCGCTATGTTCACAACCTCTGCCGTCCAGGATGGATCGAAACCTGAAGATCCTGTCTTAAAGCCGGCCTTTTTCATGTCCCTGTACCGGCGCACCACATCCAGAAATGCTTCTATCCTGGTATCGACACCGGCATCTGCTGTATGCGAATCAAGCTCCAGGGTCAGGGAAGGCTTTTCCCCCATTATGTTTCTGAAATATGTTATGAGAAATGAGTCGGGCCCGCAGCTGAAATTGGTTATATACACTCCGAAGAGATTTTCATGCCTGGATACATAACGGGCTGCCTTGAGAATCCACTGTCCTGACGCCCAGTACATTTTGTCATGGGAATCCTCGTCATGGACAGGCAGAAAATCCTGAGGTATCACCTTAATGCCTCTTGAAGCAAGCTTTTTGGGTATGCCCATGTTGCCCATTCCGGAAAAAGCGTTATATGGCCTTCCGAAAAGGACCACGGCAGTCTGGCCTGAATTGATGACATCTTCCATGATTTTTCTTCCCGCTTCTCTCGCGGCTTTATGAAAAGCGTTTTGAGCTTCCACGGCGCATCTGAAGGCCTCCATGGATTCGCCTGCCGTATGTCCCAGTCTTTTCCCCGCTTCAACGAACGCTGATTCAGCGGCTTCATAACCATTGGTCATATCAAGCACAGGAGCCAGAACTGTGTATTTCTCCAGCTCCGGGAAAGCTGCCTTAAGCGTGTATGGCTCTGCCTGGACAAATGGGCAGCAGACGCTCACATCCTGCCCTCCGGGCACCGGATAGGCCTTAACATGCGGCAGGAAGACAATGTCGGGCTCCAGCTTCAACAGGGATTTGAGGATCCCATGAGCCTGTTCCACGGGCCAGCAGAAGGGCGCGCCTTTCTGCGAGCATCCTTCGCTGTCGGGCTTCGGATCGTATACGACCTCGTATCCGAGCTTTCTGAAAAAGGTGGAATACAACGGGAAGAATGTGTTGGTCATCAGTGAGAAGTTGATGCCGACCTTCCTGACGTTACTTGTGTCATTCTGAGGAAGCCCCTTATTATTTATGTCATTCTGTTGGGACGAAACGACTAAAGTCGTTGCGACCGAAGAATCTTTAAGATTCTTGGCGTCAAGAACATGCGCGGCATTTTCTTTCGTTGGATGACAATTGCTATTTGCAATGGGGACACACCGCTGCTCCGCAGGTCGGGATTCCTGCGGAATGTCCCCATTATCTGCTTGTGCATTCAAGAGCAGGCGCTCACGAAGAGCGACAAAGTCAAGCTCTTCCATATTGGCGTCCTTTTGGCTTACGCGCATATTATAGTATTTATTGCATGCCCCGCCGAAAGGATAGACCTTGTTTTCGATCCTGATCCGTGAAATGGTGCACTTGCGGTCGCACTTTTCTTTTCCTCCTGCGCAGACAAAGGGCTCGTCATAGATCACCTGACGGTCAGCAAGTTCTTTCAGATCGAAGCTCATTGGCTCTATCTGCTTAAGTTCAAGCATCGACAGGGTCTCAAGGGCGACCCCGAAGGCTCCCATGAGCCCCGGTTCAGGCGGAACGATGATCTCCTTGCCTGTCAGGCTGGCCATGGCGACCGGAACGGCTTTGTTATAGCAGACTCCGCCCTGCATGAATACCTTTTGGCCAACCGCCCTGTTTCCCTTGACACGGTTCAGATAGTTGAGACAAATGGAATAGACAAGCCCTGCGGCAATATCGTCTCTGGATATGCCGTTCTGTATGGCAGTCTTAATATCGCTTCCTATAAATGCTGCGCACTGGTCGTTGAAGTTGGGGGGCTCTTTGCCCCTGATGGCGATCTCTCCGATATCTTCGACCTTCAGATTCAGGGCTTCGAGAGCCGATTCCTCCAGAAATGACCCTGTCCCTGCCGAACAGGCCTCGTTCATTGCGTAATCAGATGCTACGCCATTGATAAGATAAGTATATTTAGCGTCCTGCCCGCCGATTTCAAAGATGGTGTCCACCTCCGGGTCGAAATGGGCGGCTGCCCGGGCATGGGCTATGATCTCATTGATGACTGCCGGCGTAAGTGCATGAAGACCTGCTATCTGCCTTCCCGAACCTGTCACTCCCAGCCCGATGATTTTGACCGGAACATCGAGCTGCGCTGCGATTTGCTCGTAGCAGCGCCTTGAAGCCCCTACAGGATCTCCGTTTGTCCTTAGGTAAACTCCGGCCAGTATGGTCTTGTCACTGCACCTCATCAATACTGCTTTTGTAGTCGTCGATCCCACGTCAAGGCCAAGTATGCACATGTCCCCTTCTTCTGCGGTGCCCCTGACCGAATCCATGAACCTTACTTTCGATATAGCTTTTGACAGGGGTTCATGACGGGGGAATCCATGTTCTCCACTCTTAAAAAGCTTTTCCTCGCTTATGGGCACCGTCTCATTTTTAAGTGCCCACAAAGCCGCTCCCAGTGCCTCAAAGCAATGGCTGTAAGGGGGTATGACCACATTAAGGCCAGAATCTTTCAGGTATTTGACCATTATCCTGTTTGAGGAGCTTCCGCCCACCAGCAGGACCTGAGCTCTGTTCTTTTTGGTCATGAGCTCCTCTATTTTGCCGGCCATCATCCTGCACAGGCCGGCCACTACTTTCGATTTTGCCGCTCCCTTGTTCAAAGCGTGGGTGCAGTCGCTTTTACAGAAGACGCTGCATCTGCCCGCAACCTTATATGGCTCATCAACATCAGCGATTTCCATTGCAGCCTCGACAGACAGATCCATCCTCTTAAGCTGCTGCAGGAAGAACTCACCCGTACCGGAGGCGCATTTGTTCCCGCTTTTTACTTCAATGATCCTCCCGTCAGAATCGAGAGAATAGACCATAAAGGTCTCCCCGCCGGCGCTTACGATAGTTATCGGATCTGTATCACCTTTTGTCATACCACGGGAAAAACTTCCGACTTCAGCTGTGATCATTCCCTGAGATTTGGTCCATCCTCTGTCCTCCCGTTGACTTCCCTCATGACAGCTTCTGAAATATCCATAGGCCTCCTCTACTGCTTCGGGTTCGGACAGGGTCCGGGCGTTTATGAAATGTCTCAGTTTCCGTCCTGTAAAAGCTATGCGATCGGCCGATCTGACACTTCCATCCTTTAGGATGTCCAGCAATACTTTTTTGGGGTTTCCTTCATGGGATATCGATCTGGTCTTCATTATGGTGATTTTATCATCGCTTTTATCTGCACATACCAACGTAATTGTTGATGCACCGATACAAATACCTGCAGTTTTCATTATCCTCTCCGTAAAACTGGATCATATTGTTTATCTTCAGTTTTCTATATCATCCCCGGTCATAAAATGTCAAGGGACGGCACTATGGCAGCATTCTGCCTGTAGCACCGTCCCCTGGTACTTTTCAAGCTTAATAATATCCTATATCGTTGTATGAGTTTTTTCTGAGGATATCAAGGTTATCCAGGGTCTTGCCCGTGCCTATTGCAACGCATGATACAGCATCGTCGGCAATGATGACCCTTATACCTGTCTTATACTCAAGAAGCTTGTCCATGCCATAAACAAGGCAGCCTCCCCCGGTCATGACGATTCCTCTCTCGCTTATATCTGCAGCAAGCTCCGGAGGAGTCCTTTCAAGGACCGAGTGCACAGCTTCCACGATGCTGGAGACCGGCTCTTCGAGTGCTTCCATTATTTCTGTGGAGGTGATCGTTATGGTTTTGGGAAGACCCGAAACAAGGTTCCGTCCCCTTACGTCGACCTGTACTTCCTTTGGTCTTGGGAATACGGTTCCGATCTGGATCTTAAGCTCTTCAGCGGTTCTCTCTCCGATCATTATATTATGCTTCTTGCGCATATATCGCACGATGGCCTCATCGAACTTGTCCCCTGCGATCTTGACCGACGTGCTTACGACCGTTCCTCCAAGGGATATAACGGCAATATCAGTAGTTCCGCCACCTATATCCACTACCATGCTTCCGCAAGCCTTTGTTATATCTATCCCTGCGCCTATTGCGGCTGCAATTGGTTCCTCAATCAGATAGGTTTTTCTGGCACCGGCCTGCATGGCAGCATCTTCTACGGCTCTTTTTTCAACCTCGGTCACACCAGAGGGCACACATATCATTACCCTGGGCTTGAACAGCTTGAAGAAGCTGTTGGCGCAAACTTTGTTCAGGAAGTATTTAAGCATTTTCTCAGTTACATGATAATCAGAAATGACTCCCTCTCTTAAAGGGCGTATGGCAACGATGTTTCCCGGAGTTCTGCCGAGCATTTTTCGTGCTTCCTCACCCACCGCCAGGATCCTGTCGGTGCTTTTATCGATAGCCACAACAGAGGGCTCACGTAAAACTATTCCTTTTCCCTTAACATAAACTAAAACCGAGGCGGTTCCCAAGTCCAAACCGATATCCAATCCAAGGCCCAACCTTTACAACCCCTTTTCATAACAATACCTGTATTTAACATTGTACACAGTTTTAATATTATCAATATATTTCCCTGATATCAATAGAAAATAGAAATATGCTCCAAATCTGATACGATGATATTTTGCCACAATGCAAAAAGTCGGTTTCAACCGACTTTTCTGCTATCTCTACCGTATTTTAGTCTTGTTGCTTCACCACCGCGGATGTGACGCTCCGCTTTGTTTTCGTCCAGTATCCTCTTAACCTGCCGGGCCATTAATGGATCCAATTTTGCCAATCTTTCGGTCACATCCTTATGCACTGTAGATTTTGATATTCCAAAACTCTGTGCAGCCGCCCGGACCGTCGACCTGTTCTCAATTATGAAGCTCCCAAGCTCCAAGGCGCGTTCCTCTATGTAATGTCTCATGCGCCTGCCTCCCGCACAGCGCCTAATTCGGCTTGATGTCCCGATACTATATATATTAGCGAGAGGCAGCAACTATACCCTTTATTGAAAGTATTGTTTCAGTAATTATATTTGTCCTTGGAGGCCTTGGCAAAAACGATTTTTCTGCCTTCGCGCTCCATGATCTTAAGATCGAACTCCTTCTCTTTTTCCTCCATGGTACGGAAACAGTAAGGATTCTTTTTCAGATACTCTTTCAATTCTTCATATTTCATAGCTCTTCCCTCCCTCTTCCTTACCATTATATGAATCAAGTCCTTTATTGTTAAGACCATCAAATGTTGCTATACAAAGAAAAGAGCGGCAAGCAGCGGGATGGAGCCGTCTATGTCCCCTATTTTTAAAAAAGAAGATCCTTCGCTGCGCCCAGAGATGACAAAGTGGCTAAAGTCGCTCAAAAAACGGGCACTCTAAATGCCCGTTTTTTAATTGCTTTGAGTTTAGGGGACGGACACTTTGACTCATTTTGAGTTCAGGGGACGGACACTTTGACTCATTTTG